>NZ_JBSXNQ010000068.1:0-335303 GCF_056857715.1 Marinobacter sp. L-13
ACCATGTGCTGGAACGAATTGCTAAGGCCGACACGCTGGAGAAGCTTGAAGCCTTGCTGCCCTGGAATGCCGAGTTGTTGGCTTTGAAAAAAGTGGCTCAATACGATTAGGGCAAGTGGGTCGATTTAACGGCGCTTACGACACAACTCGAACTTCGCCGATCTGAGCTCGCTATCTTGGTAAATCTGGAACATCAATAGATAGGTCAACTACACAAAAAATTTATCAGTAGCAAGCTCAATACCGGTAGATTCAACCAGAATCTGCCGAGGATCTCTAAGAGACTTAAAGCTTGGATAGCCTACGCGCAGGGACAAACCGAAATTGGAGTGCATCTTACTAGTTGAAATATAGGGGCAGTTCTCCTCAGTGCCAATTCAAATGACGAATAGCCCTTAGAGTCTCTCCAACAGTCGGCAACCCCGCGGACGGACAGTGAGAGGTGCATTCGCGATCAAGCATGTCTGCAATTGATTTGATTTGAGAATTGCCCTATTGCTCCTGATCGAGTTGCGCAGCACTCTTTGTAAGGGATTTTAGGTGCCTGTTCTCGCTCTGAAGCGCATAATTCGTTAGTAATAAATTGAGCATCCTTTCCAAGCAGGCCTCATGTTCTCGCTTGAGCAACTCATACTGTTCTGAAATCTTTTTAACCCTGGCGCCAGGAGTTCTTTTGGAATGTCTTGGAGCGTCAAACAATTTCTTTTTTCGGATACTCTCCTGCTCCGCAATTTCTTTGCATAGCTCAGGATAGCGCTCTGAGCGAACATAACCTTTCTTTTTCCCGGCCTCGACAGCGACAGTTGTAGTCGAGAAACGAAAGTCAGGGGCAGTCGTATCTACAACCTCTGTCTCCCCCGACTTAAGTCGCTGCAAAGCAGCTCTGTACAGGCGCTCTCCTCTCAACCTACTCATAGCTTGGCCCACCGTCCGTTACATCGACCGCTTTAATAAGTTTCTCTCGCATTTTTAGTACCATCTCTATATCTCTGATATCCCTCTCTAGTTGTTTTCCATATGGCGTTCCTGTGCCATAGCGTTCAAGGCGAAACTGATAGTCCTTCTTGGTTTTCTCCAACAGTGGTACTGAACGACTGCTAAAAACGCTATCCCCGCATCCCACACAAGTTGTTATAGAGCTGAAGGCAATTCGGTCACACACTTCTATTCTCATGCAGCCGCCAAGTGGCGTCTCCGAATACCTCAGACGACCTTTTTTGATTGCCTTTCTCGTCTTTTCTCTATCAGTGAAAACTGTTGGTAGTGTTCCCGAAAATTTCTGCTTTTGTATTTGGGATCCCATTCCACCGAACAAAACTTCGTCCGCCGTAACAACCTCGTTGAAAAAAAGGTCGGCCTCTCCCTCTATCAATTCGTCCTGAAACTCCTTTACGAAACCTCTCTGGGAGATCACCGACCCATCAAGAGGGGCATTATCTGATTTCGGAAGAATGAAATTTTTTGCAAACGCTGCGCCATTGCCGTAGAACGCGCTAGTTTGTATGGAGATGTGCTTCAGTTGTTCTTTAAGAGTCGGCAATGAAACGAGTCCGCTCCGTGCGGCATATACAGCCAAAGACCGACGATACATGTGTGATTGAAATTCATACGGTTTTCCGATCTCAATGTTAGGTTTGAGAGATTCAGTGCTTGCATTGGGATCGACTGCAAAAATCTCGACCAGGTCTTCTCGAGAAACAATGATTTCAGGATCTTGATTAAGTGGATGTTCCCGCCATGCCCAACCTCGAAGGCTTGCTTTTTGTAGCGGAAAATCAAAGAGAGCGTTCATCTTTTTTTTGGTGCTTTCGCGAAAATCGACTGAGAGGAAAAGCGGAACACAGGACTCATCGATCTGTTCCGGAGCCAGCCCAAAATGATACCTTAGGGTGGCATAGTTAATGATATTTGCGGCCCGAAAAGCTGTTTCAATCTCGGGGGACGTTACCCAATCCGCAAAGTATCCGGAATCCCTGGCCAACTTTGTAGTGTATGACCGAATAACCGGAATCTTACTTCGACCGATTGTTTTAAATCGGAATCCATCCATGGCGATTGAGTTGCATTCTTTGCTCCTCATGCCACTGAAAGCATGAATCATCTCTCTAACCGGCAGCCTAACTTTGTGAGCAAGGCCCCTCAAGTTCTGAAATTCTCTTATTCGAAAATAATCAACAAATTCAGAGTGCTTCTCTTTCTTGATTTCTTCTTTGAAACGTTCGGCCGCGTAATCTCGGGCAACCCTTTTTGATCCGCCATCTCTTATATATTCAGCGACAAAAGAATGTCGAAAGTTAAGCAAAGAGTCGTAGCTCTCCTTTAATTCGATGAACTTTTCCATATACTCGAAGCAAGTGTAAATTCTACGGGAAAGAATTCTTGTAGGAATAAGCGGGGTTTGCTGCGATATCAAAGGAAACTCTTTTGTCAACTCCGACAGGTACTCGAAAACTTCGTTGGATGGAAAACAATCAAAACTATCGACCTGAGTTGATATATTATGGAGTGCAGAAAAAAGGTTTTTAGCATCTACCAAGCGTCGCGCGATCTGCTTTTTATTTAGTTGGGAATCGAGGACTATCAAGTCTAACGTCGATCTATCTTTTAGAGACTCCCTTATGCTCAGACCTTTACTGATCGCAAACCGAGTATGGCGCTTCAGGACGTTATAATGATCTGCGACAGTATTTATGGCCCTTGAGGTCGAGGTGTAAATAATTCGAAACAGTATTACCTTGAAATCTCTTCGGTATGAGTCAGCATCCTTCTGATCGCACGCATCTTCGATGAATCGCTCAATATGAAATCGAGTGACCGCGCCCAAGAACATCGAAAAATCCCAGGTCGGATCTCCAAATACGCTAACGGTATTTCCGTTGGCATCGCGACTCATCACGTGATCGACGCTTGGGATGTAGCCGTTTTCTGGAATTGAATCAGGAATACCGACGTCAACCGTATTCTCTACGAAACGAGGCAAGAGGCTCATGCTAAATAACCTAATTCGGTGAGGAGATTGAAATGATGTTCCCAAAACTCATCTAAATTGCCCTCTGAGACATCTTCGGAGACCTCTTCAAGCAGCGCGGCTCCATCTGGAACGTTGTCCCTGATATACTCTACTATTTCCTCAATCCTTCCCTCTATCGGACCGAATACAGAAATATACTGGTCGATTGAGCCTGTCCGTTTTCTTATAAGAGGGAACAGCTCACGGAACGATAGAAGTTTACTCAAGCCGTTCTTGTCAGCATGAATGGCAAAAAATTCACAAAACAAGCAGGTTTCGCTTCGGGCACAGTCTGGATCTGGAGCCGCCCCACCAAATTGCTGAGCTTTTTTTGGTTTTCTAAAGGTAGAGTTATCACAATTGCCAACGGGCAAGTTGTCGGCGCCTTCATCGTCAATCACGCGCACTGGAATTAACCCCGGCTTTGATTTCCCGCCAGATTTCACTCGCTCAATGACTCTACCGTAGTATTCGGCGAGTTCCGGATGTGCATCCTCCTCGTGCACTCCAGAATAGGCTTGCTGCACAGTCGCCACGGTATTCCCGAGCTTTTGGGCAACAATACTTGAATCACCCCCCGAAAGTTTATAAAAATCAAACGAGACGCCTTGTCGAAGCTGTTTTGGTGAAACCAAGTCCACATCAATATTGTTAGTTCTGACAATTGTCTGCAAACTCGATGCAATGCCGCTCGGAATTAGCCTATAGGATTTCCTATCTATTTCCCGGTCGGTTCGCAAGTGATTGGTTCCCTTCGATAACCGCCCTACTTTTTCGGGCGTTTCAAATAGAAAAAACCAAACAGGGGGCTCTTGGTCGAGTTGTTTTACTGCCCAAGAGCGAAGCTCTTGAAATAGCCGAAAATATTTCTGAAAGTTCTTTTTAAATTCGGCATGAACTTTTTTGTTTCCGGCCCTCACCTTAAGTCCAGAGAATACATAACCCCTCTGAGGAATATACTCCTCAGACCCCATTTTAAATTTTGATGCTACTGAATAATTGGACGCAGTCGCTGCAATAAAACAGTACCAAAAGCATTTGGTGGCAAGCTCATAGGATGACATTAAGCATGCAGAGTAGATCCCTTCATCGTTGTTGATACGCTCGAAATGCGACTGTTTTTTTCGGAACCAAGCCACAAGGCTACTCCGATTTGAATTGCCCATACCGCTTATTTTTACTATATCTTTGTAATGGGTAAATCCTAACAAGTCGAGAGATTCTAGAAATTCCTCTTCGCTTTTTAAAGCGCCCGAATGCCCATAGAATAGCTGCGTATATATCGCGTTCTTTTGATTCGTTTTGTGAACCCCACTCCAAATAAAAGTTTTATCGATTCCAGCGTTAGTAAGGTCTATGCGCCATGGGAAACGTTTCCGTTCCAATATTGACTGTTGAAGTTGTTCGAATATTGAAAGGCAAAAATAAACAAATTTTTGTCGTGAGGCTTTTGATACAGCTTCTTTCTTTGGTCTGGACTTGCCACCAACATAACTAGGGACAACGCGCTCTATATCATGTCTGCTTAATTCATATGCGAAGCCTACCAGGTTTCTTACACTAGTAGCATATTGGTACGCGCTAGCGACCGCGATATGGTTGCGTTGGGCTTTAGGCAGTCGTGAACAATGTATTAAATCTGCTATATATTTTTGATAACACGCCAACGCTTTCTCCGGATTGGATGGCCATTCCTCTTTATCAACCGCCCTTTCCAAGAATAAGAAAAAGCGCATTAAACTGCTCGCTATGCTAACGATATTGTTTTCAGCGCTTCCTTGCTCTCTTAGAAAATGCAGTGTTTTTTTGATGAACTCACGACGCTCTTCTTTGAAGCTTAATGGATCAACTTTGTACTGTTTAACGCCAGTTCTCGGGTTGGCTTGATGTAAGGAAAAGTCCTTCCTTGTGAAACAGAACCTTCCAAAATCAAAAGTTCTTCTTCGCTCACCGGTTTTGTGTTCACTTACAAGGATGATGTTTTCAGGGTGCAACGGGGATACGCTTTCCGATTCCTTTAATGAATTGGCTTTGATCGGCAGATAGCTGACCGCTCTAAATTGCAGACCCATTATTCTTTGCTTCTCCCAATGCCTTCATAGTCTTTCAGCAAGTCATCCTCGAACTCGACAGAGATTTGATCAAATCTCTCTTCTAGTTGTTGGAAGTCTAAATATTCTTGAGTTGTCGCTACATTGGTATGGCCTAGCCTTGATTTTACCTCAGAAAGTATGCGCCCGGATTTATAACCTTTGTTCTCCAGTTTTCTTACCAGGTTCATTCCAAAGGTCGCGCGCAAATCGTGGAACTTAAAATATCCAACGTATGGGTACCTTGATTTTAATTTTTCTCTAAATTTTTTCAGATTCATTCGCACGGTATCGCCTTTATTTTGTACGAAATCCCCGGAGTTTACTGAATAATGGGAATCTAAGGCTTGGCGATCTTGTATTTCTTGCTTCGATATATAAAAGGGCGAGCCAGTCTCTGTCAAAAACAAATAATTAATATCACTTGCGCCATAATAGGACTTCTCCATCAAGGACTGGTGATAATCGGAGTTGAGGTACACATATAAGTCTTCTATAAGGCCTCTAGGAAATAATAATCGGTGCAATCTTCCTCGTTTGGTATTTATTAGGTGACCTTCATCTCGAGCCCCATTTCCAGCTTGTATTTCAACACAAGATAGATTCTCCGATGTCATTTTTCGGTAAGCTGATTTTATGTGATGAATCCTAATCGTACAAACAGTCTGAATTCTTGCTCCCGTAGAGAGGGCTATTCTCATCATTAGCTCGAGATTGAAAGGGCACATCTGGCGTTCAAAACCACCTAGAATAGCTCTTTGTTCATCTATGCTAAGAGGTCTCAGTTGTCCTCCATCATTAATTCGATCAAGTCTTTTTTGAGGCTTTGCATGTGGGATCGCCAAGTCCGACGTAGTTACAGCTTTGAGTCGACCAAACCCCCTAACATCTAAGAACTTTACAAATCTCTGAATAGTTTTGAACGGGAGGTTTTTGAAGTCTTCCTCCGCTATGAAGCCCTCTGCTGCAATAGTTCGATAGAAATCTAAAGCTGTATTAATAATGTTTGACGCGTAGAGCGGATTTAAGCCTTGCATAACAAAAGACTGGAGGGTATCCCTGAATACATAAGTTACCCTTTCAGATCGCTTAAAAGGGAAATGCATAAAGTGCGTACCTGTGTCTTCAAGAAATCTAAGGTAGGCAAGAAGATAATTGGCCCGACTCCTCAGTGTCTCCATGTCCCAGGGCTTTTTGTTATTTAGAATTGTTAATAGATATGCGTTGCCGATTTCCCATGGAAGCCCATCGCTCTGTATTAGAACAGGTACCTTGGGCCACCACCCCCTCTTTCGCTGGAACTGGTAACTCGGAGCATCTTTGGTTTCGTTGGAGTCAGAAAATTTGAACTCGCCGAAGTAAAAGCGGGGGATCTCGACGATCTTAGCTTTAGACTGAAACTGGTCTCCAATCTTGAAATTGCTTCCCTGCATCTCGACTCCTCAACCAAGGTATGTCAATCAACGTAGGCGCTTCGGTGTTTCGTGTCAACTTACAAGCTTCGGTGTAAACCACTCGTGGGCGATGCTGCCGGGCCCGGCATTTTTGGCCAGTGAGAAGCTGCGCGTGGCCGGCGTGTAGTGGGCCGACACACCCGGTCGGCCGCCAATGCCATATTGAAGAGCCAGGGTGCCACGCAGGGAAACCAGAGACTCGGTGCCGCCAAGAATGGTCATCAGGTCGCACAGGGCATCGTAGAACAGCGACGCACTGCGCTGTTTTTCCGGCTCGGTGACCCAGCGGCCAAGCTCGATGGAACGGAACTGGAAACGACGGCGGACGTCGAGAAAGGTAACCGGCGCTCCGGCTCGATGGTCCGGGCCCCGACGGTAAAAGGTTTTAGCCATGGGCTATTGTACGATGAAATTCCGGCCTGTCTTTCAGGCACCGAGAGAAACAGTATTTGGCGGGATTGACCGGTTTTATGTGAATTATGACCGTCTGATTTTCCGCCGGCTTGTGCCACACTGCCAGTACCAATAACGACAATATCCGGACCGAGTGTTTGCCATGACCGACACCCAGACCCATTACCGCACCTGTAACATCTGTGAAGCCATGTGTGGCCTCGAAATCCAGCATCGGGGTAGCGAGATCCTGTCCATCAAGGGCGACAGCAACGACCCGTTCAGCCACGGCCATATCTGCCCGAAAGCCGTTGCACTGCAGGATTTCTACAATGACAAGGACCGCCTGAAAGCACCTATGAAGCGCACCGCGGACGGCTGGCAGGAGATCAGCTGGGAAGCTGCCTTCGAGGAAATCGCCTCGCGGTTTCGCGGCATCCAGCAGGAACACGGGCAGGATGCGGTCGGGGTTTATCTGGGTAATCCAAACGCCCATAACTTCGGCAACGCCATCATGCTGCCGCGGTTCTTCAAGGCGCTGGGCACCAATAACCGCTACAGCTCCGCATCGGCGGACCAGTTACCACACCACGTGGCCTCCAATTACATGCTGGGTGCCGGCATGCTGATTCCGGTGCCGGACATCGACCATACGGATTTCATGCTGATCATTGGTGCCAACCCGATTGTTTCCAACGGCAGCCTGATGACCGCCCCCGGCGTCGGCAAACGCCTGAAGGCCATCCAGCAACGTGGCGGCAAGGTGGTGGTGGTTGATCCACGGCGCACCGAGACTGCGAGAAAGGCCGACCAGCACCTGTTTATCCGCCCGGAAACCGATGCCCTGTTCATGCTGGCCATGGTTCACACCCTGTTTGAGGAACAATTGGTTACCCTTGGTCATCTGGAAGACCGGATCGACGGGCTGGAGCAACTGGCCGAGGCCGTAAAACCCTATAGCCCGGAAAACGTGGCGGCAGCCTGTGGTATGACCGCGGAGGCCATCCGCGAGCTGGCCCGGGAGATGGCAGCTGCGAAGAGCGCCGTTTGCTACAGCCGCATGGGCGCCTCGACGCAGTCGTTCGGCGGCCTCTGCCAGTGGCTCAACAATGTATTGAACATTCTCACCGGCAACTTCGATAGCCGCGGTGGCGCCATGTTCCCCCAGCCGGCCTTTGATCTTGTCAGGGACAAAAAGGGCAAGCCGAGTTCCTATGGCCGTTACGAGTCCCGGGTGCGAAAACTGCCCTACTTCAACAACGAATTCCCCGTGGCTACCCTGGCCGATGAGATCCTGACCCCGGGCGAGGGCCAGATCCGCGCGATGATCACCATCGCCGGCAATCCAGTGCTTTCGGCGCCCGGCGGAGCCCGACTGGAAGACGCCTTCGATGCCCTGGATTTCATGGTGTCGGTGGATATCTACCTGAACGAAACCACCCGCCATGCCGACATCATCCTGCCGGCCACAACCGGGCTGGAAGTGCCGCACTTCGATGTGTTCTTCAACTCTTTCGCCGTTCGCAATACCGCCAAGTTCTCGGAACCGATGTTCGAGAAAGGACCGAGCCAGAAACACGACTGGGAGATTCTGCGGGATCTGGCACTGCAGTTAACGGGCCTGGAAGACGATGGCGTAACGCCGGAGGCCATGCTGGATCTGGGACTGAAACACGGCGCCTACGGAAAAGAGGGCATGAGTCTGGAGACCCTGAAAGCCAACCCTCATGGTGTGGATCTGGGACCACTGCAGCCCTGCCTGGCGCAGCGCATCCAGACCGAGGACGGCAAGATCCGCATTGCCCCCGAGCTATACCTGAAGGATCTGAAACGCCTGGATGCCTCGGGCCTGTTGCAGGCAGATGAGAACAGCGACTATCCGTTCACGCTGATCAGCCGCCGCCTGCCTCGCAGCCACAACACCTGGACCCAGAATTCCCACCGCCTGGTCAAGGGCAAAAACCCGTGCACGTTACAGATGAACGCGTCAGATGCTCTCAAAATCGGGCTTGAAGACGGACAGCTGGCCACGGTTACGTCGGCTTCCGGGAGCATCAACCTGCCGGTGGAAATCGACGACGATATGTTAGAGGGTGTGATCAGCATGCCCCAGGGCTGGGGCCACAACCGGCCGGACACCGCCATGTCGATCGCCGAGGGACAACCCGGCGTGAGCATGAACGACGTCACTGATTCCGGGCGCATTGACGCACTGACGGGCAATGCTGCATTCAATGGTACCCGGGTCGCGGTGAGGGCCGCATGAAGATGCCGGACAGATAAGCCGTGCAGCCTTATCGATAACTCTTGATCAGAGTCGTCAATTGTGACTGAAAATCCGGCTTTTGCATGATTGCATCAACCTGATTGATCACATCGTTAGCGGATGGATGCTGGCGCGAAACACCAAGATGGAAAGGGATCATAGAGTTCGGAATAAAATCGACCTTACGAATCTTCAAGTTCTCGGTGTAGCCCAGTTTCCCTGCAATGAAACGGGCGTCCTCGGCGGGCTGCACCAGAAAATCCCCGGCTTCCCGAAACATCAGTAGATGCATCATCGTCTCACTATCCCGACCGGGAACACGCTCCAAATAGTCTGGTATGTTGTTCTCTTCCCATTGTGAGCCCTTTTCGACGATTACCTTCAAACCGGACAAGTCAGCAAAGCTGGCGGCCGATTCGATCAGGTCTTTATTGGGGTTTTCAGCCGAGTAAACCAGGTGGCCAAAATCCTGAATAAAAAGCGGCGCCGCTGAAAAGACTGCGTAGCTCTGTCGTTCCTTCGACGGATAGGTGAGGAGGCCATCGTTCAGGCCCAATCTGACATTGTACTGCACTCTCGACCACGGCATCACCGCGCTTGCCATGTTGTAGTCGGGGATAAAACTGAAAGTAAGCCGTACCAACTCCGGAAATAGCCCGGCTGCCTTTTCATCCTGAGAGAAACTGTAAGGTTTTGCATTGTCGGCAAAGGCAAACTTCAGTTTGCGCTCTGCCACAGAGACAGCCGGCAAAGCCAGCAACACCATTGAACAAACGAGACAGAGCGGCGCGATAAAGGCTTTCAAACTGCGTTTGTTCACCAAAGTTACCTCTGAAGAAATTCATGCCAGGTCTGAAAGTTATACGCCCTGCCCGGCTCACAGATTCATGCGGACACAGGGCGTATAACTTCGGCTGCTCAGCCGAATTTACCACTCCAGCTGCGCACCCGTCTGGTACTCAATCACCCGGGTTTCAAAAAAGTTTTTCTCTTTTCGCAGGGTAGCCTGTTCGTCCAGCCACGGCGAGACGTTCTTCGCGCCCGGGAACGGCTCTTCCAGGCCGACGGTGCGGGCACGGCGGTTGGCCACAAAGCGGAACTGTTCGCTGTGGTACTCGGCCGAATAACCGAGAATCGGGTCCCGCAGGATGTAATCTGCATAGGCCTTCTCGGCGGCTTCGGATTCGTCCCACATCTCGCGCACGGCCTTCGGATCGAAGGTGATGTTCTCCTCTTCCACGATCTGGTTGACCACTTTCAGGCCGAATGAGAAGTGCATGGCCTCATCCCGCAGGATGTACTGCAGCTGTTCGCCGGTGCCGCGCATCAGGCCCCGGCGCTGGAGGGCGAAAATAGGGCTGAAGCCGTTGTAGAACCAGGTGCCTTCGAACACCGCCGCGAAGAACAGGTAAGACATGATGAATTCCTGCAGGTCGTCCTTGTTGCGCAGGTTCATGTCCGGCCGCATGGCCGCATCCAGCCGGCGGTTGGCGATCTGGATCTTGCCGTTGATGGCGGGCACAACACGATAACGGTTGTAGATCTCGCTCTGGTCCAGGTTGAGGGTTTCGATGCAGTGCTGGTAGGCCCAGGTGTGCATGGCTTCCTCGTATACCTGCCGGGCCTGGTAGATCTGCAGTTCCGGCGCGCTCATCTTCTCCATCACCGCCAGGCCGATGTTGCGCATGGCGAGGATGTCGGAAGTGGTGAGGTAGGCCAACACGTTCTCGTACACATGTTTTTCCGGCGCGGTCAGCCGGTGGTGGTAGTCGTGAACGTCCTGGGCCATGTTCACGTCCAGGGGGGTCCAGTGGTTTTTGTTGGCGTTCATGAAGTACTCCCAGGCCCAGGGGTACTTGAACGGTGCCAGCTGGTTGATGTCGGTTTCGCCGTTGATGACTCGTTTGTCGTCCACGTTCACCGGTGCCGGGGCGCCGGGATGCGCCGCTTTGGATTCAGTTTTTGGTTCGTCGTCCCAATCAAGCATGGTTTTGCCTCGAAATCGTTAAGTAAGCAGTTACTGACAGGCTTCGCAGTCCGGATCGTCGATGCTGCACACCTGGGGTTGGGGCGCGGCAACCGGAGCGGTTTTTTCAGCGCCGGTGGCACCCAGGGAGCGCAGGTAATAGGTGGTCTTCAGCCCACGTTCCCAGGCCAGCTGGTACAGGGCATCCAGCTTTTTGCCGCTGGGCTCGGCCATGTACAGGTTCAGGCTCTGGGCCTGATCGAGCCATTTCTGGCGCCGGGCCGCGGCTTCCACCAGCCATCTTGCGTCGATCTCAAAGGCGGTGGCGTATCGCGCTTTCAGATCATTCGGGATGCGGTCGATCTGCTGAACGCTGCCGTCGAAGTATTTGAGGTCGTTCACCATCACGTTGTCCCAAAGGCCTTCGGCCTTGAGATCCCGGACCAGGGAGGGATTCACCACCGTGAACTCGCCGGAGAGGTTCGATTTCACGAACAGGTTCTGGTACGCCGGCTCGATGGACTGGGACACACCCACGATGTTGGAAATCGTCGCCGTCGGGGCAATGGCCATCACGTTGCTGTTGCGCATGCCGTTTTTTGCGATCAGTTCGCGTACGGGAGACCAGTTCAGCCGGGTGTTGGTATTTACGGACAGATCCCCTTCCCTGCGGTTTTCCTTGAGCAGGTTGATGGAGTCGATCGGCAGGATGCCCTGCTGCCAGAGGGAACCTTCGTAGCTCTCATAGGCGCCTCGCTCACCCGCCAGCGAAGCTGAGGCGCGGATGGCGAAGTAGCTGAGTTGCTCCATGGCAACGTCGGCAAACTCAACCGCTTCCGGGCTGGAATACGGCAGGCCCAGTTGATAGAGCGCATCCTGGAAACCCATGAGGCCAAGACCGACCGGGCGATGCTTGAAGTTGGAGTTGCGGGCCTGGGGCACGGCGTAGTAGTTGATGTCGATAACGTTATCGAGCATGCGCACGGCGGTGTTCACCGTTTGTTCCAGACGCCGCACGTCCAGCTCGCCGTTGGCGATATGAGCCGTCAGGTTCACGGAACCCAGGTTGCACACGGCAATCTCGTCGGCACTGGTGTTCAGGGTGATTTCGGTGCACAGGTTGGAGCTGTGCACCACGCCCTGGTGCTGCTGGGGGGAACGCAGGTTGCACGGGTCCTTGAAGGTGATCCAGGGGTGGCCGGTTTCGAACAGAACAGTGAGCATCTTGCGCCAGAGTTGCTTGGCCGGGATTTTCTTGAACAGCTTGATTTTGCCCTGCTCTGCCAGGGCTTCGTAATGCTCGTAGCGTTCACGGAAGGCGTTGCCGTACAGGTCGTGCAGATCCGGCGCATCGCTGGGGGAGAACAGGGTCCAGTCACGGTCTTCGCGCATGCGCTCGATCAGCAGATCGGGCACCCAGTTGGCCGTATTCATGTCGTGGGTTCGGCGGCGTTCGTCGCCGGTATTCTTGCGCAGTTCCAGGAACTCCTCGATGTCCAGGTGCCAGCTTTCCAGGTAGGCGCACACCGCACCTTTACGTTTGCCGCCCTGGTTGACCGCCACGGCGGTGTCGTTGACTACTTTCAGGAAGGGCACCACGCCCTGGCTCTGGCCGTTGGTTCCTTTGATGTGGGAGCCCAGCGCACGGACTGGCGTCCAGTCGTTACCCAGACCGCCAGCCCATTTCGACAGCATGGCGTTATCACGGATGGCGCCGTAGATGTCTTCAAGATCGTCGCCCACCGTCGTCAGGTAACAGGAGGACAGCTGAGAATGGCGGGTGCCGCTGTTGAACAGCGTGGGTGTGGACGCCATGTAGTCGAACGACGACAACAGGTTGTAGAACTCGATGGCCCGGGCATTTGGATCGTCTTCGCGCAGGGCCAGGCCCATGGCAACGCGCATGAAGAATACCTGGGGCAACTCCAGTCGGGCCTTGTTCCAGTGCAGGAAGTAACGGTCGTACAGGGTTTGCAGACCCAGGAAGCCAAACTGCAGATCCCGCTCCGGCTGAAGGGCGGCACCCAGGCGCTCCAGATCAAAGGCGGCCAGAGCGTCATCCAGCAATTCGTACCGGATTCCCGCTTCGACAAAGGCGCTCAGTGCCTGTGGATAAATCTCAGCCAATGGCAGACTGATGGGCAGGCCCAACGCGGCGGCATTCTCCAGACGCAGCTGTTCCAGCAGTAGACGAGCGGTGACCGCGCTGTAGTCCGGCTCCCGCTCAATCCGGCTGCGGGCCGTCATGATCAGGGCCGACAGCACGTCTTCCTCGGCGATGCCGTCGTAGAGGTTGGTCAGGGCATCGTCCACCAGGGAATCACCGTCGATGCCCTCCAGCCCTGTGGCGGCCTTTTCCACCTGCAGTTTCATCAGGCCCAGATCCAGCGGAGCAATCTCGCCACTGGTCTTTTTCACCGTCAGATGGGGGTGCGCCTCAACCGGCGCATGGCGGGCGCGCTCGCGGGCATGCTCTTCCCGATACAGGACGTAGGCGCGGGCCACCTTCTGTTCTTCGGCCCGCATCAGGGCCAGTTCCGCCTGATCCTGGATGTCTTCGATATGCACCTTGCCACCGGCCTTCAGGCGACGGCTAATCGCCTGGATGACCTGGTCGGTCACCCGGTGTACCGCGTCATTGATACGCGCGGAACCGGCGGCGGTGTCGCCCTCAACAGCGAGGAACGCTTTGGTGACGGCGATGCTGATCTTCGAGGGGTCGAAGCCGACAAGTGTGCCGTTGCGCTTGATGACCTGAAGGGATTCGGTGTCCGTGTGCGAGGTTGGCCGGGGTTCGGCCAGGGCTGAGGCAGACATGCAGTGTTCTCCTGAATACGCGTTGAGTTCCTTTCACCATCGCGTACGCAGGGGCACACCTCGCCATGGGAATGGCTGGGCATAACCGGTCTGCTCACCCTGGGTCGCGAAGGTGCAGTTGGGAGCCGTAAAGCTCCTTCATCCCTGGCAGGTCTTCGGACTCAGGGGCGTGAATCGATAGATTCGGCCTCGTGTGGCGACTTCCCGGCTTTCGCCAGTGTCTTGATGCCACGCTTGTTCCCCAATACCGCTGCGCGTCAGTTCCGGAGTCTCACCGGATTCCCGATACCAGAATGGCTTAGATGATCACACGTTGACCGAGTTGGTTACGCACTGATCACTACATCTGGTATTTGACCAAGGATGAAAACACTATATACACGATATTCGGAAGGGACAACCTGAAGCAATAAAAAAGGCCCCGGAGAGGGGGCCAAACACGTGACAGTTTCAACTCAGCCAATCAGTGGCTGATCATCCAGGGCCGCATGGAGGGAAACATCTTCTTCCCGTCAGCGGTGTAGAACAGCATGGACTTTCCGGGTTTCGGAGAGCCACAGCCGCAGGCGCGACTGTGCTCCTTATCATTCGCCCTTCGGTCTGCGGTGGAAAACACCGGCTCATGCCGGGACCGCTCGTTCCGGTCCTCGGCCGCCCTTTTGGCCGGGTCCATGGCGGCAATGTGGGATGGCAATACGATCACCCGCGGCGACATGGCCTTGCAGGTGGGGCATTGCGCCGGCTTGGCCGCATCCTCCATGGTGGCCAGTGTGTGAAAGAGGCCATGTTCACGGCACTTGTAGTCATACACGGGCATGGCGATTACTCCTTATCTTTCGACAGCGGTACGTCCATGCCCCCGCTGACTTTCTTCTGCGGACCATCGGCGGACGGGTTAATGTCGAAGTCGAAGATGCCAGTCGGCAACCAGAGCGTGGCGCAGGCGTTCGGGATATCCACCACGCCGCTGATGTGGCCTTCCACCGGCGCACAACCCAGAATCGCGTAGGCCTGCGCCTTGGTGTAACCGAACTTGGTCATGTATTCGATAGCGTTCAGGCACGCCTGACGATAGGCCACATGCACGTCCAGGTAATGCTGGCCGCCGTCTTCGTCTACGGAGATGCCTTCGAAGATTACATAGTCGTCGTAACGGGGCTTGATCGGGCTGGGCTTGAACACCGGATTCTTGATGCCGTACTTCTTCACGCCGTCCTTGATCAGGTTCACCCGCAGGTGAATCCAGCCGGCCATTTCGATGGCGCCACAGAACGTGATTTCACCGTCGCCCTGGCTGAAGTGAAGGTCGCCTACGGAGAGGCCGGCCCCGTCCACGTACACCGGGAAATACACCTTGGAGCCACGGGACAGATCCTTGATGTCACAGTTGCCACCGTGTTCCCGTGGCGGCACGGTACGGGCGGCCTCCGCGCCGGCAGCTTTGGCCGCGTCGCCGGTCATCTGGCCCATGTGGGCGGTCTCACCGTTGGGCAGTGTTGCCAGTTCCGGCACACGCTCCGGATCGGTCGCGACCAGTCCGGCCTCACGCTTGTTCCAGGTGTTCAGCAATTCTTTGGAGGGCAGGCAGCCGATCAGCCCCGGGTGAATCAGGCCGGCAAATTCCACGTTGGGAATGTGCCGGGATTTGGTGAACATGCCGTTGAAGTCCCAGATGGATTTCTGGGCCTCCGGGAAGTGTTCGGTCAGGAAGCCACCGCCGTTCTGCTTGGAGAAGAACCCGTTAAAGCCCCACTGGCTCTCTTCGAAGGTGCCGATGTCGAGGATGTCGACTTCCAGCAGGTCGCCCGGCTCCGCGCCCTCGACCCCGATCGGTCCCGACAGGAAGTGAACCTGGCTGAGATCAACATCGCGCACGTCGTCGGCGCTGTCGTCGTTCTTGATCTGGCCGCCAGTCCAGTCATAGCATTCAACGATGAAATCGTCGCCCGGCTTGACGGTGGCCACCAGCGGAATATCCGGGTGCCAGCGGTTGTGAATTTTGTCGTTCTCATAGGCCGACTTGTTCAGATCGATCTTGATAATGGTTTCAGCCATAACGGGCGCTCCTTGGTGTTGGCTTGCACGATTAGGTAACGGCTTTACTATCCGAAATCCCGTCCCTGTGAGGTATTCGCGAAATGCCCCCGGTGCCTACGTCATTCGACGTATTGGTGCACCGTGACCTGCCTGCCCTGTAAGCTGGCTTCAAACCGGCGGCAGTCCGGATACGCCAGTAACGCCCGGGCAACGGCGGGTTCCAGCCGCTGGCGAAAAGCCCGCAGCATTTCTCTTGCGCCATAACGGGCGTCATAGCCACGGCACAGATCTGAGCGCAGGTCAGGCGACAACGACAGCTCGGCATGCTTTCTGGACAACCGGCGATTGAGGCCCGCCAGCTCAATGTCCAGCAGGGCTTCCAGCCAGTTGTCGGTAAGTCGGTTGAAGTTGAGGATCTGATCAATCCGGTTGAGGAATTCCGGGTCAAAGTGCCGGCGCAGAGCGGTATCGCGAATGGCCTCGCCGTTGCCGGGTGATAAACCGAGCCAGCGGCGCCAGCCCCGCTGGTAGCTCTGCTCATGCGTCTCCGCCTCCAGCGCACCGGTGTTGCTGGTCATGAAGATCAGGGTGTTGCGGAAGTCGATCTCCCGGTTACCGGAGGGAAACACCAGCCGACCGGTGTCCAGCACGTTCAGCAGCGTGCGCACCACTTCCTTGCTGGCTTTCTCGATTTCATCAAACAACACAATGCCGGGTTTGCTGAACGAGCCCTGTACCTTGTCCAGATCGAACAGGCTGTGGCCTTCCTTACTGCCCACGTAGCCCGGCGGTGCACCGGTCAGGGCTGCGGCGTAATGCTCCTGGGCCAGGGTGTTCATGTCGATACGGCACAGGCCATCGCGATTACCGTGGATAGCTTCGGCAATGAGGCGCACGGTTTCGGTTTTGCCAACGCCGGTAGGACCCAGGAACAGGTGCACCGCCAGCGGTCGGTTGTCCTCGCCGATATCGGCTTTCACCCGCACCAGCATGGATTCCATGGCCGCCAGGGCCTCATCCTGGCCGACGATATTTTCCCGCAGTCTGGCCATCACGGCCTCGGGCTCGAAGCGGAACCGGGAAGCACGAACCGGGCCTGAGGCGGCCCGGTTCTTTTCAATGGTTTCCCGATTGGCTTCCAGCCGTTCGTTGATAAACGGCATGAACGCCTCCCGGGCTTAGGCCCCTGCGGATTTTTCCTTGCCGTCGAACGGCAGCTCGCCCACCGGGCACTCAGCGGTGCCTACCGTCTTCCGGGTCATGGCCTCCACATTTTCCTGCGCCTTCTGGGCGTCCATCACCCAGGTACGGTAGAACTCGAACGGACAGTCGGCCACGCCCTTGTCGCCGTCCCCGGAGGCATGCACACCGGTGTAGCCCCGGTGCAGCAGCTTGAACAGGTGATTCTGGGACTGGTCGTTCGCACGGGCATCACGGATCTGGCTTACGGACAGCTGGGCATACTGAATGCCCATGTCTTCCTCACCGCATTCCCCGAGGGTACGGCCATCGAAGCCGATGATCGCGGAGTGGCCGAAGTAGGAATACACGCCGTCAAATCCGGCGGCGTTGGCCACCGCAACGTAACAGTTGTTGGCCCAGGCCATGCTCTTGGCCATCATCACCTGCTGTTCCTTGGCCGGGTACATGTAGCCCTGACAGCGAACAATCAGCTCCGCCCCCTTCATGGCGCAATCGCGCCAGATCTCGGGATAGTTGCCGTCATCGCAGATGATCAGGCTGATCTTCATGCCCTTTGGACCCTCGGTGACATAGGTAGTGTCACCCGGATACCATCCCTCGATCGGACACCAGGGGATACACTTGCGGTATTTCTGGACGACCTCACCCTCGTTGTTGATCAGAACCAGAGTGTTGTACGGCGCCTTGTTGGGGTGATCCTCGTGTCGTTCTCCGGTGAGCGAAAACACGCCCCAGGTGTTCGCCTCACGACAGGCGGCGGAGAAGATGGCCGTTTCGTCACCGGGCACGGTGGCCGCGGTCTCCATCATTTCCTCGTTGTCGTACATGATGCCCATGGTGCTGTATTCCGGGAACACCACCAGGTCCATGCCCGGCAAGCCGACTTTCATACCCTTGATCATGTCAGCGATGTTGCGGGCGTTGTCCAACACCTCGGCTTTGGTATGCAGCCGCGGCATCTTGTAGTTCACCACCGCCACGCCGACGGTATCGTTGCTGCTGGAAATATCACCGTGTCTCATCGTTCTGCTCCTCGTTAAACCGCCAGATAGCTCGCAATCTTGTCCTGATCCGCTTCTTCCCGGCTCTCTTCGTGCACAATCGCGCCCTTTTCAATCACCAGGATCCGGTCTGCCGCATCCATCACGAAGCTCAGAACCTGCTCCGACACCACAATCGACAGGCCCCGCTCATCCCGGATGCGCCGAAGGGTCTGCGCGATTTCCTTGATAATGTTGGGCTGGATACCTTCCGTGGGTTCGTCAAGCAGCAACACCTTGGGCCGGGTGGCCAGTGCCCGGGCAATAGCCAGCTGTTGTTGCTGGCCGCCAGAGAGGTTGCCACCACGCCGGTTCTGCATTTCCTTCAGTACCGGGAACATCTCGTAGAGGTCCTCGGGTACCTTCTTCTCACCCACGGCGGCCAGGCCGGTCTCGATATTCTCCCGTACCGTCAGGGTCGGAAAGATCATCCGCCCCTGCGGCACGAAACCGATTCCGGCGCGCACACGCTGGAAGCTCTTCAGGCCGGAAAGGTCGTTCCCATCCAGGCTGACCTCACCGCCTCGCGTGGGGGTCATGCCCACCAGCGATTTCATCAGCGTGGTCTTGCCCATGCCGTTACGCCCCACCACGGCGACAATTTCGTTCTTTGCCACGTCGAGGTTGAGGTCATCGATGATGGTGCTTTGGCCGTAGGCCACCGAATGATGTTTGATGCTCAGCATGATCAGTGCCCCAGGTAGACTTCGATGACTTTCGGGTCCGATTTCACGTGCTCGATGGACCCCTCGGAAAGGACTTTGCCCTGATGCATGACCGTGACCCGGTCAGCGATATCACCGACAAACTGCATGTCATGCTCGATCACCAGTACCGTATGGTCCCTGGTAATCACCCTCAGCAGCTCGGCGGTTTTCTTGCGCTCGGTGACGGACATCCCGGCCACCGGCTCATCCAGCATCAGCAGGTCCGGTTTCTGGATCAGCAGCATGCCGATCTCCAGCCACTGCTTCTGGCCATGGCTCAACGAAGCAGCCGACTCATTCAGGGCCTCGGTCAGGAAGATGGTTTCAGCCACTTCCTCTACAGCCTTGATCACCTCCGCGTCGCGCTTGAATCCCAGGGCGCCCATCACGCTGTGTCCCTTTGGGTAGGACACTTCAAGGTTTTCAAAGACGGTCAGGTCCTCGAACACCGACGGGGTCTGGAACTTCCGGCCCACACCCGAGTGAACAATCTGGTGCTCCTTGAGCTTGGTAAGCTCCTTACCGTCAAACTTGATGGAGCCGGACGTGGCCTTGGTCTTGCCGCAGATCAGGTCCAGAACCGTGGTTTTACCGGCACCGTTGGGGCCGATGATGACCCGGATTTCCTTCGGATCCAGGTAGAAGGACAGGTCATCCACGGCCTTGAAGCCATCGAATGACACGGTCAGGCCTTCGACCGCCAGCAGGAAATCCCCACTTTTGCTTTTGGCTGCACTCATCACGATTTCTCCGGGCTGTAGGAATCGATCATCGGATCGTAATCAGGAGTCTTCTCAGCGGTCGGCTTTGGCTCTGCGGTTTTTTCCGCGGGCTTGGCCTCCAGCTGTGCACCCTTGTTGCGCTTGAAGATCTTGTCTTCCAGGGGCATGACGTAGGTCTGATACAGGCCGGCCAGACCGTTCGGGAAGGCCAGTACGACACCGATAAACAACGCACCCATGGCAAACGGCCAGAGTTCCGGGAAGGATTCCGAAAAGCCACTCTTGGCGGCATTCACCAGCAAGGCACCGTAGACCGCGCCGAGGATGGACAACCGGCCACCCAGGGCACAGAAGATGACCATCTCGATGGAGGCGACAATGCCGATGAACGACGGCGACATGAAGCCGACAATCAGGGTGAACATGGCACCACCGACGCCGGCAAAAGCCGCTGCCAGGCAGAACACGAAGATCTTGAAGGCGGCAACGTCATAGCCGGAAAAACGAACTCGGTTTTCCTGGGCGTTCATGGCCACCAGGATGCGGCCCAGCTTCCGGTTCTGGACAAGGCGCGCCACAAACAGGCAGAGGAACAGCATGCCAACACAGACAAAGTACAGGATGGTCCGGGCTTCATCGGTGCGGATGTCCCAGCCGTTCAGCGTCTGCAGATCGGTAATGCCGTTCACACCGCCGGTATAGCCCTGCTGTCCGATAATCAGAATCGTCAGGATTGCGGCGATAGCCTGGGTGATGATGGCGAAGTACACGCCCCCCACCCGCCGGGTAAACATGGCGAAGCCGATAACAAACGCCAGCAGAACCGGCACACCGATCACCGCAAGCAGGGTAAAGGAGAAGCTGTGGAACGGTTCCCAGAACCAGGGCAGCTCGGTGAGCTGGTTCCAGTCCATGAAATCCGGGATGCCGGGGGTGGACTGGATGGCGGTGGCCTCCGGAGTGGAGGCCTCCAGCTTCAGGAACATGGCCATGCAGTAGCCGCCAAGGCCAAAGAACACACCCTGGCCCAGGCTGAGAATGCCGGCCTTACCCCAGCACATCACCAGGCCAATGGCGACAAAGGCGTAAGTCAGGTACTTGCCCACCATATTCAGGCGGAATGGGTCCAGCGCCAGTGGCAAAAGCACCACCAGCAACACGGCCAGTGCGACGTAATACAGTCCCTCGCGGGTGGCAAACCATTTCAATGGGGATGAACTCTTCATGACAATCTCCTAGCGACGGACCTTGAGGGCCATGAGTCCTTCTGGACGCAGCATCAGGATGCCGACGACGACCAGCAGGGTGAGCACCTTGGCCATGGAACCACTCAGGAAGAACTCCATGGTGGACTGGGCCTGGGATATACCGAAGGCGGACACAATGGTGCCAATCAGGCTCTGGGCACCGCCAAACACCACCACCAGGAAGGTGTCTACGATATAAGCCTGGCCAGAGGACGGACCGGTGGAACCGATCATGGTGAAGGCAGCACCAGCGACGCCAGCGATGCCACACCCGAGGGCAAAGGTGGCTCGGTCGATACCGGCACTGTTGATACCAACGGCTTCAGCCATGGGCCGATTCTGAACCACCGCCCGCACTTTCTTGCCATAGCCGGATCGGTACATCAGGAAATACACGCCCACGGCAATGGACAGCGCGATGATCATGACGAACAGGCCGTTGATGGGCAGCTCCACCAGGTCAGTCACCTGGATCGCCCCCATCATCCACTCGGGCAGGTCCACACCCACTTCCCGGGCGCCAAAGATGGATCGGTAAGCCTGCTGCATGATCAGGCTCAGACCCCAGGTGGCCAGAAGGGTATCCAGTGGTCGGTGATAGAGTCGCCGTATCATGAGCCATTCAACGAATGCCCCCAGGGCAGCACAAATCAGGAAAGCCAGAACCATGGCGACGAAGAAGTAGCCGCCGAACAGGCTCGGCAGATAGGACTGGAAAAAGCCGGATGTCAGGTAGGTTGTGTAGGCGCCGAGGATCATGAACTCCCCGTGGGCCATATTGATCACCCCCATCTGACCAAAGATGATGGCCAGGCCCAAAGCCATCAGTACGAACACTGAAAACAGGGAGAGCCCGGCAAACCCCTGCATGGCAAATATCGACATCAATTCACTGCTGGTGTAGCCATCAAACATGACCCTTACTCCCCTTTAGACCAACTTACCCTTCAAACCCTTAATCTCGTGTTGCAGAGGCAACGGATGCTGGCGCCCGGGGGCGCCAGCAGTCCGGGCTTATTGGTAGCCTTCCGGGAACGGGTCCGGTTCCATCAGTTCTTCGGTCTCGTAGACAACCTTGTACTGGCCGTCAGGTTGAGCCTGGCCGATACGGGTCTTGGACCACAGGTGATGGTTTTCGTGGATGCGCACGTAACCTTCTGGCGCTTTCGTGAACTCGATGCCTGCGAACTCTTCACGGATCTTGTCGATGTCGAATGAGCCGGCTTTTTCAACCGCAGCTTTCCACAGCCATGGGCCGAGATAAGCCGCCTGGGTCACGTCACCGATGACCATGTCATCGCCGTAGGCTTCCTTGAAGGCCGCAACAAATTCCTTGTTGTTGGGGTTATCGAGGCTCTGGAAATACTTCATGGAGGCGTAGATGCCGTCCACGTTCTCACCGCCGATACCGCGGATCTCGTCCTCGGTCACGGAGATGGTCAGCAGAAGGGGCTTCTCATCGGTGAAATCGATACCGGCCGCTTTCATCTGCTTGTAGAAGGCCACGTTGGAGCCGCCTACAACCGAGGCAAAGATCACGTCCGGCTTGCGCAGCTTGATCTTGTTGATAACCGAGTTGAACTGGGTGTGACCCAGCGGATAATACTCTTCGCCAGAGACCTTGAGGCCCAGCTTGTCCTCGATGTGCTTGCGGGCGATCTTGTTCGAAGTACGGGGCCAGATGTAGTCCGATCCGAGCAGATAGAAGCTTTTGGCACCCTTGGTTTCTGCGGCCCAGTCGATACTGGCAAGAATCTGCTGGGTCGCTTCCTGGCCGGTGTAGACAACATTGGGCGACTGCTCCAGACCCTCGTAGAAGGTGGGGTAATAGAGCATGCCGTTGTATTGCTCGATAACCGGGAGAACGGCCTTGCGGGAAGCCGAGGTCCAGGCGCCGAAGATCGCAGCAACGTTGTCCTGGCGCAGTAGCTTCCGGGATTTTTCAGCGAAGGTCGGCCAGTCACTGGCGCCGTCTTCCTGAACGAATTCAATCTGGCGGCCCAGGACACCACCGGAGGCGTTGATCTGGTCAATAGCCAGCTTTTCCGCCTGAACCGAGCCAATCTCACTGATCGCCATTGTGCCGGTGATGGAGTGCAGAATGCCGACCGTAACGGTGTCATCCGTCACCGCCAGACCGGTCGTGTTGACCTCTGCTGTGGCCGGCACTGCCGCCTGTGCCGACGTCGCAAGCATGACGGAAGCCGCCAGCGTCATCAGGCTCTTTTTCAGCCCCAGTCCCTTACCGAACGACCGCCCGTTGGCGGCTTGATCTGTCGTATCCATGGTGATTCCTCGCAGTTTTTGAAGTCCGGATCCGCGCTTCCTTTCGAAAGCACAGCGCCCACGAGACTCATTCTGCTCGGCGCCCCCATGGGTGCCCATTCGGCAATCGCCCCAGCGTGCTACGTCATTTGACGCATTCCTGTCACCGGCAAGAAAGGCTAAAAACGCAGGCATGCAGAAAGAAGAACATCCCTGCACCGGTCTATGGCACGGATATTGATCCTGCTTTCCTATCCGGTGCATTTCAGCTTGAAGCTGCACTAACGCGGGGCGTCCAGAAACCAAAGGCAAGGCAGTCATGGCGGCAAGACAGAATATTTTTCGGGTTCGGCGCAGCTACAATCAGTGGGTAGCCAACCAGACCCTGGAAGACTATGCGCTTCGCTTTACCGCCAAGAGTGCCCGGCGCTGGTCTGCTGCCCGGGTAAGCAACACAGCGCTGGGCGCCATCTCCTTTCTGGCGCTGGAAGCCATCGGCGGCTCCATTACCCTCCACTACGGGTTCGACAATGCGGTCGCCGCGATACTGGCCGTCAGTCTGGTGATTTTCCTCACCGCCATCCCGATCAGTTACTACGCGGCCCGTTACGGCGTCGACATTGACCTGCTGACCCGCGGTGCTGGCTTTGGCTATATAGGCTCCACCATCACCTCGCTGATCTACGCTTCGTTCACGTTTATCTTTTTCGCCATCGAAGCCGCCATCATGGCCATGGCACTGGAAATGTTATTCGGAATTCCCCTGGTCCTTGGATACCTGATTTGCTCCGTGGTGATCATTCCCTTTGTAATCCACGGGATCACCACGATCAGCCGGTTCCAGGTCTGGACCCAGCCAGCCTTCATCTTTTTCCAACTGGTGCCCTTTGTTTTCATTGTTTACGCGGATGCCTCTTCAGTCAGCGACTGGACACAGTTCGAGGGACTTAACCCGGTTGATTCCGGTGGCTTCAGCATCGTTATGTTCGGGGCTGCGGCGGCTGTGGTTTTCTCACTGATTGCCCAGATCGGCGAGCAGGTGGATTTCCTGCGCTTCATTCCAGAACCCCGCAATGCCCGGGAAAAGCGACGGTGGTGGGCCGCCGTTATGGCAGGGGGACCGGGCTGGATTGTGATCGGCATGTTGAAAATCCTGGCGGGCTCCTTTCTTGCGGTTCTTGCCCTGAAACAGGGCGTTACCGCCTCGGAGGCGGCTGATCCCACCCAGATGTATCTGATCGCCTTCAATTACATTACCCATTCGCCCGAGATCTCCCTGGCGATGGCGGGCATTTTCGTCATTCTTTGTCAGCTCAAGATCAACGTTACCAATGCCTATGCCGGCTCCATCGCCTGGTCCAACTTTTTCTCGCGACTCACCCACAGCCATCCCGGACGAGTTGTCTGGCTGTTTTTCAACGTCGCCATTGCCCTTCTGGTGATGGAACTGGGTGTTTACCGGGCGCTGGAGGAAACCCTGGGTTTCTACGGCATCGTCGCTATTGCCTGGGTTGGTTCGCTGGTGGCCGATCTGGTGATCAACAAACCACTGGGGCTCAGTCCCGCACACATAGAGTTCAAACGTGCCCACTTGTACGACATCAACCCGGTCGGGGTTGGTGCCATGCTGACGGCCTCTGTAGTAGGTATCATCTGTCACACCGGCATACTGGGCGTCTATCCGGAGGCCCTGTCCCATTTTATCGCCATGGGAGTCGCGCTGATCATGGCGCCTCTGATCGCCTGGAAAACCGGCGGCCGTTTCTACACAGCACGGCCATTCGTCCCCATCGCTACTGACCATCAGCTCGTGCAATGCACGATTTGTGAACATCACTTCGAACCGGAAGATCTCACCAATTGTCCCGCGTATGACGGCACCATCTGTTCACTTTGCTGTTCACTCGATGCCCGTTGCGCAGACGCCTGCAAACCGGGGGCCGGATATCAGGAACAGCTCAATCAGTTTCTCGGGAGCCTGATGCCAAAACCGGTGCTGGCCGGTCTGCGCTCAAGGCTCGGGCATTTTCTGAGCCTGCTGGTACTCATCAACGGCCTTTCCGGCCTGCTGCTGTCCCTGATCTATTTCAAGACGCCGGTCGCTTCACCCGCTGAAGGCATTCTTTTGTCGGTGACCCTGTGGAAAGTGTTCTTCATTCTAGTGATTGTAACCGGCGTGATCTGCTGGCTGTTCGTGCTCGCCCACGAAAGCCGGGTAGTGGCCGAGGAAGAGTCCCGACGCCAAAACCGCCTCCTGATGGAAGAGATCGTCGCCCACGAACGGACCGACCAGGCTCTTCAGCAGGCAAAAGAACAGGCGGAGGCAGCCAACGGGGCGAAAAGTCGCTACTTGACGGGGATCAGTCACGAACTCCGTTCCCCGCTCAATGCCATACTCGGCTATGCCCAGTTGATGGAAAACGACGAGACCATTCCCTCCCACCGCAAGGAAGCCCTCGGTGTCATTCGCCGCAGCGGTGAGTACCTCGCAGATCTGATAGAGGGGCTGTTGGATATTTCCAAGATCGAGGCTGGCCGCCTGGACCTGCACCGCGATCAGGTTCGAATAGAGCTGTTGATGGAGCAACTGGTGACCATGTTTCGCCTGCAGGCAGAAGATAAAGGCCTGGCCTTCGATTACCACTGCCCCAACCCGCTTCCGGAAATGGTCACCACCGACGAGAAGCGGCTGCGCCAGATTCTGATCAACCTTCTCTCCAACGCCATTAAATACACGGATCGGGGCGGCGTCTCCCTGACCCTCCGTTATCGCAGTCAGGTCGCCGAGTTCACCGTGCGCGACACCGGGGAAGGCATAGCCCCTGAGAATGTGGAACGCATCTTCCGACCGTTCGAACGTATCCGGACACCGGGGCAAAGCCGGGCCGGCACAGGTCTGGGTCTGACCATTACCCGCCTGCTCACGGAAATCATGGGGGGCGATATCTCGCTGGAGAGCGTACCGGGTCAGGGTAGTGTCTTCCGGGTCAGTCTGATGCTATCAAGCCTGCATTCGTCGACACCCCGCTCGATATCAATGCCGGCCAAGCGCATCTACGGTTACCACGGTTCGCGGCGAAAAGTACTGCTGGTGGATGACGATGTGTCCCACCGCCAGGTCATGCGGGCCATGCTGTCGCCCCTGGGCTTTGAAATCGTCGATCTTGGCAATGCTATGCAGGTTTTGGCAACCGTTGAGGCCGAACGCCCTGACCTTGTGCTTCTCGACGTGTCCATGCCGGGCCAAAACGGTTGGGAAGTCCTGGCAATGCTACGACAGCACAAGCACACCATGCCTGTCGTGATGGTCTCTGCCGACGCTAACGAAGGCCACCATGCCGCAGACTCACCGCGTCTGCACGATGGCTACATCATCAAACCGGTTCGGCTGAACCTGTTGCTCGACACCATTGCCAGCGTGCTGGATCTCAGTTGGCGATTCGATAAGAGCCCGGATCCCCTGGCGGCTATTCCTGCACCCGACCATGGAGTTTTGCCTTTACCCAAAATGGAGCAGCGCCTGGCTCTGGCCAATCTGGCCCGGATTGGACACCGCAAAGGCCTGCTTGAGGCATTACATGACCTGAAACACAGCGGCGAGGCGGCCGAACCCTTTGCGATTGAGCTCACCAGACTCACCAATGATTTCCAGTTTGAGAAAATTCTTGAACTACTCGAGGTAGCCGAACATGAAGCTTCATAATGACCGGAAGACTGTCGTGATGGTCGTGGATGACGCGGTCGACTCCATTCGAATGATCAACGATGCCATGGAAGAGGCAGGCATGACCGTGCTGGTTGCCCTCGAAGGCAACCAGGCACTGACCATCAGCCAGAATATCACGCCGGACGTGGTGCTGATGGACGCCCTGATGCCCCATATGGACGGGTTCGAAACCTGTCGTCGATTGAAAGAGAACCCCGCGTTCGCCGATATTCCCATCATCTTCATGACCGGTCTAAGCGATACCGAGCACGTTGTTATGGGGCTCAACGCCGGTGGTGTGGATTACGTGACCAAACCGATTAACACCACCGAACTCCTGGCCAGAATGGATGTACACCTGACGAATGCCCGCATGACCCGCAGTGCTCGTAGCGCCCTAGATACGGCCGGTCAGAACCTGTTTGCGGTGGATCGCGAGGCGAACTTGCTCTGGGGCACGCCCCAGGTTTGCCAGTACCTGCCCGACGCAGCGCACCCCGAATTCCCCGAGGTACGTGCCAGACTGGAGGAATGGCTGGGCCACCGTCCCGAGCCGGGCCACAGCATGCCAGTCGAAATCATGGGCATCGACAGAACGGTAGAGTTTCTTGCCCTTGTGGATAACCGGGAATACCTGCTGCGGCTGAAAACACCACAGAACCAGAACAGCGCAACAGCAGCCTTGCGGCAAAGGTTCGAGCTGACACTGAGAGAATCCGACGTGTTACTCTGGATCGCGAACGGTAAGACCAACCGGGAGATAGGCCAGATCCTAGATATGAGTCCCCGAACCGTTAACAAACACCTGGAGCAGGTATTCCGGAAACTGGGCGTAGAGAACCGGACGGCGGCCGCAGCCAGTGCAATCCGCTTGCTGGCAATCCAGTAATGGCCTCGGGCACTTTTGCTCACAGCGTCTGTCCATCGGGGTACTGTGAACCTGAAAGTGAGAAGCGCGATGAGAAAGACTGCCACATTTTTATCAGTGCTGGTTCTGATGGGCCTGTCAGGGCTCTTGTTGGCACAGACACCATCCCCCCTCACACCTTTCTCGGAAATGCAGTCCCTGAATGATTGCTGGGAGCCTCTGGAATTCCCCAAGATAGATCAGCTCAGCCGCTATGAACTGACAACCGAAGACGGTCAGCAGGTCGTGCGGGCGACCACGGACGGCGGTGCGTCGGGACTGATCGCACGGGTCAGGCTGGAGCCAACCGATTCGCTGATTCTGCAATGGCGCTGGAAAGTCTCGAATGTCTTCGAAAACGGGGATGCCCGGGAAAAGTCCGGGGACGATTACCCCGCCAGAATCTACGTTGCCTTTGAGTTCCAGCCCGACAAGGCCGGCTTTTTCGAGCGCGCCAAGCGCAAGACCGTCGAGGTGTTATTCGGTGAGTCCCTGCCGGGCAATGCCCTGAACTACATCTGGGCCAATACCCTGCCCGAGGGCGAGATTGTCCCCAATCCTTACACCGAGAAAACCATGATGATCGCCGTGAACTCCGGATCTGATAAGGTCGGGGAATGGGTCACGGTGGAACGCGATATCATGGCTGATTACCGGGAAGCATTTGGCGAGGAACCACCTCCGGTGGTGGGTATTGCCATTATGTCGGATTCAGACAACACCGGGGAAAAAGCGACCGCCTGGTACGGTGATATTCGCCTGAATCCCGATTCCTGAGCCGCTTGGGCTTGCTATCGATATTTTTCGGGCAAGCCCGGTATCACAAAGCTCTCGCCAAACTTTCGGATCGGGGGTACTTCACCCTTTTCAGCCAAGCGGATATAGGCATCATCGAACTCTTCGCGCAGTATCGCTGCCCGGGGATTGGCAAGCGAAAACAGCCAGGCGAGATTCCTCAAACGGATCTCCGATTCACGAATCTTCGCATCTTCGGGCATTGAAAGGGTGTCCAGAACGGGATCTCGATGACCCAACAGATAATGCCCGCGACCAAGCTTGAGCATTTCCAAAGCCGCCCGATAGTTGGGTGCCTCGGTTACGTCAATCGAGGCCTCATCCTCCAGCCAGTATAAAAGCCCGCCGTAGGTGTACCCGGCAATCGTGATTACTGTCTTGCCCTGCAGCTGATCAAAATGAAGGAGTGGTCCGGTTCCCTCCAGATACCACGCGCTAAGCTGGGTCGCTAAGGGACTTACCCAAGTCTCAAGAACCTCGCCGTTTAAGACAGGAACGTTAGTTGAACCTGGCCAGACGTCAATCTGACCGTTGCGCAGATACAGATAGACACGGCTGATGGGTAGGTAGAGAAATTGCGGCTGATAGCCTGCTTCGACTGCCACTTTTCGGGTAATCTCAATGAAAGTGCCCGCCGGACTGCCATCCGCTTTCTGATAGGTTATCGGTGGAAAGTCGACATAGGCAATGCGAAGAGGTTTGCCGGCTGTTTCCGGGTCAGCCAGAGTGCCCGTTGATAGCAATAATCCTGCTAGCAAAATCCAAAGCCGGGCACTAAAAAAACGTTTGGCTGTATACATCGAGGAAAATTGGTCCGCGTAGTTTCTGGACATGGAATCCGTATTGTTGGGGTCTGTTAAGGCAAAGATTAACAGACCCGTGCAAATCTGCACTGACACTGCCCGCAAAAATCCCGACAGAATGTCAAATATAGTTAATAACCATGTACAGACCAACGCCGCCCATTACCAGCATGTAGGGAAACGCCATCACCACCATCTTGCCGTAAGACAACCGAACCAGCGGCGCAATGGCAGAGGTCAGCAGGAACAGGAAAGCCGCCTGACCATTCGGGGTCGCCACACTGGGAAGATTGGTGCCGGTGTTGATGGCAACCGCCAGCTTCTGGAAATGCTCATAGCTGATTGCTCCGGCATCCAGTGCCTGCTTCACCTCACTGATATACACCGTGGCCACGAACACGTTATCGCTGATCATCGAGAGAACCCCGTTGGCAATAAAGAACATGCCCGGCTGACGGGCTTCAGGGAGCGACAGCACATAGTCAATGATGGGCTTGAACAGGTGCTGTTCGTGGATCACGGCAACCACCGCGAAAAACACCACCAGCAGGGAGGTAAACGGCAGGGATTCCTGGAAGGCCTTACCAATCTGGTGCTCGTCGGTGACCCCGGTAAACGAGGTAATCAGGATAATCACCAACAGGCCAATCAGGCCGACCTCGGCCAGGTGAAAAGCCAGGCCTACCACGAGTATTGCAGCCGCAAATGCCTGCACCCAGAGTGCCGCCTGATCAGCCTTGGTACGCTTCGCCCGCTCGTTCTCCGCAAACTCCTCCAGTACCCGGCGCACGGGCTTGGGCAGGCGCCCGCCGTAGCCGAACCAGCGCAGCTTCTCCAGAGCCCAGCAGGTAAACAGCCCGGCCGCCAGCACCGGCACGCTCACCGGCGCCATGTGCAGGAAGAAACCGGCAAAATCCCAACCCACCACCTTGGCAATCAGCAGGTTCTGCGGCTCGCCCACCATGGTGGCCACACCACCCAGGGCTGTACCGATAGCGCCGTGCATCAACAGGCTGCGCAAAAAAGCCCGGAAGTTTTCCAGATCTTCCCGGTGCAGCTCGATTACTTCATCATCACTGCCGGCGTTGTGGTCCTTGTGCTGATAGCCCTTACCGGAAGCCACTTTGTGGTAAACCGAGTAGAAGCCCACCGCTACGCTGATGATCACCGCGGTAACCGTCAGGGCATCCAGGAAGGCCGAAAGAATCGCTGCCGCGCTGCAGAACAGAAGAGACAAAGCCGATTTGGAACGCACCCCCACCAGAATCTGGGTGAAGGTCACCAGTAGCAGTTCCTTCATGAAGTAGATGCCCGCCACCATGAACATCAGCAGCAGGATAACCGGGAAGTTGGTGAGCACTTCCAGATAGACCGCGTCCGGCGTGGTCAGGCCAATCAGCAGCGCCTCCACCGCCAGCAGGCCACCCGGGAGAAGGGGGTAACACTTCAGGGCCATGGCCAGGGTAAAAATAAACTCGGCAATCAGAAGCCAGCCGGCCGTGCCCGGCCCCAGGGTCCACATGACAATCGGGTTGGCAACAAGAAACAGCAGAATGACCTGCTTGTACCAGACGGGCGCCTTGCCAAGGAAATTGTGGGTAAAGCCAGAGATAACGGTATTGGGCATTACGGAAATCTTCTGAGAAAACGGGTTATTGGTATTGTGTGCCAGCAAGCCCGCATCTTCCTTGATATTTATGTACCGGAGTATGGGCCAAAGGTACAAATTGAAGACCGGATTTAGTCTTACTAACAAGAAAATGAGGAATTTGCGCTGATCAACACAGATATTTTCGTAATATTACTTAATCAACAGGGAGGCAGCGCAGGCATTTTAACCGATTTGCGTGTCTGTGAGGTCGCTTTGTGAAAAAAATACACAAATGTTCTGACGGATGGGAACTGATGGGGCTCTATTGAAAGAAATTTGTTGGAGCTGGCGCGTCCCTGCGCCAAGAGGATAATTTAATCAGAACCGGTAAGTAACCGAACCTGTGACTTCACGGCGGGTGCCGTAGGTGCCCGAGCTGTCGAAGGCCGTTGCCACGTATTTCTCGTCCAGCAGGTTCTGGGCATGCAGGCCCAGCGACACCTGGCCAATGTCGTAGGTAACAGCGGCATCCACCAGGGTTACATCCGGTACTTCCAGGGCGGAATTGTCCGCGTTGAATGCCGCGCCAAAACTCTCGCCGATGTAACGCACGCCGGCGCCCAGACCCAGGCCATGCAGCATACCGCCCCGGAAGCTGTATTTGCCCCACAGCGCTGCTTCATGCTCCGGGGTGTATTCCAGCGGCTCGCCTTCTTCCACGGGGTTGCTGGCTTTGGTGATCTCGGCATCGGTGTAGGTATAGCTGGCAACCACATCGAGCGCCTGGAACACACGCGTGCGGGCTTCCATCTCAAGGCCCCGCGAGTTGGCCTCGCCCTTCTGCTCATTGGCGAAGGTCGATGGGTTGGTGGTCAGGTAGTCTTGCCGGGTCAGGTCGAACCAGGCCAGTGTCACCAGCGTGTCCGTATTGGGCTGGTATTTTACGCCCACCTCGTATTGGTGAGCGGTTTCCGGCTCGAAGGGATTGCCTGCCGCATCGGTACCTGTGGTGGGGAGAAACGACTCCATGTAGCTCACATAAGGGGCAAAGCCATTCGCGAACTGGTAACTGGCACCGGCACGACCAGTGAAGGCCTCGTCTTCCCGGCTAGCTGTGGCGCCGGTGAGAGTATTGATTGTCTCGGAACGGGCCACGTCATACCGGCCGCCAAGGGAAACCGTCCAACGATCTACCCGGATCTGATCCTGGAGGTAAATGCCGGTCTGTTTGAGTTGTCCGTCCTCGTCTTTAAACAATGGGGCATCAGGGACAGGCGCCCCATAGACAGGATCATAGATGTCCAGGTTACTGGCGGCCCCAAAGAACTGCCGGGATGACACATCGATATCCTGATGGTCGAGGCCGACCAAAACGGTATGTTCTGCCGAGCCCGTCTGGGCAGTCAACTGCAGCTGGTTATCCATGGCCAGTCCGTCAATGCGACCGAAACTGTCGAAGCGCGACCGGGTAATGGTTCTCTGATCCGCCAGCAAGCCGGTGGTGTAGATGGTCTGGTCGTCAACATCGTTACGGTAGTCCCGGACATTCTGACGCAGAACTATCTGGTCATTGATGCGGTGCTCAAACTCGTAGCCGATGGCACTCTCGCGACGCTCATAGGCATCGTACCCTGGCTCGCCGGTAAACCGGTTGTCAGGAATCGGGCCATTCGGATTTGGCTCCAACGTGCCCTGCAACGGGTAACGTTGAGATGGCTGGGTATCGTCGTACTGCCAGTGCGCCAATACCGCCAGTCGGGTGGCGTCCGTGGGCTGCCAGGTCAGGCTGGGGGCCAGGTACTTTCGGTCGTCGTTGACGAAATCTACCTGGGTTTCGCTGTCGCGAACCAGGCCTACCAGGCGAACCGCGAGGGTATCACTGTCGTTCACCGCCCCACTGATATCAAACTGACCCTGGACCAGATCGTTGGTACCAGCCTCAACGCGCACTTCTCGACGGGTGTCGAAAGTAGGACGTTTGGACACATAGTTCACCAACCCACCCGGGCCCGCTTGTCCGTACAGAACGGAAGAAGGCCCCTTGAGCACATCAATGCGCTCGGCGCCATAGGGCTCCAGGCTGTAACCGGCGGCAAAGCCGGGGTTCGCCAGTTTCAGGTTGTCACGAAACAAGCCACTGGTGGCCACATCGAAGCCGCGTATTCTCAGAAACGTGGTGCGCGGCTCGAAACCAAAGGTCTCGCCTCGGGCGCCGGCTGTATAACGCAGAACTTCGCCCAGGTTGGCGGCGTTCTGGTCCTCGATCTGATCCGCTGTGACTGTGGAAATGGACTGGGGCGTTTCAACCATGTTGGTGGTTGTTTTCGTGCCGGTAACGGTCGCCTCTGCGGTGTAGCCATCACTCGGTGCGGTGCCGCTCGGTTCGGCGGCATCTGCAGATACCTCAATTGCATCCAGCTCGGTAACGTTCGCTTCCTGCGCGTACAACATCGGGCTTGCCAGAACCCCGGCTATGGCCAACGCGAGTCCTGACGGGAGAAAGGACTGGCGGTTATCACGGGACGAATTCATTAATCAGCTCCAAACAACGCGCTTTACAAAATAAACTGTAATGCGAATTATTGTCGTTTAGATCCGATGTTTGGTATTCAAGAAAACAAAAATTCTATGCGGAGTGCTAATTTTTCTGGTCAACGTTGCGTTGTCGGGGAGAAAACCCGAATTCCCGGCGATACGCCGTCGAAAAATTGGTCGCGTGTGTGTACCCCACCTTGTTCGCGCTCTGCTCAACACTGAAGCCTTGCTCCAGATAGTGTTTTGCCAACTGAAGCCGGCATTTTCTCAGATAGTCGAAGACCGGAACGCCATACATCGCCCGGAACTTCGCTCGCAGGCCGCTAGGACTCATTGCAGCCATTTGCGCAAGGTCCTTCAGGCTGTGGTCATGGTCCGGGGTAAACTCCAGATGCTGCCTCACCAACTCAAGTCGTTGACGTTGCTGGACCGGAACCACGGGAACCTCCGGAGACTCATGCTCTTGGCCTCCCAGACCCAATCCGGCAAGCTGCAGCGCGAGCCCCTCCAACACCAGATTTTTCTGGGTGCCGGTCATCGTGAGGCCTGCATAGGTCCGTAACAGCTCCTGGAGCGCCTGTGGCACCTTCCATTGGCGCAGGGGCATTCCAGGAAGAACGCTCAGTCCATGCAAGCTGGGAGAGACATGGCCCAATTTGGCGCCCCGAGGGTCGAAAGCGAGCGCCACAATGCTCAGATGCTGTTGCTCTGGCTGGTGGGCCTGCAATGGGTAGTCCGGGTGCAGCTGCATGCTGACTGCAGTCCCAGGCGTCAGTTCGTGTTCGACCGACCCGAGGGTAAGCTCAACGGTGCCATCCAGAACGACCAGCACAAGCAACGGCGCATGACCAGAAGAGACTGATTCATACGCCTGGAGCACCTGAAGCGAAGAAAACGTAAACCGAAAACCCGAAGCCAGGCTGTACTCGGCAATCTCACCCCGGGCAACGATACGGTCATCACTTCCGGTGTCGCCCTGGATGGCCGGAAACCGAAATTCTATGTCGTAAAGCTGCCCGAAACGTTCGAAATCTGCCTGACTGAATGTGTGCAACCTGCCCACTCCACGCCTATCCAACCTGGTCTGCTAACTATGCCTCTGTTGTCCGGTTACGAGGTCAATGGAGCGTCCGTACCATAGTTGCCCGTTTTGGTGGAACGAAAGGTAAGGAGGGCCAGTTGAGGTAGTCAGCAAAAAAGTCTGCGTGCCGTGAAGGATCTATAAGCACAGAAACGCAGTCTTGGATATCACAGCAACCGTCGATGGGGGCGGCATGGTCCGGGTGCTGAAGGCTCTCCAGTGCCCGGAGAATCACCGCGTCCATACCGGCCCGCTCACCGCGATCGGAAAGGGCCCGGGAGACCAGTATGGCTGAGAGAGTCAGTTCGATGTGCATGCAGGATTCATCCCGCGGCCCGTGCAGGCAAGCAAGATCGAAGGCGCTGCCAGCCAGCGAGATAACATCCCGCCACTGCCCCTGCTCACTGCAGTCGTGGGCATTCTCCATCCAGAACAGCCAGAGGTCTTTGCGTTCTTCCAGCGGCAGGTCCGAAAACTGTTGGCGGTGATTGGGACACAGAAATTCCATGACGTTCTCCTTGTTTATTCACGATAATGATAATAATTATCATTATCGTGAAATACAAGAAAACGTTTATTCTGTGATCAAGGCCTTGCTGGCCTGCGGGGCTACTCTACAGTGACGCTCTTGGCCAGGTTCCGCGGCTGGTCCACATCGGTACCCTTCAACACGGCCACATGGTAGGACAGCAGCTGCAGTGGCACGGTGTACACGATCGGCGCTGTAATCGGATGCACGGACGGAATCTGCATCACGTGCAGGCCCTCTTCCGCTTTGACGTCGGCCTTTTTATCAGCAAAGACAAACAGTTCACCGCCGCGGGCCCGGACCTCTTCCAGGTTGGATTTCAGCTTCTCAACCAGGTCATTGTTGGGAGCAACAGTGACCACTGGCATTTCGCTGTCGACCAGGGCCAGGGGGCCGTGCTTGAGCTCGCCGGCAGGATAGGCCTCGGCGTGGATGTAGGAGATTTCCTTGAGCTTGAGGGCACCTTCGAGAGCCACCGGGAACTGGGAACCGCGGCCCAGGAACAGGCTGTGGTTCTTATCCATGAATGCCTTGGACATCTCGGCGATCTCGCCATCCAGGGCCAGCACATCGCTGACCTGGCCAGGTACGAGGTGGAGGGCCTCGACGATTTCAGCTTCCTGCTCCTCGGGCAGCCCATTATGACGGGCCAGAGCCAGGGTAAAGATCAGCAAAGCCGTGAGCTGGGTGGTGAATGCCTTGGTGGAGGCCACGCCGATTTCCGGTCCGGCCTGGGTCATGATCACCAAATCCGATTCCCGCACGAGGGAACTACCCGGCACATTACAGATGGCCAATGCTGCCCGGAAACCTGCTTTTTTCGCCTGACGCAGGGCCGCCAGGGTATCGGCGGTTTCGCCGGACTGGGAAATACAGAGGAACAGGGTGTCCTGCTGGATCACGTGTTTGCGATAGCGGAATTCGGAAGCCACCTCGACGGAACAGGCAACGCCCGCCAGCTCCTCAATCCAGTAACGGGCCACCATACCGGCATGGTAACTGGTGCCACAGGCAATGATCTGGACATGACGAACGTTCTCCAGAAGGTTGGCGGCCTCGGTCCCGAGGGCCTGTTCCAGTACCCGGGTCCTGGTGACCCGGCCTTCCATGGTCGCCTTGATCACCTTCGGCTGCTCGTAGATTTCCTTGAGCATGAAGTGGCGATACTCGCCCTTGTCGGCGGAATCAGCACCGTGCTCGAAGCGTGTTACTTCCCGCTCGACGGCCTTGCCATCGCGGTCGAGAATGGCAATGGCGTCCTTTCGGATATCGGCGATATCGCCTTCTTCCAGGAACATGAACCGGTCGGTCACTGGCAGCAGCGCCAGCTGGTCAGACGCGATGAAGTTTTCGCCAATACCCACACCAATGACCAGGGGGCTGCCCTCACGGCATACCACGAGGTGCTCCGGTTCGTCAGCGTGTACCACCGCCAGGGCATAGGCTCCGCGCAAACGGGCGATCGCCGAACGCACGGAATCATGGAGATTACCCAGGGTGCGGTAGTGTTTCTCAATCAGGTGCGCGACGACTTCGGTATCGGTCTGAGACGTAAACTCGAAACCGTCAGCCCGCAATTCCTCGCGCAGCTCCTGATAGTTTTCGATGATCCCGTTGTGGACAATAGCCAGCCGGTCGCCGGACATGTGCGGATGGGCGTTGATCTGAGAGGGCTCGCCGTGGGTTGCCCAGCGGGTATGAGCAATGCCCAGATGGCCTGCCAGGGGATTAGCTTCCATAGCTTCCGCCAGGGCGGCTACCTTGCCCACTTCACGGGCGCGCTGGACACTGTGGTCGCCACCGATGACGGCCATACCGGCCGAATCATATCCCCGGTATTCCAGACGGCGCAGACCCTCAAGAAGGATACCCTGAACGTCCCTTTCCGAAACCGCGCCTACAATTCCACACATGCTGTTCTACCTGTCTGTTGATCGTTTGTATCAGTGTTTCTTCGGCTTTTCCCAACCGGCGATATTGCGCTGCCGGCCCCTTGCGACGGCCAGTTCGTGGTCGGCTACATCACGGGTGATGGTGGACCCGGCACCGATGGTGGCATCGGCCGCAACGGTAACCGGCGCAACCAGGGCTGTATTGGAGCCGACAAAGACCCCGTCGCCGAGCACCGTCCGGTACTTGTTCACACCATCATAATTACAGGTGATGGTTCCTGCACCCACATTCACATTACGGCCCAGTGAGGCATCACCCACATAGCTCAGATGGTTGATCTTAGTGCCCTCACCCACAATGGCCTTTTTGGTTTCCACGAAGTTGCCCACTTTGGTGTTGGCCGCCAGTTCCGTGCCCGGCCGGATACGCGCAAACGGCCCGATTTGGGCGCTGGCGCCAATTACGGCCCCTTCAATCACGCTGTTGGCCTTGATTTCCGCGCCATCTGCAATGGTGGCGTCTTTGATGACGCAACCGGGGCCAATGGATACATTACTGCCAAGGCTGACCTTGCCCTCGAACACCACGTTCACATCAATCCAGAGGTCATTGCCGATACTCAGCTCGCCACGGACATCTATCCGGGCGGGATCCGCGAGTGTCGCACCTTCTGTCATCAGCCGGTCAGCCTGCTGGCGCTGGAACCAGCGTTCCAGTTCAGCCAGTTGCAGGCGATTGTTGACTCCCTGGACTTCATAGGGATTCTCCGGCTGGGACACCGCAATACGAAGACCCTGTTCCACCGCCATGGCAATGATGTCGGTAAGATAGTATTCGCCCTGGGCGTTGCTGTTGGAGAGCGTCGGCAACCAGGTTTTCAGGTGTTTCGCCGACACCGCCAGTATCCCGGTGTTCACCTCGCGGATCTGCTGCTGCTCGGCGGAGGCATCTTTCTGCTCGACGATCGACTGTACGTCGCCATCAGCACTCCGGACAATCCGTCCGTATCCCTGGGGATTGTCCATGGTGACGGTCAACAAACCCAGGGTGTGGTCACCAAGTGTCCCAACCAATCCGTCGAGCGTCTCATGACGAGTCAAAGGCACATCGCCGTAAAGCACAAGAACACGGGCGTCATCGGGAAGATCCGGCAGGGCCTGAGCCACAGCATGGCCGGTACCCAACTGCTCACTCTGAGTGACCCAGTTTACCGAGGCCTCATCGGTGGTTTCCCGAACCTTGTCAGCACCATGACCTATGACCGTATGGATCCTCTCGGCGCCAAGCTGTTTGGCGGTGTCGATCACGTGATGAAGCATAGGGCGGCCGGCAATCGGATGCAGCACCTTCGGCAGTGCGGATTTCATTCTGGAACCCTGGCCAGCGGCCAGAATGACGACGTGTAGCGGGCTCATGGAAAAGTCAGGCTCCCGGAGTGTTTACTCTCTGAATGCTGAAAATAAAAAAACCGCACCCTTCAGGGCCGGACGGCCAACGCAACACGTTGGTCTTCCAGCCGCTCAGGATGCGGCTTCGGTGTTCGGCAAACCCGAAACGGAAATGCTTAGCGCATTTTGTTACGCAGCTGCTGGATGGTACGAAGCTGGGCAACAGCCTCGGCCAGCTCTGCAGCGGCACGGGAGTACTCGAATTCACCAGTCTTGTTGGCAAGTGCTTTCTCGGCTTCTTTCTGAGCTTCGAGCGCGGCTGCTTCGTCCACATCCTTTGCACGAACAGCGGTATCCGCCAACAAAGTCACCAGATTGGGCTGGACTTCCAGATACCCGCCGGACACGTAAAGAATTTCTTCCTCACCGCCCTGCTTGATAATCCGAATAGGGCCCGGCTTCAGCTGGGTCAGCAGTGGGGTGTGACCCGGGGCAATACCCAGGTCACCTTCAGAGCCCGCTGCGATCAGCATTTCCACCAATCCGGAATAGATCTTTGTTTCGGCACTTACCACATCACAATGCACGGTCATACCCATGTCAGTTGCCTCTTTGATCGATCCGGAAACAAATGCGTCGGCTCAGATTAGCTCTTTGCCTTGCTCTTCATTTCCTTCGCTTTCTCGACCGCTTCCTCAATGGTACCAACCATGTAGAACGCCTGCTCGGGCAGTTCATCATAGTCGCCATTCAGGATGCCCTTAAAGCTGCTGATGGTTTCCTTGAGGGAAACGTACTTACCGGGGGAACCGGTGAATACTTCAGCAACGTGGAACGGCTGGGACAGAAAACGCTCGATCTTACGGGCACGGGCTACAGTCAGCTTGTCTTCTTCTGACAGTTCATCCATACCCAGGATGGCGATGATGTCTTTCAGCTCCTTGTAGCGCTGCAGGTTGGTCTGCACGCCACGGGCCACTTCGTAATGCTCCTGACCGATGATCAGCGGATCCAGCTGACGAGAGGTGGAATCCAGCGGATCGATCGCCGGGTAGATACCCTTGGAAGCGATGTCACGGCTCAGTACAACGGTAGCATCCAGGTGCGAGAAGGTGGTTGCAGGCGACGGGTCAGTCAAGTCATCCGCCGGTACGTATACCGCCTGGATGGACGTGATGGAACCGTTCTTGGTAGAGGTAATACGCTCCTGCAGCTGACCCATCTCTTCAGCCAGAGTCGGCTGGTAACCTACCGCAGACGGCATACGGCCGAGCAGTGCGGATACTTCGGTACCTGCCAGGGTGTAACGGTAGATGTTGTCGACGAACAACAGTACGTCACGACCTTCGTCCCGGAACTTCTCGGCCATGGTGAGACCGGTCAGGGCCACACGCAGACGGTTTCCGGGGGGCTCATTCATCTGGCCGTAAACCATGGCAACCTTATCGAGAACGTTGGACTCCTTCATTTCGTAGTAGAAGTCGTTACCTTCCCGGGTCCGCTCACCAACACCTGCGAATACGGAGAGACCGGAGTGCTCTTTCGCGATGTTGTTGATCAGCTCCATCATGTTTACGGTTTTACCAACACCGGCACCACCGAACAGGCCAACCTTACCACCCTTGGCGAACGGGCAGATCAGGTCGATAACCTTGATGCCGGTTTCCAGCAGGTCCGCAGACGCTGCCTGATCGGCATAGCCCGGTGCCTTACGGTGAATCGCCCAACGCTCTTCTTCGCCGATCTCGCCGGCTTCGTCGATGGGACGACCCAGAACATCCATGATACGGCCCAGAGTCTGGGTACCAACCGGTACCGAAATCGGGTTGCCGGTGTTTTCTGCTTTCAGGCCACGCTTCAGGCCCTCGGTGCTGCCCATGGCGATGGTACGAACAATGCCGTCGCCCAGCTGCTGCTGGACTTCCAGAGTTGTTTCGCCACCTTCAAGCAGCAGTGCGTCATATACTTTGGGTACGGAGTCACGTGGGAATTCCACGTCGATAACCGCGCCAATGATCTGAACGATTTGTCCGCTACTCATGCTCGGTTCCTCGTTATCTTGATAGTCAATAAAACCAGTTGGATCGTGGGCTGGATCACACCGAAGCGGCGCCGCTCACAATCTCCGATATCTCTTGGGTAATGGCTGCCTGACGCGCCTTGTTATAAGCCAACTGAAGTTCGTCGATAATGCCACCGGCGTTATCAGTTGCGCTCTTCATGGCGATCATCCGGGCTGCCTGTTCACATGCCAGATTTTCTACCACACCCTGGTACACCTGGGATTCAATAAAACGTGGCAGAAGGCCATCGAGGATCTGCCTGGCATCGGGCTCGTAGAGATAATCCCACTGGTTCTTGATCTCTTCTTCGTCTTCGCTCTCAGGCAGGGGCAACAATTGCTCCACCTTCGGGCTTTGGGTCATGGTGTTGACGAACTCGTTGTTTACCACGTAAAGGCGATCAATCTTGCCTTCCGAGAACGCATCCAGCATAACCTTGACGTTGCCGATGAGTTTTTCAGAGCTCGGGCTGTCCCCCAGATGGGTCAACGCCGCGACGACATTGCCGCCGTAGCTCCGGAAAAAGGAAGCCCCTTTCTGCCCGATGGCGCACAGATCGGTTTCCACTCCTTTTTCTTTCCACGCTTTCATTTCACGGACAAGCGTTTTGAACAGGTTGATGTTCAGACCACCGCAGAGACCACGATCAGTCGACACCACGATATAGCCCACGCGCTTTACTTCGCGCTCGACCATGAACGGGTGCTTGTACTGAGCGTTCGCCTTGGCAATGTGCCCGATCACCTGACGCATCTTGTCTGCATACGGGCGAGTTGCCTGCATGCGTTCCTGAGCCTTCCGCATCTTACTCGCAGCCACCATTTCCATGGCGCTGGTGATTTTCTGCGTGCTCTTGATGCTTGAAATCTGGTTACGTATTTCTTTGCCGACGGCCATAACTCACTGCCTTCTCAAGTTAGACACTCGTTGCTACGAAAAGCGGCCCGCGGCGTTTGCCGCAGGCCCGTTTTCTTACCAGCTCTGAGTGGTCTTGAATTTCTCAAGTGCAGCTTTGAGGCCGGCAGCGATTTCGTCGTTGTAATCGCCTTTCTCGTTGATCTTGTCGAGGAGGTCTTTCTGCTCGGAGCGCATCCAGTCAAGCATCTGCGCTTCAAACTTCACTACCTTGTCGACATCAACGTCGTCCAGGAAGCCTTCGTTGGCTGCGAACAGAACCGTACCCATTTCAGCCACAGACATCGGGCTGTACTGGTTCTGCTTCATGAGTTCCGTTACACGCTGACCGTGCTCAAGCTGCTGACGGGTTGCTTCGTCGAGGTCGGAAGCAAACTGTGCGAAAGCGGCCAGTTCACGATACTGGGCCAGAGCCAGACGGATGTTACCGCCGAGCTTCTTCATGATCTTGGTCTGGGCCGAACCACCTACCCGGGATACGGAGATACCGGCGTTCATCGCCGGACGTATACCGGAGTTGAACAGGTTGGTTTCCAGGAAGATCTGACCGTCGGTAATGGAGATTACGTTGGTCGGTACGAACGCGGATACGTCACCAGCCTGGGTTTCAATAATCGGCAGAGCGGTCAGTGAACCGGTCTGGCCTTTCACTTCACCGTTGGTCAGCTGCTCAACGTAATCAGCGTTAACACGGGACGCACGCTCCAGCAGACGGGAGTGCAGGTAGAATACGTCACCCGGGTATGCTTCACGGCCTGGCGGACGACGCAGCAGCAGGGAGATCTGGCGGTAAGCCACAGCCTGCTTGGACAGATCATCATAGATGATCAGGGCGTCTTCACCACGGTCACGGAAGTATTCACCCATGGAGGTACCGGAGTACGGAGCCAGGAACTGCATCGCTGCAGGATCGGCGGCACCGGCGGCAACCACGATGGTGTGATCCATGGCACCGTGCTCTTCCAGCTTGCGCACAACGGCGGCAATGGAAGACTGCTTCTGACCGACGGCAACGTAGATGCACTTGATGCCGGTGTCTTTCTGGTTAATGATCGCGTCGATGGCGACAGCGGTCTTACCGATCTGACGGTCACCGATGATCAGCTCACGCTGGCCGCGACCGATCGGCACCATGGTGTCGATTGCCTTCAGACCAGTCTGAACCGGCTCATCAACGGACTGACGAGCGATAACACCCGGTGCAACCTTTTCGACCGGAGAGGTCAGGTCGGTACCGAGGTCGCCCTTGCCGTCGATGGGGTTACCCAGAGCGTCGACCACACGGCCCATCAGTTCCGGACCAACCGGTACTTCCAGGATGCGGCCGGTGCAACGAACTTTCTGGCCTTCAGCCAGATCTTCGTAGTCACCCAGCACAACCGCACCAACGGAATCACGCTCCAGGTTCAGAGCCATGCCGAACGTGCCGTTGGCAAATTCAATCATCTCGCCGTACATAACGTCGGCCAGACCGTGGATCAGCACGATACCGTCGGATACCGACAGGATCGTACCTTCGTTCTTTGCTTCGGAAGAGATGTCGAGTTTCTCGATTCTCTTCTTGATGATGTCACTGATCTCGGATGGATTCAGTTGCTGCATGCCAATATCCTCAAACCTTGTGCTGAAATCAGGAGCCCAGAGCGTCGGCCAGCTTGGTCAGCTTTCCGCGTACAGATGCGTCAATGACCAGATCGCCGGTGCGAATAATCACGCCGCCAATCAGAGACTTGTCCAATGACGCTGCGAGTGACACTTGCCGCTCGAGTTTCTTCGAAAGTGCCTGGGCGAGCTTCTGTTGCTGTTCGTCCGTCAGCTCGAAAGCCGCGGTAACTTCGATATCAACAGTGCGCTCCAGATCAGCCCGGTACGTGTTGAAGAGCGCTGCAATCTCAGGAAGAAGAGTCAGCCGGCGGTTTTCAGCCAGTACAGCGAAAAAGTTGCGGACCTGATCGGTGACGCCATCTTCAGCGACCTCCAGAATCAGTTCAGCCTTCTTCTGCTCTTCCAGACCCGGATTCGCGAGAAGCTGTCGAATGTCTTTGTTCGCGGTGACCTGCCCGGCGATCGTCAGCACCTTGGACCACTCAGCCAGCTGTTCATGCTCCTGAGCGGCACTAAATGCTGCCTTTGCGTAGGGACGGGCCAGCGTTCTCAGTTCTGCCATGATGAACCTCGTCGTTTAAAGTTCTGCCGCCAGTTTTTCCAACATCTCGTTGTGCTTGGAGGCATCGACAGAGGTTTCCAGGATCTTCTCGGCACCGGCAACGGCAATGCTGGCAATTTCTGCACGCAAAGCGTCACGAGCCTGATTCCGCTCCTGTTCAATTTCGGCCTTGGCCTGCTCAATCAGCTTCTGGCCTTCCTTGCGGGCGTCATCCTTGGATGCTTCCACAATCTGGGCCGCGCGCTTGTTGGCCTGTTCAATCAGACCAGCAGCTTGCTGCTTGGCTTCACGCAGTTCCTGAGCTGACTTTTCCTGAGCCAGTTCCAGATCGCGCGCAGCGCGGTCTGAGGCAGCCAGTCCGTCAGCGATCTTCTTTTGACGCTCCTGCAGTGCGGCCATGATTGGCGGCCACACGTACTTCATGCAGAAGACGACAAAGATAAAGAACGCGATGGCTTGACCAATCATCGTCAAATTAATGTTCACGTCTTCACCTCTCGCCTGTTTTGTTAAGAATCATCTGACCGGGGCAAAACCCCGGCTCTGGCGACTCGATTAACCGGCGATCTGGCCGACAAACGGGTTGGCGAAAGTGAAGAACAGTGCGATACCAACACCGATCATGGTTACGGCGTCCAGCAGACCTGCAACGATGAACATTTTAACCTGCAGCATCGGGGTCATTTCCGGCTGACGCGCAGCGCCTTCCAGGAACTTGCCACCGAGGATACCAAAGCCAATCGCAGTACCCAGGGCACCCAGGCCAATCAGCAGTGCAACGGCAATAGCGGTCATTCCAACTACAGTTTCCATGATAACTCCCAGTTTTCAGTTAGGTTTTTCAGTTTAAGGGTTTAGGGTTTAGAACTACGGCTTAATGGTGTCCGATCAGTGACTGTCTTCGTGAGCCATGCTCAGGTACACGATCGTCAACATCATAAAGATGAATGCCTGCAGGGTGATAACCAGAATGTGGAAAATCGCCCAGGGTACAGACAGTGCCCACTGTGCCCAGAACGGCAGCAGTGCAATCAGGATAAAGATCAGCTCGCCTGCGTACAGGTTACCGAACAGACGCAGCGCCAGTGAGATCGGCTTGGCGATCAGGCTCACGCCTTCCAGCAGGAAGTTGATCGGGACAAGCAAAATCTTCAGGAACAGATTGTCTGAAGAGAAGGGGTGCAGGGTCAGCTCACCAACGAAGCCACCCACGCCCTTCACTTTCAGGCTGTAATAGATGATCAGAGCGAATACGGACAGGGACATGCCCAGAGTAACGTTTACATCCGTAGTCGGAACGACCTTCATGTATTCCAGACCCATCAGGTGGAACAGCTGGGGCAGGAAGTCTACCGGCACCAGGTCCATCAGGTTCATCAGGAATACCCAGCAGAAGATGGTCAGCGATAGCGGCGCAATCACCTTGTTCTTGCCGTGGAAGGTTTCCTTGACGCTCTGATCGACAAACTCAACCATCACTTCCACAAAGTTCTGGAGCCCGCCGGGCTGGTCTGAGGTGGCGCGCTTGGCGGCCAAGCGGAAAATAAACAGGAACAGGGCACCGAGGGCGACTGCCCAGCCCAGTGAATCGATGTGCAGAGCCCAGAAGCCCATGTCGGATGCTTCCCTGCCGGTGTGAGCCAGCGTCCAGGTTGCATCTTGAAGTACGGTACCGTCGGCACGCTCATAGCCTGCCGGAAGTTTACCGTAGGTGAGGTTCTGGAGGTGATGCTGGATATATTCGGATGCACTTCCTGCCATAACGGTTTCCCAGGTCCAGTTAGCTTTGCTGCGTATTGCTGCCCGCCAGAAGCGGTGTCAACCAGTTGGTGACCAGCATGATCGCAAATGTTAAAAAAAGTGCCGCAATATCAAGCGGCTGAATCCATTTGAACACCATCGTGAAGAGGATGGCGCACAGGATGAGCTTGCCGGCCTCACCCTGATAAAAAGACGTCATGATCTTCTTGGCAGACCGCGCGCCGGCGTAACGGAATGCCTTGAGCGCAAAATAACCATGGGGGATCAGAAAGATAAGTCCACCCAGCAGCGCTGAATAACCGGAAACCTCGCCTCGCAAGAGAAACGCCAGGCTGACGAAGACAAGTACCACACTCTCTATAACAAACCATCGTGCGATGGGTGGACGGCCAATGCCGCCTGAAGCTGCCTTCGTCATGTTCGTTCCGGAAGTACGGTGCTTTTCGGTCGATGTCGTTTAAAAAGTAAGCAAATACACCGACACGAGCGCCGCAGATTATATGTGTTCAATGTGCACGAATCAACAAAACCGGGAACCGGCTGATCCGTCAAAAGCGGCGTAATAACTGGGTTTTGGCAATTTTCGTCACAAATAGACGGCCGTTCAGTTTTTCACCACTACATGTTGTGTACGTAACCAGATACGAACTTTCGTAGGGGGGTCGGACGACCCACAAAACCCCGACGATTTTATTTGATGTGGCCCAGGATGCCGTCGAGTTCGTCGAGGGAACTGTACTCGATCACCAGCTTGCCTTTGCCACGCTGGCCATGATCGATCGACACTCGTGCACCCAATCGCTCCGCCAGATCATCCTGGAGCGCGCGAATGTTGGGGTCCACCACTCCCTTTTTCCGGGATTTGCTGTCCGGTGTTTCCTGTTGCACCCGTCGTACGAGGGCTTCAGTCTGGCGAACCGACAGGGATTTGGCCACCACCTGTTTGGCCACCTGCATCTGCAGTTCCGGCGCCAGGGTCAGCATTGCCCGGCCATGGCCCATTTCCAGATCGCCATGCTCGAGCATAATACGAACGTCCTCGGACAAACCGATCAGTCGAAGCAGATTGGTGATGGTCGTACGGGATTTGCCCACGGCTTCGGCCACCTGAGCCTGAGTCAGGCCAAACTCGTCCTGCAGGCGCTGAAGAGCGAAAGCTTCTTCAATAGGATTGAGGTTCTCACGCTGGATGTTCTCGATCAGCGCCATGGCGATGGCGGCTTCATCGGGGACATCCCGGATGATGGCAGGGATGCTGTCCAGGCCGGCCATCTGGGTAGCCCGCCAGCGGCGCTCACCGGCGATCAGCTCGTAACGGCCTTCAGCGATGGGACGAACCACCACCGGCTGCATCACGCCTTGTTGGCGGATGGAATCCGCCAGTTCCTGCAGGGCGGCGGGGTCCATGTCGCGCCGGGGCTGGTACCGGCCGCGCTGGATCAGATCAATGGGAACTTCGCGGAGCTCACCGTCGTGGTCTTTCAGCTCCTGGTCAAGATTGACCTTGGAGCCCGCCAGCAGGGCGCCCAGTCCGCGTTCACCCAAACCTCGTTTCTTCGCCGCCATGGTGTCAGTCATTCTTCCCGTTGAATATCGTTGTGCTTAAGTGAGTGACAGGGCGGTATGTTACACCGCAACCGGCGCGGATGTCTTTTTTGAACCGTGGCGGCGTACCATTTCGCCGGCCAGGGCCAGGTAGGCGATCGCACCCTTGGAGGCGCGGTCGTATTTCAGGGCCGGAACCCCATAGCTGGGGGCTTCGGCCAGACGGACATTGCGGGGAATCACTGCACGATACACCTTGTCGCCAAAGTACTCGCTCAGCTGGCCGGAAACGTCCAGGGTAAGGCTGTTGCGAGGGTCGTACATGGTACGCAGAATGCCTTCCACCTGCAGATTTGGATTGACCGTTTCCTGAATCTGCTCAACGGTGTTCATCAGCGCGGCCAATCCTTCCAATGCATAGTACTCGCATTGCATGGGAATCAGCACAGAGTCTGCCGCCGAGAGGGCATTCACCGTCAACAGGCTAAGCGATGGTGGACAATCGATGAGGATGTAATCGTAATTATCACGAACGGTGTTCAACGCCAGTCTCAGGCGGTGTTCGCGACCAATTTCGTTCATCAGTTCCACTTCGGCCGCCGTCAGGTCACCGTTGGCCGGAAGGATATCGAAGCCGGAAGCCTCGGCGGGAATGATCACCTCGGCGGCACTGGCGCGCTTGGTCAGCATGTCGTAGCCAGACAGTTCCAGGGCGTTTTTATCCACACCACTGCCCATGGTGGCGTTGCCCTGGGGATCCATATCCACCAGCAGCACCCGACGCTTGGTGGCGGCCAGGGAGGCAGCAAGGTTGACGCAGGTGGTGGTTTTGCCCACGCCGCCTTTCTGATTGGTCACTGCAATCACGCGCGCCATGTCCTGCCTCCTTGTTTATGGGTTACCGGTTCAGAAATTGGACTGCCAAACTACCGGGAATTCACGGTCCGGGCGATCACCAGCAGATGGCGGTCGCCATCGGCGCCCGGTACGTCCAGGGAATGGCTGGATGTTACCTGCCAGCCAGCCGGAAGGGCAGACACTTCATCATCCGGAAACTGACCTTTCATGGCAAGGAACTCACCCTCATTTGCCAACAGATCACCGCACCAGCTCACCAGCTTCTCGAGCGCGGTAAAGGCTCGGCTGCTGATCTGGCTGAAGGGTTCCGGAGGATTGCAATCTTCCGCGCGCCCGTGGACAACCTCGACATTTTTCAGGCCGAGCTCCAGCACACACTGGTTGAGAAAGCGGGTCTTCTTGCCGTTGCTGTCGAGCAGGGTAAAGCGCTTCTCGGGCAGGGCGATCGCCAGGGGAATACCGGGCAGACCGCCGCCGGCGCCCACATCCAGAAGATGGTCCGTCGTTACCCACGGCAGAATGCTCAGGCTGTCGAGCAGTTGCCGGGACACCATCACACGCTCATCACGCACAGCCGTGAGGTTGTAAGCCCGGTTCCACTTGTTAAGCAGGCCCAGAAAAGCCAGCAGCTTTTCCTGCCGATCCTCATCCAGGGACAGGCCCATCGTGGCCAGTCCATCCCGGAGCTGGCCGTGCCAGAGTGACTTGGTCATGGGCGCGGATCAGGCCGACTGTTTGCGCAGCAGGTCGCGCTTTTTCAGGTGCACCAGGATCTGGCTCACCGCCGCCGGGGTCACACCCTGGATACGTGAGGCCTGAGCCACGGTTTCCGGCCGCACGGTCTTGAGTTTTTGCTTGATCTCGTTGGACAGGCCGCCGATGACGTCATAATCGAGATCCACCGGCAGGGCGGTGTTCTCGTTTTTACGGAGCCGCTCAATCTCGTCCGTCTGACGGGAAATATAACCCTCGTACTTGATCTCGATTTCCACCTGATCCGCGACCACCGGATCTTCCGCTTTCTCGGCACCGATCTCGGCAATGTGGCTGTAGACAATCTCGGGCCGGCGCAGCAGCTCTGCCAGGGACTGATCACGGGTCATCGGCTGCTTGAGAAAGCCGTTGGCGCGCTCACCGGCCTCGGTATTCGGGTGAATCCGGGTGGCCTCGAGGCGGCTACGCTCGGTGGCGATCGCCTCGCGCTTGTCATTGAACTTCTGCCAGCGCTCATCATTAACCAGGCCGAGCTTGCGACCGGTTTCGGTCAGACGCAGATCGGCGTTGTCCTCGCGCAGGATCAGGCGATACTCGGCGCGGCTGGTAAACATGCGATAGGGCTCGGACGTGCCCATGGTGATCAGGTCATCCACCAGCACACCCAGGTAAGCCTCGTCCCGGCGCGGGTACCACTCGTCTTTTTCCTGCGACCGCAGGGCAGCGTTGATCCCGGCCAGCAGGCCCTGGGCGCCCGCTTCTTCATAGCCGGTTGTGCCGTTGATCTGGCCGGCAAAATACAGGCCCTGGATAAACTTGGTTTCCAGGGTATGGCGCAGGTCCTGCGGATTCAGGTAGTCGTATTCGATGGCGTAGCCCGGCCGGGTGATATGGGCATTTTCAAAACCGGGAATCGAACGCACCGCTGCCAACTGGATATCAAACGGCAGGCTGGTGGAAATCCCGTTCGGGTAGAGCTCGTTGGTGGTCAGGCCTTCCGGTTCTACAAAGATCTGGTGTGAATCCTTGTCGGCAAAGCGGTTTACCTTATCCTCAATCGACGGGCAGTAGCGGGGGCCCACACCTTCGATGCTGCCGGCAAACATCGGCGAACGGTCGAAACCGCTGCGGATAATATCGTGGGTCTGTTCGGTAGTCCGGGTCACGTAGCAGCACACCTGTTCCGGATGCTGGCTACGGCTGCCGATGAAGGACATCACCGGGGTGGGGTCATCCCCCCACTGCTCCTGCATCACCGAGAAATCCACAGACCGGGCGTCGATGCGAGGCGGCGTGCCGGTTTTAAGGCGACCAACGTTGAAAGGAAGTTCCCGCAAGCGCTGTGCCAGGGCATTGGCCGGCGCATCACCGGCACGGCCGCCGGCATGGTGCTGCATACCAATGTGAATAACACCGCCCAGAAAAGTACCGGTGGTAAGCACCACGGTCCTGGCGTTGAAGCGAATACCGGTCTGGGTCACGACACCGGTCACCTGGTCGTTTTCCACAATCAGATCGTCCGCCGCCTGCTGGAACAGTGTCAGGTTCGGCTGGCTTTCCAGGGTATGGCGGATGGCGGCTTTGTAAAGCACACGGTCAGCCTGGGCACGGGTGGCGCGCACGGCCGGTCCCTTGCGACTGTTAAGGACCCGGAACTGGATGCCAGCCTTGTCCGTGGCCTCGGCCATGGCACCGCCAAGCGCATCGATTTCTTTCACCAGATGGCTTTTACCAATACCGCCGATGGCCGGGTTGCAGGACATCTGGCCCAGGGTCTCAATGTTGTGGGTCAGCAGCAGGGTCTGGGAACCCATGCGCGCAGCCGCCAGCGCGGCCTCGGTACCGGCATGGCCACCACCAATGACAATGACATCGAAACGGGTCGGAAAATCCACAGCTCACCTCGGAAATCGGGGGATAAAATCGGGCGGCGAGTATAACGCTTCACCCGGGAAATTGCAGTCAGGATGTGCAAATTTTAACCAGAGACGAACTACGTTGAAAGCGGCAGTGGCCTGGTCAGGGCTCAAAGGGGACTTTTCCGAGCGTTAAATGGATAGTGGAAAACCGAAACCTACGGCTTTTCATGGGTTTGGATCACTCTTCTCAGAAAAGTTTTCAAGAAAGTTATCCACATGCAAGACTACTTATTAATCACCCTAAAAAAACACCTAAGCTATTGTTTTATTTAATTTTAAAGAAAGTAATCCAGAGGCTTTCCGTAGGTTGTCCAACTAATTATCCACAGAACTGCCGGCTGTTTTTCGTCGAAGCCGCCAGACCACCAGCAACACCAACCCGTTCAGGAGCGAGAGCAGGAGGAAAAACCCCGGAATGCTTACCTCCAACACACCAAGCACCACAATTCCGGCTAGGGCACTCACCACCATGAACAACGCATTAATGACATTCAGCGCAGCAATAATACGGGCACGTTTGGTCCGTGGCGTTTCGTGCTGGATAAAGGCGTACAGAGGCACGATGAAAAGACCGCCGCAAATCCCGATACCGACCAGATCCATCAAAACCCTCAGATAGACAGGATCGGTCAACAGGGTCCACCAGGTGGAGGCCATGGGATCATCAGGCACCGCAAAATACAGGTCTATTCCGAACAGGCTCAGCCCCAGGGCGCCCCAGGGCACGGGTGACAGGGTAATGCGGTGTTTGGTGAGTCGCTCGCACATCATGGAGCCGATAGAAATGCCGATCGTGAACATGGCCAATAACAGGGTCACCACGGTCTCGTCACCCAGGAGGTTGGTGCGGGCAAAATTGGGAAACTGGGTCAGATAGGCGGCTCCGAGGAACCAGAACCAGGAGATCGTCAGCACCGCCAGCAACACCTGCCGGCGCTCGGCCGCCAGAGCCATCAGTTTCCAGGTTTCGAGCACCGGGCGAAAACGGACATTGACACCGGAACCATCGGATTCGGTCACCGGAACCTGACGCGCCGCCAGATAGCCGAACACCGCCATGACAAAAACGGCAACCGCCGTCAGCCGGGCGGCCATCTCAAAGCCCATCAAAAGCCCCGCCGCAATGGTGCCCAGAAGAATCGCCACAAACGTGCCCATACCAACCAGGCCATTGCCGCCCACCAGCTCATCGTCCGCCAACACCTGGGGCAGGATCGCGTATTTCACCGGACCGAAGAACGTGGACTGGGTACCCATCAGGAACAACAGAACCAGCAACAACTCGTACCAGCCGAACCACAGTCCGAGTGCGGCAACGGCCATGATGACAATTTCCGCCAGCTTCACATTTCGGATGATTCGGGATTTTTCGTAGCGATCCGCCATCTCGCCGGCAATACCGGAAAACAGGAAAAACGGCAGTATGAAGAGGAAAGCGGCCAGGTTAACCACCACATTCACCGACAACCCCATCAAACCGCCGGCACTGAAGGTGATCAGCAGCAGCAGCGCGTTCTTGAACAGATTGTCGTTGAAAGCGCCAGAGAACTGGGTCAGATAAAACGGCAGGAACCGGCGTTGGCCAAGCAAACGGAACTGACTTTTCGATGGCATTAAGAAACCCTGTTTTGGTGCGTTGCCGGCATTGCGACCGAAAATCTGCCCGGATCCGGTGCGGTAGCGTAGAAAGCGGCAATCATGTTCATTTATTTGACGGGGTTAAGCATAGTTAAACGCTTGATTTTTGGCCGTCTGGTACGCAATTCGCTTGGTCTCCTTGTTCAGACACTATTTTATCAGGCCAGGATGGCTGGATTATTGGCACTATAAAGGTTCCTGACCATGAGCAGCGTAGTCCGACTTCCAAGGCGCATCTATCGCGGAGCCGAAATATCCAGGACTCCCAAGATCATCGACGACTATGATTTCAGTTCTGTTTACCAGCCGATCCTGAGCCCAACCCATCGAAAACTGGTTGGCTATGAGGCATTGGTCCGGGTCAGAAAGAACAATGAAAGCATCTCTCCGTTTACGCTTTTCGAACAGGCCGAAAAAAACAACCAGACACCGGAGCTGGATCGGCACCTGTTGCAGCTTCACCTGGACAACTTTGCGGCCAGCTCCCAAGCCGTCTGGCTGTTCCTGAATATCAATCCCGGTACCTGCATCCATCCGGAAGCTTCCCTGGAGAAGCTTGCTCTGCAATGCAAGCGTAGCGGAATAGATCCCGAGAAAGTGGTTCTGGAACTGGTCGAAACCGCATCCGACAACCCGGCCGCACTTCTGGAATTCATCCTCAAGGCCAAAGCACACGGCTTTCAGATCGCTATCGACGATTTCGGTATGGGCGATTCCAATTTTGAGCGCCTGTGGCGCATCAATCCGCTCATTGTGAAACTCGACCGGAGCCTATTGGTAAACGCCGAGAACAACAGTCGCGCCCGAATGCTGCTGGAGAGTCTGGTAAAGATGATCCGCGAAAGCGGCAGCCTCGTGCTTCTGGAAGGGATCGAGAACCACACCCAGGCTCACATTGCCCTGCAAACGGAGGCCGATCTTCTGCAGGGCTTCCTGTTCGCAAGGCCGTCCAACCTGAAACAACACGAGCCAGAGCTGACCGAACAGGCGCTAAAACGCATCATTGCCGATTCCAGCGAGTCATCAGCCCAGGACATACGCGATCAGGAGAGTTATTTCCGCCTTCTGCGTTTCGAAATTCTCGAAGCCTGCCATTCCCTGAGCCGGGAGTTGCCGTTCAGCACCGCCTGCAACAAGCTGTTGGAAGTGGATGGCGTGAAACGCTGCTTCCTGCTGAATCCCCAGGGCATTCAGCAAGGCAACCTTGCCCGCGCCAATCCGGACATTCATCGCGGAAAGTTCAATCCGCTGTATCATTCTGCCGGTGCTCAATGGACCCACCGGGAGTACTTCCGGAATGCCCTGGAACGGCCCCAGCACATCAGCAGCTGTCGGCCCTATGTCGGTCTGCCGGACGCAAAACGTACCGTCACCCTGTCAACAATGCTGCCGGGGCAACAGGTCTTCTGCGTCGACATACACCCGGATGAGATGTTTGGCGGCCAGCTGGAGTTCCCGGCCACCCTGTAATCATCCGGTCAGTCAGAAATCGTCGGCGCGTTTCTGTGGCGCGGCGGCCAATCCCGTGCCACCCGCCTGTCCGGACGCCTGACGTTCAAGTTCTTTTTCCACCGCATTGGAAGACTTGGCAAACCGGGCCAACAGGTTGTAGAGCACCGGAATGATGAACAGGGTCAGCGTGGTGGCGAAGATCAGCCCGCCCAGAATGACCATACCAATCGCAGCCCGACTCTCGGCTCCCGCACCGGTGGCAATGACCAGTGGCACGGCACCGAAAATCGTCGATATGGTAGTCATCAATACCGGACGGAAACGCAGACAGGCGCCTTCGAGAATCGCCTCCCGCACCTCGTAACCCTTGTCCCGGAGCTGGTTGGCGAACTCCACGATCAGTATCCCGTTCTTGGCCATCAACCCCAGCAACATGATGATGCCGATCTGGCTGTAGATGTTCAGACTGATACCCGTCCACCAGAGCGCCAGGAGAGCCCCGGTTACCGCCAGCGGCACCGACAGCATGATAATCAACGGATGTATCCAGCTTTCAAACTGGGCTGCCAACACCAGGAACACGATGACGAAAGCCAGCGCAAAGGTAACGTAGATTGCCGCCGAGGATTCCTGGAATTCCCGGCTCAGGCCCTTGTAACTGACGCGGGCTTCCGGCGGCAGGTTATCCACAGCCAGGTTGTTCAGGTAGGTCAATGCCGAACCCAGGTCGTAACCATCCGCCAGAGATGCACTGATCACCACAGCGGGCAGGCGGTCGATGCGGCGGAGGTCCGGGTTGGCGCCGATTTCCTGCACGGAAACCAGTGCCTGCAATGGGATCAGGTTACCGCCCTCCCGGGGCCGCAGGAAAATCTGGCCGAGGTCTTCGGGCGTTGCCCGGTTGGCATCTTCCGCCTGAATGATTACATCGTATTCGCGGCCTCGATCGATGTAAGTCGTTACCTGCCGGGAAGCCAGCATGGTCTGCAAGGTGAGGCCCACGTCTTCTACCGTGATATCCAGATCCGCGGCCCGTTCCCGGTCGATGTTCACCCGAAGTTCCGGCCGGGTCAGCTCGAAATCAGTATCCAAGTTCTGGAGATTCGGGTTTTCCTTGGCGCGCTCCACGATCTCCTGGCTCCAGGCCTGAACCGACTCATAGTCCGGACCAGCCACCACGAACTCGATCGCCTGGCTGAAACCCCTTTGGCCCAGACCCGCCGGATTGACGGCCACGGTCCGGATGCCGGACACATCAGCCAACTTCCTGCGGATTTCGCTGGTCACCTCCTGCTGCTTGATATCCCGCTCTTCCCAGGGTACCAGGCCCATGATCATGAACGCGTTGTCCTCTTCATTGCGGAATCCGACGATAGCAAGCAAACGGTTGGCTATCCCCTCGTCCAGATACGGGAGCAGTGTTTCTTCCACCTGCCGAACGTAGTGGTCGGTGTATTCCACCGTTGAGCCACGGGGCGCGCTGGTGGGCATGATAATCACGGCACGGTCTTCGGTAGGCGCCAGCTCCTGAGGCAATTTCGGATACACCACGGCGGCAATGACCAGCCCGACAAGTCCAAGGCCCAGTAACAAGCCCGGCTGCCTCAGGGAAAACTCCAACAGCCTGCGGTAACCATTGGTCAGGCCATTCAGGACCTTTTCACTGGCGGCCCAGAAACGATGACCTTCTGCCGATTCGGGGCTGTGCCTGAGCCACTTGGAACACAGCATCGGCGCCAGGGTCAGGGCCACGAGGCTCGAAAACACCACTGCCGCCGCCAGGGTAAAGCCGAATTCGGCAAACAATCGGCCAATGTTGCCGCCCATGAAGGAGATGGGAACGAACACCGCCACCAGGGTCAGAGTGGTCGCAATCACGGCGAAGGCAACCTGCTTCGCGCCCCGGTAGGCGGCAAGCAACGGGGGCTCGCCCTCGTCAATCCGGCGCTGGATGTTTTCCAGCATCACGATGGCATCGTCCACCACCAGGCCGATGGCAAGAATCACCGCCAGCAGGGTCAGTACGTTGATGGAAAAACCCAGGAAGCCCAGACCGATAAAGGCACCAATCACCGCAACCGGAATGGTCACCGCGGGAATGAGAGTCGCCCGCCAGGAGCGCAGGAACAGGAAGATAACCAGGATAACCAGTGAAACCGCAATGGCGAGCGTGGTGACCACTTCCTTGATGGAAGCCCGGATGAAAATGGATTCGTCGTAGCTTTCCGCGATGGTGACTTCCGGTGGCAGTGTCTCCCGGATCTTCTCCAGCTCGGCGCGGACGGCATCGGAAACCGCAACGGTGTTGGCCTTGGACTGGCGGATAATCCCCATGCCGATGGCGGTCTGGCCATTGGCGCGCAGGCGGCTCACATCCGACTCCACACCCATCTGGACATTGGCCACCTCGCCCAGGCGCAACAGATCATTACCATCCCGGCGAACCACAAGCTCCCGGAACTGTTCCACGTTCGACAGCCGGCCCTCGGCCCGCACGGTGAAATTCCGGGTGGACGAATCCACCGATCCTGCAGGCAGCTCCACGTTGTTGGCACGCAGGGCCCGTTCCACTTCCGCCACGGTGATATCCCGGGCCGCAAGACGTTCGCGGTCCAGCCAGACCCGGATGGCATAGCGCCGTTCGCCGCCAATACGCACGTCGGCAACACCATCGAGTACCGACAACCTGTCCGCCAGGACCCGGTCGGCAAAGTCACTCAATTCGGCACTGTCCCAGACATCACTGCGCAGGGTCACCCACATCATCGGGCGTGCATCGGAATCCGCCTTACGCACCACCGGTGGATCGGCTTCGTCTGGCAACTGGTTGGCCACCCGGGACACCGCATCACGGACATCATTGGCGGCAATATCCACATCCCGGGCGGTGGTAAATTCAATACTGGTTCGGGACTCGCCCTGCTCGGTGGATGATTCAATCGACCGAATACCCTCAATGCCACTGATGGCACCCTCGATCACCTGGGTAATCTGGGTATCCACCACCTCGGCCGCGGCGCCGGTGTAGTCGGTAGAGATGGAAACAACGGGTGGGTCAATATCCGGGTACTCGCGCACCGGCAGGCCCATCAGGGCTGCCAGACCGAACACAACGATCAGAAGACTGAGGACCGTAGCGAACACCGGCCGCTTGATGGAGACGTCGGAGAGGACCACCGGTTACGACTCCCTGGCCGTAATAAAACGGTTCTCGGGAATGGCTTTGTCGTCTTCCAATACCCGAACCCGGTCCCCACTGCTGAGCCGGTCCTGACCGGTCACGATCACCGGGTCTTCCTGGCTCAAACCGTTCGAAACTTCCACAAAACCGGGCATGCGCGAGCCCAGGCTCACCGAAACACGCCGGGCCACACCGTCTTCAGCCACAAACACATATTGTTCATCACCCCGGATCATCACCGCCTGCTCGGGGATTACCAGCGCCTGCCGTTGCCGGAGTGTAAGCGTCGCAGACATGAACTGTCCCGGCCGGAGCAAACCATCCGGGTTATCGATCAGTGCCCGGACAGGCAGCGAACGGCTCAACTCACTGACCCTGGAACCCAACTCCACCAGCTGACCGGAAAAGGTCTGGTCCGGATAGGCCGGCGATGCGCCCCTTACCTCTTGCCCGAGACTCACCTGCCCCAGGAAACGCTCCGGGATCGAAAAGCCCAGTTCCATACGGTCGGTGGTATCCAGAGTAGTCACCGAGGTCCCGGCAGTAATATAGGCGCCGACGCTGATGTCACTCAGCCCGACCACACCGGCGAACGGCGCCTCGATCCGGTGGTTTTCCAGACGAACTTGAGCTGACTGGCGCTGAGCCTCGGCGACATCGACTGACGTTCTCAGTTGATCCACCTGGGACTGGGAAATACTGTTGTTCGAACGCAACCGCTGTGCCCTTTCAAGCTGTCGGCGGGCATCCGCCAGTTGCGCCTCGATCACCTGCAGGTCTGCCCGGGCCTGGCGATCATCAAGCCGCAACAGGACGTCGCCCTGCCCCACCCGGCGGCCGGTTTCCAGATTCAATTCCACCACCCGGCCACTGACTTCCGTGGTCAGTTCCACCGCGTTCAGGGCTTTGAGACTGCCAACGGCGTTGACCACATCCCGTACTGCCTCCATCTGCGGAAGCATGGTGTTAACGGCGCTGGCGGGGCGTTCTCGGCCGCTCTGGGCGGCGGTCCCATCATCGAAGTTCTGATACACAAAGGCGCCGCCGATAGCGACAGCCACCAGTACCAACGCAATCAACCACTGTTTCCACATAGGATTTCCAGGTATTTCGGGGTCAGGTTAGTCGTCTGTTACTTTTTCTGGATGACCAGAACCACCTCGCCCACGTCGATTCCCCACTTGCTCATGGTGGTCTGATTGATCAACGTGTCGGGCGTAATCAGGTACATCCAGTCATCCATGCGTACGTCCAGGGTACCGTCGCCATAGGCCACCTGGAGCACATAATTCATGTGAATTGCATTGCCACTCCAACGCATGGTTCCGGGTTCAACCACGTCACCGGCGTCAGCATGGTAGCCGTCTTCCGCGGGAGTCAGGGTCCAGACGCGGGTCTGCACTTCGCCGTCATCGAAACGGAACACCTCATCCAGGGTGCCTACGCCCTCGTCATCCCATGATGCGCTGATATCCGCATCAAAGGTGCGAATCACCTCACCGGAAAAATTCTTGACCACCCCCCGGGCGGAAAGTTCGCCGGTAAAGAACTCTTCAGGGACCAGCTCTGGCGTGCGGTCGGCGTAGTCCTCGAGCGAGGGACTGGCACAGCCACTGAGCAGCAGTGCCGAAAACAATACCCAGAGTATAGGTGTCGACAGGCGTTTCGATATCTCAGTAAACAGGCTTTGCATGACTTTTACACTCTCTGAACAGGAATATGTGGGGGTCCTCGGCGCAAGGAAATACGCCGAAACCCTCTTTAGCGATCATTACCCGGAATCCACGATCTCAGCTACGTCATCTCAGCCAATTGTCCATTCTGACAGTCTGCCCGGTGCTTTTCGTCAATGGCAGTGCCCGGGTATTGGCGTAAAACACAAGGCAACGAACGGTGGTTGCCCACCCAAGATTGTTGAGAAAGACACAGAGGATTCCGCTATGCCGGTTTACAAAGCACCCCTGCGCGACATGAAATTCCTGCTGAACGAGGTGTTCGATTACCCGGGTCATTACGCCACCCTGACCAGCGGTGAAAACGCCACGCCCGATATCGTGGACGCGATACTCGGCGAATGCGGAAAGTTTTGTGAAGAGGTGCTGAGCCCACTTTACCTCTCTGGCGACGAAGAAGGCTGCAAACTGGACAACGGTGAAGTCACCACACCCGCCGGTTACCGGGACGCCTACCAGCAGTACGCCATGGGGGGCTGGCAGGGACTCTCAGCGCCCGAGGAATACGGCGGCCAGGGCCTTCCTGCGTCCATGGGACTGCTGAAACAGGAAATGATGGGTACCGCCAACTGGCCTTTCTCCATGTATCCGGGGCTGTCCCTGGGGGCCATGAACACGATTTTCCTTCATGGTACGGAAGACCAGAAACAGACCTACCTTGCGCCACTGACGGAGGGCCGCTGGGCCGGCACCATGTGCCTGACCGAACCCCAGTGTGGCACCGATCTGGGCCAGGTAAAGACCAAAGCCGAACCCCAGGCCGACGGCAGCTACCGGCTTACCGGAACCAAGATCTTCATCTCCTCTGGCGACCACGACCTGACCGAGAACATTGTCCACATTGTACTGGCCCGTCTGCCCGACGCCCCCAAGGGCACCCGGGGTATCAGCCTTTTTATCGTACCCAAGTTCCTGCCCGACAGTAACGGCGATGTCGGTGAGCGCAACGGTGTCGTCTGCGGCAGCCTGGAAAAGAAAATGGGCATCAAGGCCTCGGCCACCTGCGTGCTGAATTTCGATGGCGCCACCGGTTTTCTCATTGGCCCCGAGAATGAAGGGCTCAATTGCATGTTCACTTTCATGAACACCGCCCGCATCGGCACCGCCATTCAGGGCGTCGGGCCGGCGGAGCTGTCCTATCAGTGGGCGTTGGCCTATGCAAAAGATCGGCGCTCCATGCGGGCACTCTCAGGCAAGAAAGAGCCGGACCAGGTCGCCGACAGCCTGATCCATCATGCTGATGTGCGCCGGATGTTACTGACCCAGAAGGCCATCGCCGAAGGCGGTCGGGCCATGCTGTATTATGCGGCCCGCCTGGCCGATCACATGGTCGAGGGATTCACCGAAGGTGACGATAAAAAGGCGGAAAAGTACGATGACAAACTCGGCTTCCTGACGCCAATTCTGAAGGGCTTTCTCACTGAACTCGGCTGCGAAGCGGCTAACCTGGGGGTCCAGGTTTTTGGCGGCCACGGTTACATCCGCGAACACGGCATGGAGCAGATTGTCAGGGATACCCGCATCGCCACCCTGTACGAGGGCACTACCGGTATCCAGGCGCTGGACCTGCTGGGACGAAAAGTATTGCTGATGACCCAGGGCGGCGCGGTGCGCGAGTTCACCCTGAACATTGCCAATTTTGCCCGTAAGCATCTCACCGATAAACGGCTACGGCCCTGGGCTCTGGAACTGCTCAAGCTGACCGGGCAATGGAACCTGCTGACCGTCCGTATCATGCTCGCGGCGCGCAAGGATCGCGAGGTGGTGAGTTCCGCATCCTACGATTTCCTGATGTATAGCGGCTACGTCACCATGGCCTATATCTGGCTGCGTCAGGCTGCGGTGGCTGTGGATAAACTCGCTAACGGTGGTGAGGAATCCACCGGATTTTACCAGGCCAAGCTCGCCACCACCGAGTTCTATTTTGAACGTTTGCTGCCCCGGGCCCAGAGCCACGCCACCAGCATGCTCAGCCCCAGCAAAAACCTGATGCAGCTCGACGCCGAAGATCTGGCCTTCACCGGGTAAAGTATCCGGTACACCTTATCCCCGGGTCTCGGCCCGGGTTTTTTTGCCCTTGAAATACGTCCGCCTGAACCCATCTAACAGGTGCATTTCCGCATTGGAGTTATTAACTCACTGAATTAAATAGAAATGTTCTGATTTCTCGAATAAAAGTGAGGAGGTTCGAATATGGAGACTCGTACTGACGACTTTTATCCCACCCGCCTGGAACGCCCCACCAAAAGCTTTGAACGTCAGGATCCCGTGGTGCACAGCAGCGGCTCGGACCGTTCCGACGGACCACTGAGTGAGACTGAGCTGGCACAGTATGAGCGCGACGGTTTTCTGGTCTTCGACAGTTTTCTCGACCAGGCCACGGTGCGCCGGTTCCGGGAGGATTTGCGGGGCTATGAGGACGATGAAAGCATTCTGCGCTCGGAAGGCACCATTACAGAACCCGGCAAGCAGGGAATCCGCTCGATTTTTGGCATTCACGAACTGTCGGACCGATTCGACCGGTTGACCCGGGATCCCAGGATTCTGGCCATGGTGCGTCAGCTTCTGGGCAGTGAAGCCTACATCCACCAGTCCCGGATCAACTTCAAACCCGGTTTCCACGGCAAGGGTTTTGACTGGCACTCGGATTTTGAAACCTGGCACGCCGAGGACGGCATGCCACGGATGCGGGCAGTCAGCTTTTCCATCGCCCTCACCGACAACACGCCTTTCAACGGCCCCCTGATGCTCATTCCCGGTTCCCACAAGACCTTTGTGCCCTGCGTTGGCCGCACACCGGAGGACAACTACCAGTCGTCGCTGAAAAAACAGGAACTGGGTGTTCCCAACAATCGGGACCTGGCAGCCATGGCGGATGACTACGGTATCAAAGCGCCAACCGGCCCTGCCGGCTCGCTGATCATCTTCGAGTGCAACACGCTCCACGCCTCCAATGCCAATATGTCGCCCTGGCCGCGCAGCAACCTGTTTTTCGTCTATAACAGTGTGGAAAACCAGCTCCAGGCCCCATTCTGCGGCAACAAACCGCGCCCGGATTTCCTGGGCAACCGCACCAGCACTGAGGCATTGATGCCAGTTACCTCCGAGGAACGCCGGAAGACCGGTTAGCGCTATTTACCGATACAGAAGCTGCTGAAGATCTTGCCCAGTAACTCATCAGGCGTCAGATGCCCGGTGATCTCGCCAAGGCTATCCTGGGCGGCACGCAGGTCTTCAGCCAGAAGCTCGCCGGCACCGAAACCCTCCAGCTGGCTCTGGCCCTGGATCAGCAGGGCCTGGGCGCGCTCCAGGGCATCAAGATGGCGGCGCCGGGCGAGGAAACCACCTTCTGTGGTGCTGGCAAACCCCATGCATTGTTTGAGATGGTCCCGGAGTATCTCCAGGCCCTCGGCAGACTTTGCTGCCAAACGGATCACCGGCGCGCTCTGATGCTCTTCAGCACTGATACCGACCGTTTCACCAGAGAGGTCCACCTTATTCCGTATCACCGTCACCGGGGCGTTGGCCGGTAGCTGGTCGATGAAATCCGGCCAGATTTCATGGGGACTGGTTTTATCGGTGGTAGTCGCATCCACCATCAGAAGAATGCGATCGGCCTGACGGATTTCGTCCCAGGCACGGGCTATACCGATCTGTTCCACTTCATCCGGGCTGTCCCGGAGACCGGCCGTGTCGATGATGTGCAGCGGCATACCATCGATGTGGATATGCTCCCGCAGGACATCACGGGTTGTGCCCTCAATAGCCGTGACAATAGCAGCCTCACGACCAGCCAGGGCATTGAGCAGACTGGATTTCCCGGCATTTGGCCTGCCGCCAATGACCACTTTCATGCCGTCCCGCAGAATGGTCCCCTGCTGGGCCTCGGCCAGGATTTTCCCGAGCCGTTCCAGGAGGTTTTGAAGGTCACTGGCTACCTTGCCGTCGGCGAGGAAGTCGATCTCCTCCTCTGGAAAATCGATCGCCGCCTCCACGTAGATCCGTAGATGAGTGACCGCCTCCACCAGATCCTCGATCTGCCGGGAGAACACACCCTGCATCGAACGAACCGCGCAGCGGGCCGCCTGTTCCGAACTGCTTTCAATCAGGTCGGCAATCGCTTCGGCCTGGGCCAGGTCCAGTTTGTCGTTCAGAAACGCCCGCTCGGAAAACTCGCCGGGCCGGGCGAGCCTTGCACCCTGGCTGCACACCTCACGGAGCAGAAGATCGAGAATCACCGTACCACCGTGCCCCTGAAGCTCGAACACATCTTCGCCGGTGAACGAGTGGGGGTTGGGGAAAAACAGGCCGATGCCCTCGTCTATTAACTCGCCATGGCTGTCATGGAAGGGGCCGTAATGGGCATATCGCGGTTTCGGCTCAAACCCCAGCATCTTTTTTGCAATGGCGAGGGACTTGGGCCCAGAGATACGAACAATGCCAACTCCGGCCTGTCCCGGTGCGGTGGCGATGGCTGCGATGGTGTCAGAACTCTGGCTCATGCTTTTTCCACAGGCTGAAAACAACAAAGGCTCCATACAGGAGCCTTTGCCGGGTCGGTTCGGGCACCGGTCAGTGCTTCTTGCCGGCCATTTCTGCTTCGATCTTGCGGGTAATGTACCACTGCTGGGCAATGGACAGAATATTGTTCACCAGCCAGTACAGAACCAGACCTGCCGGGAACCACAGGAAGAAGACCGTAAAGATCAACGGCATCATCTTCATGATCTTGGCCTGCATCGGATCCGGCGGAGTCGGGTTCAGACTCATCTGCAGGAACATGCTGGCACCCATCAGGATCGGCAGGATGAAGTAGGGATCCATCACCGACAGATCCTGAATCCACAGCATGAACGGCGCATGGCGCAGCTGAACACTTTCGAACAGGACCCAGTACAGGGAAATGAACACCGGCATCTGAACCAGGATCGGCAAGCAGCCACCGAGCGGATTGATCTTCTCCCGCTTGTACAGTGCCATCATTTCCTGGGACATGCGCTGCCGGTCGTCTCCGTATAGTTCTTTCAGCCGGGTCAGCTGAGGCGCAACGGCCCGCATCTTGGCCATGGACTTGTAGCTGGTAGCGGACAGATGGAAAAACACCGCCTTGACCAGAACCGTCAGCAGGATGATGGACACGCCCCAGTTGCCAACCAGGCTATGGAACCAGTCCAGAATGATGAACAGCGGCAGCGAAATGAAGAACAACCAGCCGAAATCAACGGTACGGTCGAGGTTTGGCGCCAGGCTCTCGAGACGATCAATAATCTTGGGACCGACGTAGGCGCGGGCACCGATCTCTGCGGTTTCGCCCGGCGCCACACTGGTAGCCGGATAAACAAAGCCCATTACATAGTTCGGGCCACGGCGCGTGGTCTGGTACTGGGCGGGAATATCGCGCTCCGGTACCCATGCCGACAGGAAGTAGTGCTGCAGGAAGGCCAGCCAGCCGTTAGTAACAGACTGATTGATCTGGTTTTCCTGGAGATCTCCGAAATCAAACTTCTCGTAGGGATCTTCCGGAGAGCTGATGACCAGACCCAGGAAGGCCTGGATACCCATGCTGGTCTGGGAGGTCGGGTCCGGGGACTGATCCCGGACGATCTTGCCGGTGAAATTGGCCTGCCATTCTTCACTCGACTGGTTTTCAACCAGATATTTGACGCCAATTTCGTAGCTGTTGCGTTCAAATTCATAACGCTTGGTGATCTGGACGCCATTATCAGAGGTGTAAGTCAGATCTACCTGAAGCTGATTGTCGCCTTCCGCCAGTTCATAGCTTGCAGCGTCAGCACTGTAGACCGGAGCCGAACCGTTTTTGCGACTATCCGGGCCATCACGACCAATCAGCCCACTTTCCAGAACGTACAGGCGATTCTGCGTGTTGTTCAGGAGCGTCAACGGCTTTTCGCTGTTCAGGGTATCGTCGTAATCAAGCAGCCGTGCTTTTACCAGGTTACCGCTGACCCGATCGATTTGCAGATCGTAGACATCGGTGCGAACTGTGATGAACTGATCGCTGACCGCGGTGGTGGTTTCGGTTGAGCTGATGACAGCCTGACCAGTCTCCGGAGTGGTGAACTCGCCATCACCATCAACCTGAGCGGAGCTGTCCTCCGGAAGCACCATATTGTCGGAATTGCCCATGTTGCCAGCGGTTTGCGAAGGCTGGGATTCAGCGACTTGAGCCGTCTGCGGCTGCTGATGGTAGTCCTCATTCCAGGCAAGCACCATCAGATAACTGACAATAGCCAGGCCGGCAAATAATACGATGCGTTGAATATCCATAGAGTTACTGTCTGGTCTGGGTTGTTGTATGGGAGTGATCAGCGTGTACGCAGGCTGTTGCGGTTTCCGGAGCCCGGGGTTCTGCCGTTCCCGGTACAGGATCATAACCGCCTTCCGCCCAGGGATGACACCTTAACAGACGCCGGATTGCGAGAAATAATCCTTTAAGCGCGCCATGGTGGTTAATGGCTTCAACGGCGTATTGTGAGCAGGTGGGGTAGTGGCGGCAGTGACTGGCCATCAGCGGGCTGATTGCATACTGGTAGAAGCGGATGGGCAGAAGCAGAAGCTTGCGCATTAACCCGTTCCTCGATTGGCAGATTCCGATGGTGCTGCCCGAGATGGCTGAGATTGAGCGTACTTTTTCCTGAGACGTCGCCAGAGGTCATCCATGGATGCCCGAACCGAGTGGTTGTCCAGGGAAACCAGCCCCTGGCGTCCCAGAACCACAAGATCCAGGCCGGGCAGGTCCGTCTGGTGACGGAAACTTTCCCTGACCTGGCGCTTTACCCGGTTTCTCTGGACTGCAAGCTTCAGGTTTTTCTTCGAGAAGATCAAACCGATCCTGGCGTGACCGAGATTATTCGGTGTCGCCAGGATCAGAAAATTCCGGTGTGGAACTTTCAGCTGCACGTCGTTGAAGACTTTGCCGTAATCAGCAGGTCGCAAGAGACGATGTGATTTCGGGAAACTCAAAGCCTTCATGAGGCAATCAGAGCTTACGCGGACAGACGTGCGCGGCCCTTGGCACGACGACGGGAAATAACCTTGCGACCGTTGGCAGTGGCCATACGGGCACGGAAACCGTGAACGCGCTTACGCTTCAGGACGCTTGGTTGAAACGTTCTTTTCATGGTGATGATCTCACAATTCGTAAGTTGGAAATTCAGTAACTGGCTGGAAAATGAACAGCCAAAACAGGAGCGGCATTCTATGCAAATACCGGGGGGAATTCAATGCTTATTGCTAGGGGGTTGTGCGCATGCCCGAAATTCGGAATCAGGCAGGTCAGCTAATAAATTCAGTAAGTCTTTTTAGAATTCTTTTAAGAATTAATTATTACTGTTATTAGTACCGCAGGTTTCTGTGGATAAGCGAAGAAAAGATCAGAAAAACAGTTCGTTGGGCGGTTTATAAGGGTATTGATAAGGCGCCCTGAGATCTGTGGACGATGGCAGGGTGAAATGTGGGTAAGTCGTTTTCGAAGCGAGGTTCAAAGTTATCCCCGGTTGCATCCCGTGGTTCCTAACAGGGTTAAACCCGGGCTGTACACACAGGGCTGTGGGTAACTTTCATTGCAGGAATTTTCTGTACACAAGGTTGTAGGTAAGTTCGTAAAAAATTGAAATATAAAGAAATAAATTTCCACAGGCTGTTCATGAACTGGCTTTAGCCCTTTCACTGGAGGGCCGGTCGGGTTAGAATTCGGGGTCATCTCACAGGACAGGAAGTCCCTTGTCCGTTCAGAGACATTTCAGGGTTATCGGGAGCAGGCTGTCGTGCCAAACAGTATGTGGCATCAATGTCTTGAAGTACTCCGGGACGAGTTTCCCGCACAACAGTTCAATACCTGGCTCAGGCCCCTGCAGTCCGATCACCGGGAGGGGCAGCTCATGCTCTTCGCCCCAAACCGTTTTGTCATGGATTGGGTAAACGAAAAGTACCTGCGACGTATCGAAGAGGTGCTCAAGGATCTGAACGGTGGGCAGGCGCCCCGGGTCAATATGAAAGTGGGTTCCGCACCCCGTGAAGGCGAACCGGTCAAACGGTCGGAAGTACCTGCCCGCGTTAACGGTCAGGTTCAGGAAGAGGCCGGCAGCCGGGTAACCGAAGAAGAAAAAGGGGTGGCCGCCACCGTTGCATCCACACCATCGGTGCGCCCGAAGAGTGACACCCAGCGGCGTCCGGTTCAGGTTGAAGGTGACATCAAACACCAGAGCTTCCTCAACGAGGGGTTCACCTTCGAAACCTTCGTGGAAGGCAAATCCAACCAGCTGGCCCGTGCCGCATCCATGCAGGTGGCCGAGAATCCGGGTGGAGCCTACAACCCTCTGTTTTTGTACGGCGGGGTTGGTCTTGGTAAAACACACCTGATGCATGCGATCGGCAACGAAATTGTCCGTCGTAACCCCAAGGCGAAGGTGGCCTATCTCCGTTCGGAGCGTTTTGTTGCCGATATGGTGAAGGCATTGCAGCTTAACGCCATCAACGAGTTCAAGCGCTATTACCGTTCAGTGGACGCGCTGTTGATTGATGATATCCAGTTCTTCGCCCGCAAGGAGCGTTCCCAGGAAGAGTTCTTCCATACCTTTAATGCGTTGTTGGAAGGCGGGCAGCAGGTAATCGTTACCTGCGATCGGTTTCCGAAAGAAATTGTGGATATGGAAGAGCGACTCAAATCGCGGTTTGGCTGGGGCCTGACGGTGATGGTAGAGCCGCCGGAACTGGAAACGCGGGTTGCCATTCTGATGAAAAAGGCCGATCAGGCCAATGTTAAGCTCAGCAGCGAAGCGGCCTTTTTTATTGCCCAGAAGATTCGTTCAAACGTTCGGGAGCTCGAAGGCGCGCTTCGGCTGGTGATAGCGAATGCTCACTTCACCGGCTCTGAAATCACTCCGCCGTTTATCCGGGAGAGCCTGAAAGACCTGTTGGCGCTGCACGAGAAACAGGTGAGCATCGACAACATTCAGCGCACGGTGGCGGAATATTACAAGATCAAGGTGGCCGATCTGCTATCCAAGCGCCGGACTCGAACGGTGACCCGGCCAAGGCAGGTCGCCATGGCGTTGTCGAAGGAGCTGACCAATCACAGCTTGCCGGAGATTGGTGATGCCTTTGGCGGGCGTGACCACACCACCGTATTGCATGCGTGCAAGAAAATCGTGGAGTTGCAGGAGACTGATCCGGGCATCCGCGAGGATTATCAGAATTTTATGAGACTGCTGACCACCTGATGCCGGGCGTTGGCGAACAACATTCACCCTTCCAACATAAAGAAAGCTGAGTGCCATGAAACTGACGATCAGCCGTGAATCCCTGCTTACCCCGCTGCAAAGCATTGCTGGCGTGGTGGAAAAGAAACAGACCATGCCCGTGCTCTCCAACGTCTTGCTGGTGGCCGAGGACAATACCCTGACCCTGACCGGTACCAATATGGAAGTGGAACTGGTGGCGCGGGTAACACCGGTGCATGTAGATCAGCCCGGCCGGATTACCGTTCCGGCCCGCAAGCTGTCGGATATCTCCCGGGCCCTGGGGGACGAGGCGCCGATGGAGCTGTCGCTTGAAGGCGATCGGTTGCACCTGCGGTGTGGCGCCAGCCACTTTACCCTGTCGACCCTGCCGGCGGAGCACTTTCCGAACGTGGAAGACGAAGACGAGAGCTTCCGTCTGGAATTACCCCAGAAAGAACTCGGCCGGATGCTCGATGCCACGGCGTTCGCCATGGCTCAGCAGGACGTGCGCTATTACCTGAACGGACTGTTGCTGGAAGTGGACAAGGACCATGTGCGGACGGTAGCTACCGACGGCCATCGATTGGCCATGGCACATCTGGAACTGGCCACCAATTGCCCGGAGCTGCGTCAGGTTATTGTTCCGCGCAAAGGGGTACTGGAACTGGCCCGGTTGCTCGATGATGTGGAAACACCGGTGACCCTGGTTATTGGCGATAACCACCTGCGAGCGACGGTGGGGTCTTATACCTTCACCTCGAAACTGATTGAAGGCAAATTCCCCGACTACAATCGCGTGATTCCGCGCGGGGGCGACAAGATCGTCCTGGCGGACCGCGCCACCTTGAAGAACACCCTGCAACGGGCGGGCATCCTGTCCCATGAGAACATCCGCGGCGTGCGCCTGAACCTGGCATCCAATGAACTCCAGGTATTTGCCAACAACCCGGATCAAGAACAGGCCGAAGATGCGCTGCCCGTGGACTATCAGGGCGAATCCCTGCAAATCGGTTTTAATGTAGGCTATCTGGTGGATGTCATGAACGCGCTGGATGAGGACCAGGTAAAAATAACCCTGTCGAATCCGAACAGCAGTGCGTTGATAGAGGCGCAAAACGATAACCGTTGCCTCTATGTTGTCATGCCCATGAGGCTGTAGGAGGAGATGAGATTGATGAGTACCGTAACGAATGGAATCAAAGGCGCCTTCAGGATTGGCCAGACTGTGTCGGTACTCGGGCGCACCGGGATCAACTGGCTTCGGGGGGATCGCCCTCCAACGCCGCGCTTGCTGAGGCAGACGTTTGAATCCCTCGGTGCAACCTACATCAAACTGGGACAGTTCATTGCCAGCTCCCCGACGTTTTTCCCTAAGGAGTATGTCGAGGAGTTCCAGCACTGCCTGGACAGAACACCCAACCTGCCCTTTGGTGTGATCAAGAGAATTATCCGGGAAGAGCTTGGTCGGCCCCTGGAGGAAGTCTATTCGGAAATCGATCCGGTGGCCCTGGCGTCGGCATCGATTGCCCAGGTTCACGCCGCGCGTCTGGTCTCCGGTGAAGAAGTGGTGATCAAGGTTCAGAAGCCGGGTGTGGAAAACATTCTCTTAACCGATCTGAACTTCCTGTACCTGTCTGCCCGTATTCTGGAAACCCTGGCGCCAAAACTGTCCTGGACGTCGATGTCCGGCATCGTCGAGGAAATCCAGCGGACCATGATGGAAGAGTGCGATTTCATCAAGGAAGCGAACAACCTGAAGGTGTTCCGGGAGTTTCTGCACGATACCCATAATGAAGATGCGGCAGTACCGAGGGTGTTCGAACACTGCAGCACCCGGCGGATCCTGACCATGGAGCGGTTCCACGGTGTGTCCCTGACCGATCTGGAAAGTATCCGCGGTTACGCCCGTGATCCGGAGCGTACCCTGATCACGGCCATGAACACCTGGTTTTCCAGTCTGACCCAATGTGAGTTTTTCCACGCGGATGTGCACGCCGGCAACCTGATGGTTCTCAAGGACGGTCGGGTTGGTTTTATCGACTTCGGAATTGTTGGTCGTATCAAGCCGGATACCTGGCAGGCGGTGAGTGATTTTATTTCAGCCGTTATGGTTGGGAATTTCGAGGGAATGGCCGACGCGATGATCCGCATCGGTATTACCCGCCAGACGGTTCGGGTAGATGATCTGGCCAGCGATTTGAGACGGCTCTACCAGCAGATGGACCGAATGGTGCCCGACGAGGTTCCCTATGAGGCGGAGCAGGCAGAAGACGATGTTAATCATATCCTGATGGATATGGTTAAGATCGGCGAAAGCCATGGCCTGCATTTTCCAAGGGAATTCGCTTTGCTACTGAAACAGTTCCTGTATTTCGATCGCTATGTTCACATCCTTGCACCAGAAATGGATGTGTTCATGGACGAACGGTTGAACATGCTCCACTGAGGCTGTCGCCTTGAGCGATTGGCTTTTGTACACTAGGGCAGCGTTACCGACGGGAGGGTAACGCTGCCTTTTTCGTTAAAGGGTTTTGTGTTGTTTCCTGCCATCGTCCCCTTCGAGTCTGCTTTTCTATGGCGCTTGTAAAATTCCAGACTGAGAACTTCCGCAACCTGTCGTCGGCGCCGGTCAGCTTTTCATCGTCGTTTAATCTGCTTTACGGAGAAAATGGAAGCGGCAAAACAAGTGTGCTGGAAGCCATCGGTTATCTGGGATTGGGCCGTTCGTTTCGGGTGAACAGACACCAGGCAGTGGTGAGTCATGGCGAACAACGGCTGACGGTGTTTGGTGGTCTCGATCATGGGTTGGACTCACGCAGGCATGGCAGCGAGACCGATCTGGTGCATCGCCTGGGAATATCCCGGGATTTGGGTCAGAAGGAAACGATGTTACGGGTGGATGGTGAGGCGGTCAGGAGTCTTTCTGCCCTCGCCAAGCATCTGCCGGTATCGGTGATCGATCCTGGTGTTTTTGATGTGGTGGCAGGTGGACCCGGGAAGCGGCGTCAGTTTCTGGACTGGTTGGTGTTCCACGTGGAACCTTCCTTTGGATCTCTCTGGCAACAATGCCAGAGAGTGACATCACAGCGGAATCAAACGCTAAGAAATGGTAGACTAGACGAAGCTTTGTTGCGTGTCTGGGATCATCAGTACGCTACCCTGAGTGAGCGCATTACTGAGGCCCGTGCCGGCACCTTTGGCCGGTTCAAGTTGGCTTTTGAAAAGCTGGTTCGGGAAGTAGAGGTACCCTGGACCGAAGGTCTGAAGCTCGAGTATTACCCGGGCTGGGATGTCAGTCGGCCGCTGGCAGAATTACTGGTAGACCATCGGGATCAGGAGCGAAAAGTCGGGCACACATTGTATGGTCCGAATCGCGCAGACATCCGGTTGAAGTTTCAGGGCAGGCCTGTTGCCGAAACGTTCTCCCGGGGCCAGCAGAAAACCCTGGTGATTTTGATGAAGATTGCCCAAGGCATGGTGTTGAGTGCCATGGGCAAGCAGGTGACCTTTTTGCTCGACGATATTAACGCCGAGTTGGATGAGGGCCATCGCGCCATGCTGGCTATCAGGTTACAGGCATTACGTTGTCAGGTGTTTATCACGTCGATTGAGCGTCCTATGGTGGATCAGCTCTGGCCCGAGGGTAATGCACCGGATTACAGATTGTTCCACGTGGAACATGGCAAATTGACGGAAGAATAAGACCGGTGCGAAGAGCAAAGAATGCTCCGGCCTATCACGCTTCAGGAGTTTCCGAATGAGTGAATCGAACTATAATTCCTCCAGTATCAAAGTCTTGAAAGGGCTGGATGCGGTGCGAAAGCGGCCAGGCATGTACATCGGGGATACCGATGATGGCACTGGCCTGCACCACATGGTTTTTGAATTGGTGGATAACTCCATCGACGAAGCGCTTGCGGGCTACTGCTCAGAGATTGGTGTGATTATCCACCCGGACGAATCGGTAACCGTGAAAGACAACGGACGTGGCATCCCGGTGGACCTCCACGAAGAGGAAGGCGTTTCGGCTGCGGAAGTTATCATGACCGTGCTGCACGCCGGCGGTAAGTTCGACGATAACTCCTACAAGGTGTCCGGCGGTCTTCACGGCGTGGGCGTCTCGGTCGTGAACGCATTGTCCTCTACCCTCACCCTGACCATTCGTAGAGACAACAAGGTTTACGAGCAGACCTACACCCACGGTGTTCCCAATGCACCTCTGGCAGCCGTCGGCGAGACCGACGCATCGGGTACCAAGGTGCATTTCATTCCCTCGCCGGAAACCTTTACCCACATTGAATTCCATTACGACATTCTCGCCAAGCGTCTGCGTGAGCTCGCGTTCCTGAACAGTGGCGTGCGCATTCGTCTGACCGACGAGCGCTCTGGCAAGGAAGAAGTCTTCGAGTACGAAGGTGGCTTGCGCGCTTTTGTCGAGCATCTGAATTCCAGCAAGACCCCGATCAACCGCGTTTTCCATTTTAATCGCGAGCGCGAAGACGGTATCGCGGTGGAAGTCTCCATGCAGTGGAACGATGCTTTTCAGGAGAACATCTACTGCTTTACCAACAACATCCCCCAGCGCGATGGCGGCACACACCTGGCCGGCTTCCGGGCGGCCCTGACCCGTTCCCTCAATAACTATATCGAGCAGGAAGGTCTGGGGAAGAAGGCGAAAGTTGCGACCTCCGGTGACGATGCCCGGGAAGGCCTGACTGCCATCATCAGCGTCAAGGTTCCGGACCCGAAGTTCTCCTCACAGACCAAGGACAAGCTGGTCTCCTCCGAGGTGAAGACCGCGGTTGAGCAGGAGCTGTACCAGAGTTTTGCGGAGTACCTGCAGGAGCAGCCGAACGAAGCCAAACTCATCGTCAACAAAATGCTGGAAGCCGCCAGGGCTCGTGAAGCCGCTCGAAAGGCGCGTGACATGACTCGCCGCAAAGGCGCCCTGGATATCGCCGGTCTGCCCGGCAAACTGGCCGACTGCCAGGAGAAGGACCCCGCCCTTTCCGAACTTTACATTGTGGAGGGTGACTCGGCCGGTGGTAGCGCCAAACAGGGCCGTGACCGCAAGACCCAGGCAATCCTTCCGCTGAAAGGTAAGATCCTGAACGTGGAAAAAGCCCGCTTTGACAAGATGCTGTCCTCTGCAGAAGTGGGCACCCTGATCACGGCTCTGGGCTGTGGTATCGGCCGGGAAGAATTCAATCCCGATAAACTGCGTTACCACTCCATTATCATCATGACCGACGCGGACGTGGACGGTTCTCACATCCGGACACTGCTGCTGACCTTCCTGTTCCGTCAGATGCGCGAAATCATCGAGCGTGGCCATGTCTTTATCGCCATGCCGCCGCTTTACAAGGTCAAGCGTGGCAAGCAGGAGCAGTACCTGAAGGACGAGAAGGCCAAGGAAGCTTACCTCACCCAGACCGCTCTGGAAGGTGCCCAGCTCTATGTGAACCCGGAAGCCCCGGCGATCAAGGATTCCGCTCTGGAAACCATGGTCAAGGACTACCAGGCGGTCATGAACATGATTGGGCGACTGTCCCGGGCCTACCCGGCCAAGGTGCTGGAGCAGATGCTCCAGAACGTCACGCTCAAGCCTGAGCATCTGAAGGAAGAAGCTTCCGTGGCTCGCTGGGTTGCGCGTCTTGGTGATGGCCTGGACCTGGATACCCGCACCGGTACCAAATACACCTTCTCGGTCACCAAGGATACCGAGCGGGCGCTGTACCTGCCGAAGGTAACCATCTACGTGCATGGCATTCCCTACGAGCATGTATTCAGCCATGAGTTCTTTGAATCATCCTCGTACGCAGCGATCGCCCGCATGGGTGAAACTCTGGATGGCCTCATTGAAGACGGCGCCTATATCCAACGTGGCGAGCGTAAGCAGCCGGTGCTGTCGTTCGAAGGTGCCCTGGACTGGTTGATGAAAGAGGCCCAGCGCGGTCTGAATATCCAGCGCTATAAGGGTCTTGGCGAGATGAATCCGGAGCAGTTGTGGGAAACCACCATGGATCCGGAGACCCGCCGCATGATGAAAGTGACGATCGAAGACGCCATTGCGGCAGACCAGATCTTCACAACCCTGATGGGCGACGATGTCGAACCGCGTCGTAACTTCATTCAGACCAATGCCCTGGAAGTGACCAACCTGGACGTCTGATCACAACCGTCCAAAAGGCACAAAAAAAGCGGCGAAGGCTTCAAACCTTCGCCGCTTTTTTTGTTTTCGATCCCGTGCGGCAACAACGATCCACCGGAGGTTTTATTTACCGGTGCTCGATTCCGACGATTCGTTTCGCTCCCTCTCTTTCTCCGCCAGATGCGGTGCCATCACCTCTTCCAGCGTGTACCCGGTCAGCCGGCGGATGGTGCGCCAGAGATAATAAAAGATCAGCATCATCATAATCATGGAAGGAATGGCGATCATGGGATAGCTCACCAGGGTCATCCGACCAAGCTCCTCATTGAACGCCTCGGTACCGGACGGGCTGACCACGATCCATTTAGCAATCACGTAGTTCATGATGGATGAAAACAGGAAGGTGCCCGCAAAGAAGTAACTCGCCTTGAGCAGGCGGGCCTCGAATTCCTCAACCCGATTGTGTTCTTCAAGGGTCTTATGGATCTTATCGACATCCAGAACACTTGGGTTATACAGAAGGGTGCGTACCAGAGGGTACTTGGTTCGTGTGGAAGCCAGTACCGCCAGACCTATAATCGCGGGAATCGCGGCTTCCTTGATGGCTAACCAACCCGCATCCAGCTCAAGCAGGCCAATGCCGCCTGTCAGCCCGACACTGACCAGACCGAGTACCGCAATGAAGTTTTTCTTGCGGTACTTGATCAGTTCGAACAAACCCCAACCCAGTGGAAACGCCAGGCCGATGACCAGTGCGTTCACGCTGCCCAGATGTTCTTCGCCACTGAACTTCATCAGGATAACGGATGGAATGATAATACTGACCAGCAAGTCGACCCAGGGCCTTGGCTTGTGGTCCGGAACGTTGGCGGAGCTCGGAGACGTCATGTTCTAGCCTGATTGGTGAAACTGGAGCAGGCCGGAAGGCACTGCCGGAGTAGTCTGGGCAGTATACGATGAATACAAGTGTGGACGTAACCGCCGTCACCGCACACAGAAGCGGCGGTCTGGCTGAATAGACGCTTTCCAAACGGGCATAAAAAAGCCGGGCTTATGCCCGGCTTTTCTGTTTCCTCTTGAACGTCAGCGCCGATCAGGCACCCACTTCCTTGAGGCTTTCTTCCACAATCGCCAGTCCTTCTTCCAGCACCTCGTCTTCGATGGTGACCGGCATCAGGAACCGCAAGGTGTTGCCGTACATACCACAGCTCAGGAGAATCAGACCCTTCTCCTTCGCCTTCTTGGTTACCGCCGCTGCCAGTTCCGGCTTCGGCGTACGGCTTTCCTTGCTTTCCACCAGCTCAAACGCAGCCATGGGACCAAGATTGCGCACATTGTCGACGTGGGCAAACTGTTCCTGCCACTGGCTGAAGCGCTGCTTCAGTTTTTCGCCCAGCGCCTGGGACTTGCCGAGGATGTCCTCTTCCTTGAACACGTCGAATACTGCCAGGGCTGCCGCACAGGCGGTCGGGCTGCCCGTGTAGGTGCCGCCCAGAGAGTTCGGGCCGGAGGCGTCCATATACTTGTCGGTACCGACGATGGCGGAAATCGGCATGCCATCAGCCATACTCTTGGCCATGGTCATCAGATCCGGCTCAACGCCACTGTGCTCGATGGCAAACATCTTGCCGGTCCGGCCAAAGCCGCTCTGCACTTCGTCTGCGATCATCAGGATATCGTTCTCGTCGCAGATCTTGCGGATTTCCTTGAGGAAGCTGGTCGGAGCCGCGTAGAAGCCGCCCTCACCCAGCACCGGCTCGATAACGATCGCTGCGGTGTTGTGGGCCGGGGAATCGGCTTTCATGGCCATTTTCAGGCCACGCAGTGCTTCATCTTCACTGACGCCATGGTACGGAACCGGATAAGGCGCGCGATAAACGGTGCCGGGCATGGGGCCGAAATCCGTCTGGTACGGCGCTGCCTTACCGTTCATGGCCATGGTGTAGAAGGTCCGGCCGTGATAACCACCGTCGAAGCAGATGACGTTGGTCTTGCCAGTCGCTGCACGGGCGATCTTCATGGCGTTTTCCAGGGCCTCGGCACCGGAGTTGGCCAGCATTACCTTGGCGTGGCCACGCACAGGAACCACACCGCTGAGCTTCTCCGCCAGTTTCACGTAGCCCTCATAGGGCATAACCGTCTGGCAGGTATGCATCAGCTTGTCCAGCTGTGCCTTGACCGCTTCCACCACCTTCGGGTGGCGATGGCCGATGTTCAGTACGCCGATGCCGCCGGCGAAATCGATCATGCGCTTGCCGTCTGCATCCCACAGCTCTGCATTCGTTGCATGGTCGGCAAACTGTTCATTGGGACTTGCCGCGCCCGCCGCAACGTAGCGTTCTTTGAGTGCCTGCAATTCTTTATTGCTCACTTTGCCATTCTCCCTGGGTTCAGGTTCGAAAGTTTCACCTAACAGTGTAAGTAGTACGGTCACAGGAAACAAACCGACTATTGTCGCCCTCAGGCCGCATCGTCCCGAAATTGCAGTTTTGCCAGCCGCTGATAGAGGGCGTTATGGCGCTTCAGCTCATCGTGGCTGCCCACTGCCAGCAGGCGTCCCTGGTCCAGTACCGCAATACGGTCAGCGTCCCGCACTGTTGCCAGACGATGGGCAATCACCAGGGTGGTACGCTCCGCGGTCAGCGCCGGCATCGCTTGCTGGATCAGGTTTTCACTTTCCGCATCCAGGGCACTGGTGGCTTCGTCCAGCAACAGGATCGGGGCATCGGCAAGCAGGGCGCGGGCAATGGCAAGACGCTGCTTCTGGCCACCGGAGAGGCCCAGGCCGGCATCTCCAAGCCGGGTTTCGTAGCCTTTCGGCAGAGCCTGGATAAAATCATGGGCATGGGCGATCTTCGCGGCCTGCTCGACGTCCTGTTGGCTGGCGTCGGGGCGTGCGTATCGGATGTTGTCGGCCACGGTGCCGTGGAACAGGGCGGGATTCTGGGGTACCAGGGAAAAACACCGGCGCAGGGCCTCGAGAGACAGCTCGGCGGTGTCCATGCCATCAATGAGAATGCTGCCCTCCGTCGGCTGGTAGAAGTGCAGCAGCAGATCAAACAGGGTGGATTTTCCGGCGCCGGACGGGCCCACCAGGGCCAGGGTCTCGCCAGCGTTTACCGTCAGCGTGAGATCTGTCAGCGCGGGGTGCTCCAGACGTCCCGGGTAATGAAAGCTCAGGTGGTCAATCCGGATCTCACCCTGAACGGGCTCCGGAAGGCTTCGGGTGGTCTCTTTACGCTCAAACGCCGGCTCGGTCTGCAGCAGCTCGAACAGCCGTGCCGCCGACCCGGCCGCCCTTTGCAACTCGCCAATCACCTCGCTGATGGCACCGGCAGCAACGCCCACCAGCAGGCTGTAAAACACGAAGGCCGCCAGTTCGCCGGGGCTGATCCGGCCGTTAATCACATCCAGCCCCCCTATCCAGATAACAATCCCGACGGCGCCCATCACCAGGGAAATAGCCAGCGTGGTCAGCCAGGCCCGCTGCCGGATACGCTGCCGGGCTATGTCGAAGGCCCGTTCCGACACCTCGGAAAAATACCGACGGTCGTGGGGCTGATGGTTAAAGGCCTGCACGGTCTTGATCTGGGTAAGGTTCTCGCCCACATAACTGCCAACATCGGCCACCCGGTCCTGGCTGAGCCGGGACAGCGCGCGAACTCTCCGGCCAAAGAACAGGATGGGGGCAATCACCAGTGGAAAGCCCAGTAGAATGATACTCGCCAGCTTGGCGTTGGTAATGAACAGCAGCAGCAACCCGCCGACCAGCATCAGGGCGTTACGCAGGGCAATGGATACGGTCGAGCCAATCACCGATTGAAGCACGGTGGTATCGGCAGTAAACCGAGACTGGAGCTCGAGGGCCCGGTTCTGCTCGAAAAAGCCCGGATGAAGATCAATCAGGTGGTTGAAGACTTTTTTGCGGATATCCGCCACCACCCGCTCGCCGATCCAGGACACGAGATAGAACCGGGCAAACGAGCCAAATGCGAGCCCCAATACCAGGATGAAAAACAACCCGATGGCCCTGGCCAGGTTCTCCGGCGACTCGGTAGCTAATCCCTGATCCACCAGGATACGTAAACCCTGCCCTAACCCGAGCGTAATTCCGGCCGTAAAAATCAGCGCCACCAGGGCACCGGCAACAGCCCGGCGATAGGGGCTGATAAAGTCGATGACCAGTTTCAGGGCTTTGCGGTGACGAGTGTTAATGATGTGCCTCCTGGATACGGGGTGCTGTAGACTCCGCTAACAATACGGTTTGTACTCCATACAAGACCTATCATACAGCTACGCAAGAGCGTGCGGGTGGAGCGGCTTGCCAGGACCGTCGAAAGCCAGGGATGGCTTTCGCCGAGCGTACAGGGACGTATTTACAGCGTGTCCTGGCAAGCCGCTCCACCCGCGCGCTCGACTACTCCGAAGCGGAAGGAACATGAATTGAGAGCCTACGCCGACAACGATTACCCGGCAGATCATAAACCGGACTGGAAAATCATTTCAGGCCTCTGGCCCTATCTCGCCGAATTCCGCGGCCGGGTGGCCTTATCCCTGGCTTTGCTGGTGCTGGCCAAGCTGGCCACCGTTGCCACGCCCATTGCCCTGAAATACATCGTCGACTACCTCGATCAGAACCGCGGCGCGGACATGCTGCTTTGGATCCCGGTGGTTCTGGTGGTGGCCTATGGCGCGTTGCGCTTTGGCGCCACGCTGTTCAATGAGCTTCGGGATGCGGTTTTCGCGCGGGTCGCAGAGCGGGCCATGCGGCGGGTTTCCCTGCGGGTGTTCGAGCACCTGCACCAGCGGGAACTGGCTTTCCACCTGGACCGCAAGACCGGTGGCCTGGCCCGGGATATCGAGCGGGGTACCAACGGCATCAGCTTCCTGCTGCGCTTTACCCTGTTCAACATTGTGCCCACCCTCCTGGAAATCCTGATGGTGGCCGGCATCCTGTTCGTGGTGTTCAACGTCGGTTATGTGTTGGCGATCCTGGTGGCCGTGGTGGTCTACGTGGTCTTTTCCATCAAGATTACCGAGTGGCGGACCAAATTCGTGCGCGAAGCCAATGCGCGGGATAACCAGTCGAACTCGCGGGCGATCGACAGCCTGCTGAACTATGAAACCGTCAAATACTTCAACAATGAACGCTATGAGGCGCAGTTATACGACGTCGATCTGGACGACTGGGAACAGGCCCGGCTGAAAAACCGGTTGTCCCTGGCCGCGCTTAACACCGGCCAGGCATTGATTATCGGTCTGGCGATGATCGTGATCATGGCCATGGCGGTCCAGGAAGTGGCCAGCGGAGAGATCACCCTCGGTGATTTCACCATGATCAATGCCTACCTGCTCCAGCTGTTCATTCCCCTGAACGCCCTGGGCTTTGTCTATCGGGAAATCCGACAGGCCCTGGTGAATGTCGAGCGGCTGTTCAAACTGCTGGGAGATAAACCGGCCATTGAAGATGCCCCCGATGCCACCGAGCTGGCTGTAGATAGAGGCGAAGTGCGGTTCGAGCATATCCACTTTGCCTACCGCCCGGACCGGCCGATCCTGCGGGATGTGAATTTCACCATCCCGGCCGGTCACAAGATTGCGGTGGTGGGGGCCAGTGGTGCCGGCAAGTCCACCCTCGCCCGCCTGCTGTTCCGCTTTTACGACGTCGATCAGGGCGCCATAAGGATCGACGGCCAGGACATTCGGCAGGTGACCCAGGACAGCCTGCGCTCGGCGATTGGTGTGGTGCCTCAGGATACGGTGCTGTTCAACGATACCCTTTACCAGAACCTGGCCTATGGCCGGCCGGAAGCCACGGAAGAAGAGGTGTACCGGGCAGCTCGAATGGCTCACCTGGAAGACTTTATCCACAGCCTGCCGGAGGGTTATGAAACCAAAGTCGGCGAACGGGGCCTCAAGCTCTCCGGTGGTGAAAAACAACGGGTGGCCATTGCCCGGGTGATCCTGAAGAACCCGCCGTTGCTGATCCTGGATGAGGCCACGTCCTCCCTCGATTCACTTTCGGAGCAGGCCATCCTTACGGCGCTCAAGGAAGTCAGCCAGAGGCGCACAACACTGGTGATTGCCCACAGGCTGTCGACTGTCATGGATGCGGACAGCATCCTTGTGATGGAGGGCGGAAAAATCGTGGAGAGCGGACACCATCAGGATTTGTTGGCCCGGAACGGGCACTACGCCCGGCTGTGGTTCCAGCAACACCAGTCTGATGGCGGGGATACCGAAATTCAGCCGGAATCCTGATCGTTGTAGTCAAACACGACCACTTGATTGCGGCCTTGAGCCTTGCCCCGGTACATCGCCTGGTCCGCACGTACCAGAATCTGGCTGGGTTTTTCGTCAGTCCGGTCGGAAATGGCAACGCCGCAGGTTATGGTGCCCCGCAGTTCATCAAAGCCAATGAACCGCAATTGTTCAACGGATCGGCGAAGGCGTTCTGCAAATTGCCTGGCACTGTTCTCGTCGCACTGAGGCAAGAGCACGGCAAACTCCTCGCCACCGATTCGCCCCAGCGTGTCGCCCGTACGCAGTTCATTTTTGATGCGGTGGGCAGTCTCCCTCAGGACAAGGTCACCAACGTGGTGCCCGTAATGATCATTCACTCTCTTGAACCAGTCAAAATCGAAGAGTACGACCGCATAGCCGGCGCCGTTCCGTTTCAGCCTCTCAAACTCCCAGGACAGCACCTCGGTGAAGCGACGCCGATTGGCTGCACCTGTGAGATCGTCAGTGGTTGATGTCTGTCGGAGCTCTTCTTCAAGCGTTTTCTGGGAGGTGATATCCAGGATCGCGCCGTGCCAGATGACCGTACCGTCCGGCTTGAATTCCGGTTTGGAACGGCCCAGAACCCAGCTGACCACGCCCTCGTTTATAACCCGATATTCACAGATCCAGTTTTCGCCGCTTTTCTTCGAGTGGTTAATGGTCTGTTCAACAAAGCCGCGGTCTTCTGGATGAATGGCCTGGAATACAATAGTCCCATCGGCGAGCGCCTGCTCAGGCGTCACGCCATAGACCCGTTCAATGCCGGCACTGGCATAGGGAAACGTCATGGTTCCGTCCGGTTTGATCTCGAACTGGAACACCACACCCGGCAAGAGCGACGCCATTTTTTCAAAACGCTGGATCGTTTGCTGTTGCTCAGCCTTGATTTGCTCCAGCCTCTGTTCGTACTGCTTGCTGCTGGAGATCTCTATGTGCGTTCCGGAAATCCACTCGGGCTCACCTTCAAGTGTCCGACTGACGAGGCGACCATAATCTCGGACCCAAACCCAATAGCCGTCGCGATGACGCATGCGGGCTTCACACTCGTAATACTCGGAGTCGCCGCGGAAATGAGCCGTTAACTTCTGCTCTGAGAGAGCCAGATCGTCCGGATGGGCGTGCTTCATCCAGGTGTCAATGGACACCGGTTGAAGTTCTTCCAGCGAATACCCGATGATTTCCGCCCAGCGCTCATTAAAAATCGTCTCCCCCGTCTGGACGTTCCATTCCCAGGTTCCGGCGCCGGTCCCTTCCAGAATGGTTTTTAGACGTGAGGCTTCGTCTTGCTGAAGATAAAAAGAATGAGAGGGCATTCCACGTACTGCATGTCAGAGAGTTCCCGGCGATCATATAAGAACATGTAGCTGGAGGCGATACCCATTAGTCAGTAGATTCCACAAGTGCGAGCGCCAAACCTGAGGCCCTGGAGACCTGCTGCGAGACGGCCTCCCTGAGCACCGGAATGTCCCCAACAATCAGGCTGAACCAGTTTCTGGCGCGGGTGATGCCGGTATAGACCAGCTCTTTTGTCAGGACCGGGCTCAAACGGTCCGGCAAGACCAGGCAGGTGTGGTTGAACTCCGAACCCTGGGATTTGTGCACCGTCATGGCGTACACGGTTTCCAGCTGCTGCAGACGACTGGGCGAGATCCAGCGAATACCGCCAGCGGTGTCGCTATCCGGAAACGCCACCCGCAGGGTATAGCGGGGCTCACCGGTGTCGGTCCGATCCCAGGGCACGTTGACGGCAATGCCAATGTCGCCGTTCATCAGGCCCAGGTTGTAGTCGTTGCCGGTAATCAGCACAGGCCGGCCCTCATACCAGCCCTCGGCCCGCGGGATCAGTTTTTCAGCCAGTAACTGCTTTGCGATCCGGTCGTTGAGGCCTTCTACGCCCCAGGGGCCCTTGCGCAGGGCACAGAGCACCTGAAAGTCACTGAAGGCTTCAAGGAGCTGCACCGCCATCGCATCCCAGTCTTCGCGGGGGCTGTTTTCGTTCAGGCCATGATTCTGCAAGCGTTCGAGGTAATGGCGGTAACCAACGGGTGGTGGCAGGCTTTGGCCATTCACTTGCCGGCCCTGCCCGGCATTTCGGAATGCCTCGGGTGAGCCGGTGATGGCATGTCGACACACCAGGTCCAGGGTGTCTTCCGTATCCCCACTTTTCGACCGGCTGTTAAGCAAAATGACATCGTCGAATTCTGCTTGCCGGATCTGGCGCAACATGGCGTTATCAAGCGCATTGGTATTCACAGCTTCGGCAAAGGCGCGGATACCGCTGTCCTCCCGGAACCGGTAGCTCTTGCGCAGCATGGCCACGGCCTGATCCATGGGTTGGCCGGTTTCGTCCACCAGTGACTCCGGTATCTCGCCTCCGGCCAAGGCGGCCAGCCACCGGGCAGTTTCCGGAGTGTAATGCGCCAGCAACGCCCGCTGGCACAGCTCCCCCAGTACCGCACCGGCGTCCACCGAGGCCAGCTGGTCCTTGTCGCCCAACAGGATCAGCTGGGCGTTGGCGGGCAGGGCATCAAACACCGACGCCATAAGATCCACGTCCACCATCGAGGCCTCGTCGATCACCAGGATATCCACCAGCAAAGGGTTGTCCCGGTTATGGCGGAATTTGCGGGTATCCGGCCGGCTGCCCAGTAACCGGTGCAGGGTAGTGACCCTGGTGGGGATATCATTCAGGTCCACGTTGCCCGGCAGTTCGGCAAGGGGTAACCGGCTCACCGCACCACCGATGGATTCGTTCAGTCGGGCTGCCGCCTTGCCGGTCGGGGCTGCCAGGCGGATCCGGTATTTCCGACCGGCCCGTTCGGGGGATTCCCCGGCGACGGCCTGCAGGGCCGCCAGCAGGTTGACCACGGTGGTGGTCTTGCCGGAGCCCGGCCCGCCGGTGATCACGGCGAAATGGTTGCGGGCCGCCAGGGCACAGGCCAGTTTCTGGTAATCCACCGGTTCTGACGACCGGAACAGCGTATCCAGAGCGAGAGACAGGGTGCGGGCCGGACCGGATTCCGGATCTGCCAGGGGTGATGGCAAAGCCAGGCGGTGCCGGATACCCGCCGCAATGCGTTGTTCGTAGCGCCAGAATCTGCGCAGATAGAGCCGGGTTCCGTTCAGCACCAGGGGTGTTGTATGTGAGCCATCACTTACGGCGCAGGCGCCTTCCAGTATGATCAAGCATTCCGGCAGCGTTACAAGTGCAAGCACGTCGGCGGGCTTGGGCCGGTCCGGCTCGCTGGTGCCGGAATCGGTGAGCGGCTCCTGGACCGACTCCTCTGGCGGCAGTGACAGGGTATGCCCGGCATCGGCCAGGAGATTGCCCAGATCGACGCAGACATGGCCACGCCCCACCTGATGGGAGACCAGTGCCGCCAGCAGCAGGAGCAGTGGGTCCGGGCGTTCGCCCTGCTCTTCCGAGAGCTCCCGGATCAGCCGGGCAAACCCCACATCCAGCGCGCGGATCCACTCCGCCTGCTGCCAGTGCAGCAGCAGGGTCTCGGTTCTATCCGGGCTCGAGAGCAGATCGTTGATATCGAAGGTGGTATCACCGGCAGCGGGTACGGTCGGCGTTTCCGCAGCGATGTCCTCCGCGAACAGATCAATCTGGTGGTCGGACTTTCCGGTTTGGGAGCGGGAACGGCTCATGCGGCCACCTCCGCAACCGACTCGCCATCAAACAGGGCATCCAGTTGTTCAATCAGGGCTCTGGGCGGTTTGTCGGTGAAGGCGCCACCTGTGCTGGAATCAATGCCTCGCAGGAACAGATACACCGCGCCGCCAATGTGTCGGTCGTAGTCGTAATCCGGCAAACGGGCTTTAAGCAGCCGGTGCAGGGCCAGCAGGTAGAGCACGTATTGCAGATCGTAGCGTTTATCCAGGATGGCGTTGCCCATTGCCTGATCGGTATAGGCGCTGTCGTCTTCGCCCAGGGTATTGGATTTGTAGTCCAGCACGTAATAGCGCCCGTTGTGTTCGAACACCAGATCGATAAACCCCTTGAGCATCCCGTTGAATCGGGTCTCCTCGACTCGGGGACGGTCCGCGCGATTCAGGGTGTGCACGGTTACCAGCTCGTCGAGTTTGCGGATACTGACGTTGCGGCTTTCAAACCAGAACTCCAGTTCCGGGCGCAGGGTGATCAGGTCCGCCAGGCAGACGGTTTCTGCACCGGCCCGGTCGAGGCTCAATGGTTTGCTGATCAATGCCAGCAACCAGCGCTCCAGCGGCTCCACCCATTCGTTCCAGCCACGAGTGCCGCAGCGCCGGGTCAGCTGCTCATGAAGTAGCGGCGGGTTATCCACAACCCGCTGAAACCCCTGCTGTGTGCACCATTCCAGCAATTCGTGCAGGAAGGTGCCGGGTCCGGCGCCTTTCGGAAAGTTATGCTGGTTGCGCTGGTTGGCCATTTGAGCCGGGTTTTCCTCTTCGTCCAAGGTACTTTCTTCCAGCAGGTTCTGGGTCTGGGCATCTTCCACCTCACCGGTAAACGCGATCCCGGTGCCGGTCATGCCGGTGTATTCGATGGAGGAGTAGCTGGCAATCCACCAGTCCTCTCTGGCCTCACGGGAAGAGACCATGGCCGGGCCAAGCGCTTCGGGCGCCGGTTCGTGGTAGTGCGTATCGTCCGGATCCGGTAACGGGGTTATCCGGATCTCTGCTCTGCCCTCTGCCAGTTTCCCCAGGCAATCGCTGATACGGCTTTGCCCTTCGCCGGCAATCAGGTAGCCCAGTCCGCTTTGCTGCCAGTTGTCCAGGGCCGCCGTGCCGACCCAGGTGGCGAAGCGGGCCCGGGTCAGGGCTACGTAGAACTTGCGGATATCCTCGCCGAGGCGCTCACGGTCAGCCCTGGCCACGTCGTCCGGCGACGGGTCGAATACCGTGACCAGCCTGCCCTGGTCATTGTGATAGCGCACGAAGGCCTGCTTTTCACTCTGGGCGCGAAAGGCCGTGCCAAAGGGCAGAAACACCAGCGGGTATTCCAGACCCTTGGACTTGTGCACGGTGATGACCTTTACCAGGCCGGCATCACTCTCCAGCCGCAGGGTACGGTGTTCATCTTCCTCTTCGGCTGCACGCAGAATCTGGGTGTAGTGGTGCACCAGGGCATGCTCGCCGTCCAGTTGCAGGCTGTCCTGCTGCAGCAACTCGGCAATGTGCAGAATGTCGGTCAACCGCCGTTCGCCGTCAGGGCGTTGCAGTAACCGGCCTGGCACCTCGAAATCCATCAGGAAGGTTCGCAGCATGGGCAGTACACCCTGCTTCTGCCATTGCTGCTGGTAACCAATAAAACGCTCGATTTCCCGTTCCAGCACGAGCTCGTCGGTGAGCAGCTGATTCATGGCATGCCAGGACTGACCGAGGGTGGGTGTAGCGAGGGCCGCGCGGATATAGGCCAGCTGCCGGGGCTCGGCAAATGCCCGAAGCCAGCAGAGCATTTCCTGTGATTCCCGTGAGGTCAGCACCGAATCACGGTCTGACAGGTACACACTCTTGATACGTCGCTGGCCCAGAGCCTCCCGAACTGCGCTGGCCTCGTTGCGGTTGTTGACCAGTATCGCGATGTCTTTGGGGGCAACCGGCTCCAGATCCTCGGGATGATCGGGCCGCGCAAAACCGGCCTGCCCGGCCTGGCCCAGGGTCAGCAATTGGGCGATCTCACTGGCGCAGGTTTCCGCCACATCGGCGGTGGCAGTGCCCTTGGCCATACCTTTCGGATTGCCGTCCCTGTCCTCTTCCCCGGATTCGTGGGTCCAGAACACCAGGCTGGGCTGCACTTCCCCGTTGATCGACCAGCTTCGTTTGGTGCCATGGGCGTCCACACCCTGGAACGGCAGCGGTGAGGTATCGCCCTTGCCGAACAGGAAGGCGCCGTCCCGGCTGTTCTGGTCACTGTGTTCAAAGACCCGGTTAACCGCCGCCACCATGGTCTTGGCGGAGCGGAAGTTCTTACCCAGTGTGTAGGTGCGCTCTTTCACGCCCTGCCGGGCCTGCAGGTAGGTGTAGATGTCGGCACCCCGGAAACCGTATATGGCCTGCTTCGGATCGCCGATCATCAGCAGGCAGGTACCGTGATCGCCACCTGCCACGTTGTAGATGCGGTCGAAGATTCGGTACTGCACCGGGTCGGTGTCCTGGAATTCGTCAATCAGAGCAACGGGAAACTGGCGACGGATCGTCGCGGCCAGCTGGTCGCCCCGGGGGCCGTGCAGCGCATCGTCCAGCCGGGTGAGCAGATCGTCAAAGCCCATTTCCGAGCGTTTCTGCTTTTCTGACTCCAGCCGCTCGGCAATCCAGTGGCTGGCGTGGCGCAGAATGTCGGATTTGGCGTTGGGCTGGTTCTGGCTGAAATCCAGCAGCGCTCCGATGGCATCAAAGGCCGGGTGATGAGGGGCAGGATCATCGCCCTTGAGAATCTTGTCGAGCCCTTCGGGCGTCTGATTCTTGAAGCCCGCGGCGCTATCGATCTTTTCGGGCAAAAGGTCGTCCGATTCCGCCCAGGCAACCAGCAAATCCCAGACCTTGATCATGGCATTCTTGCTGGCGCCATGGAGTCGCTTGCTCTTGTTCAGATCGCTCAGCAGCTCGATGACGTCATCGCGCCACTGGCTCCAGGGGTGGGCTTTCAGAGACTGTGACTGTTCCAGACGCCGGCGGACCACCTGATCGATGGCCTTATGAACGCTCTCCGGGGGTGTGCCCAGGCTCAGGGGATCGTCAATCAGATTGCGAACACCCTGGCGCAGGTCCCCGGGGGTTTTCCAGTGGCTCAGGGCCTCGTCCATCAGCGCCGGCGGCAGAGGATAGACAAAGGTGCGCCAGTAATCCCGGGCGACCTCGTCCAGCAATTCGCTCTGGTCGGTTTCGAGGGTGAGTTTGAACAGGCTGCCGCTGTCGAAGGCGTGCTCGCTGAGCATGCGGTTGCAGAAACTGTGGATGGTCGATACCGCCGCCTCGTCCATCCATTCGGCGGCCAATAGCAGCTTCTTTCGGCATTCCGGCCAGCTGGCCGGATCCGGGTAGCTTTCATCCCGTAGCTGGTAGATCAGTGCCGTCTCCGCGGGTGGATTGGGCTCGTCGGGCGCGTCAGAAAACACCTCGGCGGCCTGGGTGAGCCGGGTGCGGATACGGTCACGCAGTTCCTTGGTGGCGGCCTCGGTAAAAGTGACCACCAGCAGGTTGGGAGGCAGCAGGTTCTGCAGAGGGCTGTCGGGCGACTGGCCGTGGCCAAGCACCAGGCGTACGTACAGAATAGCAATGGTAAAGGTTTTGCCGGTGCCGGCACTGGCCTCGATCAGAGCACTGCCGTTGAGGGCCAGTGCCAGGGGATCCAGGTTCGGATTCCGGTTGGTCATCTGCTCGGTCATTCCAGGCCTCCGATCTGATCTGCAGCCGATTTGTCCTGCTCGGCTTCCCAAACCGGCACGTAGAGCTGATGCAGCAGGGCTTCGAATTCACCGCTGGCCATCAGCAGCTCCGGTGTTTCAAAGGCTCCTCTCAGGTAACCCGTATCCCGCTCCAGAGCAATGGTATATGCCTGCTGCGCCTCTGATATGGCTCGTTCATGGTCACCGACGTACTTTTTGCTGCCGTAGAAACTGGTGATCCAGGCAAAGCCGGCCTCGCAGTGAATGGGCAGCGCCCGGGTGGTGGCGTCCATCCATCCGCTGAGCACCGTTTCGAACAACGGTCTGGCCCGCTCTGGATGCAATGGAGCAAAGCGGAATTTCCGTCCCTCCTCCTTGCCCAGAACCAGGGTCTCAAAAGGTTGACCGCCGAGCTGGCCTGCCAGATGGATCAGCCAGTCCCGCATCAGATTGGCATAGCGTACTTTCTTGCTGGATCCTGAACCGGTCAGCAGGCTGGAACTCGCCACCACCAGCCGGCACAGCTCTCCCTGGGCATTGCAGCGCAGGTTGTCGATCAGATCCGCGATTTCCACCGAACCCAGGGCGCTTTCAAACCGGTAATCAAAGGGCAGCGGTTCAGCAACCGCTTCCGGCCAGTCAGCCAGTGCGTTCTGGTAACGCTCGAACAGATCGGGCAAGCGCCCCGCCAGCTCGGAACGCAGGCGGTGTTCGGTCACGCCCATACCCAGGTCGCCGCGTCGCGCCATGCGGTCCAGAGTTGCCTGCAACCGATCGTGCAGTTCCTCTTCGCTGCTGGCTTTCAATAGCCCGTCCTGGATCAGCTCGTTGTCCAGGCGCCAGCGGTCCAAGCCGTCCAGCTCGAAATTCTCGTTGTCGGTGTCGTCGTCTTCGACATCCTCGAAGCGCACCTGCAGCCGGCGCTGGTAAAAGGTATCGATGGGCTTTTTCAGGAAAGCCGCCAGATCGTTCAGACTGATGGGCTCTTCGGGCGCCTGGTAAGGTAGTGCCGACTGTGTCTGCGCGGCAGCCTCACCACCATGGGCACTGCGCCATTCCCGCTCGTAGGTGAATAACCGGCGTGCCTCCAACACCTCGGCCAGGGGATGGGGCGAACTGTTTTCCCCCTTTCCACCCTCCTCCAGCCCGTTGGCTTTCGGGAAATAGCTCCGGCTGAACGGCTGCAACGGGTGTTGGGTCGTCAGTGCCTCGATGACCCTGGTTTCGGGTTGCCCTGACACAGACCAGAGACTGTCCAGATGATCCTGAAGCTGCCCCACCAGAACCGACGGCGGCCGTTCCGAATCGTCCTTGATGCTGCGGCCGACCCAGCTGATGTAAAGCTGCTCCCGGGCAGACAACAGGGCTTCCAGGAACAGGTAGCGATCGTCTTCCCGGCGGGAGCGGTCCCCCGGGCGGTAATCCTGGGCCATGAGATCGAAATCCACCGGCGGCCGGGAGCGGGGATAGTCGCCGTCGTTCATGCCCAGCAGGCACACTTTCCGGAAGGGTATGGCACGCATGGGCATCAGGGTGGCGAAATTGACCTTGCCGGCCAGGAAACGCTGGTTCAGGCCGCCTTCATCCAGCCCCTCCAGCAGCACATCCTTGACGATGTTCAGGGGCAGGGTCTGTTCCTCAAGGCCCGCTGCCAGGGCGTCTTCCAGCCACTGCTCCAACTGGCGGCGGAAACGGTTCAGCAGCAACAGGTCGCTGCCTTCGACCTTGTGGAAGAACTGCCCGAGCATCTCTGAGAACAGGCCCTCCCATTCGTCCGGTGTGCGATGGGTCTGCAGCGCCTGCCAGAGGGTTTCCAGCTGATGCACAAAGTCGTTCAGACGGCCGGCAAGACTGGCCTGCAGGCCGCCGATCTCACCGAAGGGTTCCACACCGGCCCAGGGCTCATCGTCGCCCATACCATAGCCCAGCAGCATTGAGCGCAGCCCGGATTGCCAGGTGTTGCGCTCCAGCTCGGAGGGCAGTTCCAGGCTTTCCCGGTGCTGGCCGTGCAGACCCCAGCGGATATTGGCGCCCTCGACCCAGCGACGAGCCAGGGGGATCTCGTCTTCATTGATTCCGAAACGGTCCCGTATGCCAGGTACTTCCAGCAGGCTGATGATCTCACTCACCGAAAAACGGCTGCGGGGCAGTGACATCAGGGTTTCCAGGGCAATCAGAACCGGCTCGTGGTGGCGCTGGCCCTGGTCGGAAATGGTGAAGGGAATGTGGCGCTTCCGGCCCGGCTGGTAGCGGCCGAATACGGCCTGGATGTGGGGCGCGTACACGTTGATATCGGGCACCATCACGATGACGTCCCGGGGCCGCAGCGTGGGATCGACGTTGAAGGCGGCGAGAAGCTGATCGTGCAGAATTTCCACTTCCCGCTGCGGGCTGTGGGCCTCGTGGAACACCAGGGAATGATCCCGCTGAATATCCAGTTGTCGTTGTTGCTGGCGGATTTCCTGGGGGGGCGTCAGGTTGTGGATATCGTTCTGCAGCTGATGCAGCAGGCGCGGTGCGTCCTCGTTGCCATGGTCCGAAAAAATATCGATTTTCTGGTCCGGAGTCTGGAAGCTGCCACGGTACTGGTCCGGGTTGTCGAACTCGTCCAGCAGCCGGATGTAGTCCCGGCCCTGCTTGCCCCAGGCGGCCAGCAGCGGATTGGCGTGCTGGTGCAGCTGGTCCGGATCCTCAATGGCGGAAAGTGCCGGATGGGTCCTGCCACGTTTGCGTTCGGCGGTGAGCAGCTCCCGGTCGCTGATGATGTCGGCCCAGTAGAACTGGCAGGGGTTGTGAACACACAGCACCACCTGACTGAACCGGCTCAGGACGTACAGGGCTTCCAGCGCTTGCCGGGGCAATGAGGAGACGCCAAAGACGACAATGCGGGTCGGCAGCCGGAACGGGTTGGCCGGCGCCTGAAGTCGCTGGCCCTGTTCCATGAACCGGGTATGGATCTGCGAGCGGCTGGTATGAGCGTCTGCGCCCACATCCTCAACCAGCCGGCGCCAGAGCAGGGGCTGCCAGCGGGTTTCCGCATCCAGAGGCTTTTCCTCGGCCCGGGCCGTGATAATCACGTCCTTGCCCTGCTCCCACGCAGCCAGCCAGTCGGCCCGGAACACCTGGTACTGATCAAACAGATCGGCCACCTTTTCCGCCAGCTGGAAATTGCGCAGGTCCGGATCGTTACCTTCCAGAAACCGGGCCAGCGGTGTAAAGGCCTCGTCCTGCCCCACCAGACGTGGCAATAACCGGTACAGCCGCCACACCAGCCGCCGTTTGTCGAAGGGCGACTGTTCCGGTACCTCACCGTCCGGAAGCACGGCCCGGTAGGCTTGCCAGATAAACCGGGCCGGGAACAGGAAATCCATACCGGCAGCGATCCCGAGGCCGCCCTCAAGGCCATCTTCGGTGCGCTTCTCCGCCAGCGCCAGCTTCAGCCACTGGGCAATACCGTTGCTCTGCACCAGGAAGGTCTCGCTCTCCAGTGGCGGCATGGGGTTGTGCCGACAGATGTAGACAACGGCCCGGCGCAAGTCTTCCAGATGGTTGGCGTGGATTGCGTGAAACCCGGGTTCGATCCTGGCGCGTAGCTCGGTGGGCTCGGTGGAGAGTGCGGCCATGAATTTCCTTGTCTGGTGTGCAGTTCAATCCTGTTGCTACAGGTTACCGTATGTGACCACAGATGCGGACTGTCTGAAACGTCTGATCTCCAAAAATCATAACGGCCCGTCGCGACAAACGGTGTCGTGAATTATCGGCAAAAGGGAGAAGCACTATGTGGACACTGATCACTGGCGCGGGGTCGGGCATTGGGCGGGCCCTGGCCCTGGAACTTGCTGCTCAAGGCCACGACCTGATCCTTGCAGGTCGCACCGTGTCGAAGCTGGAGGAGGTCGCGACAAAGCTCCGCGTGGAGGCGCCCGACCGTGAAGTGATGACGCTGGAAGTGGACCTTGCGGATCCCGAAAGCACCCGCAATCTGGCTCAACAGCTAAGTGATGCCGTCGATCATCTCTCAGCGTTCGTGTATTGCGCTGGCGTGGGTGAGCCGGCTGCGGATTTTGCCAGCCTTGGGCTCATCGATTTCCAGGAAGCCCTGGCCGTGAACGTGTCCGCGCCCATGCTGCTCACCCAATCGTTGTTACCGATACTCAAAGGGGGTGAACCCTCGTCGCGAATCGTGATGATTGGTGCGGGTATGGACAAGCATGCGCAACCCGGAACGGGCAGCTACGGGATCAGCAAGATGGCGCTGCGTCGGCTGGTGCGTCAGATGTCCGTTGAGTTCGACACCATGTCGGACGGGCCGGTTGTCAGCCTCTTTCAGCCGGGGCTGGTGGATACGCCGGGTATTCGAAGCCATATCGACAAGGCGGGCAAGTTAGATCTGCCCCACGCGGAGTGGCTGGCCAATCGTCTGACGTCGGGGGATTGCCTGAGTGCCGAACAGGCCGCCAGTGCCATCGTGTTTACGCTCAATCAGATACCGGAGAGCGATTTTCACGGGGCCGTTTTCAACGGCGCCGATCTGGTGGATTCGCTCTCATTCGCTGGAAGCTAGGGGAACGTCAAGCGGGCCCTAGAGAGGGACCCGCATGGTTTCGGAGCCGCTGTCAGGCATACCAATCATTTCATCGGTTCCAGTCGGCGGAATCACCTCGGTGCGCTCGACCTCGTATTCGTGGAAATGTTCTCGCACCGCGCAGGCGCCGGTGAACATGACTGGCTTGTCGTAGGGGTCCGTCAGAACGTAGCCCTGACCATCCAGATAGAACCGCGCCATATAATAGCGCCCTTCCATCGAGACAATCTCCAACAGAGAAATCGTGTCGTGCTTGTGTTTTTTCAGTTCGCCAGTGTCCATGTGCATGGGAAGTCTCCCGCAGGTTTGTTGTCGTAAGGAACAGTACGAAACGCTTTCCGTTACAGGTCATAAAACGAGCAATTATGAGCAGGATTGATTTGGTCAAAGCCGCCGTGGACGAGCAGTTGAATGACAGCTACGACCTGCTGGCCATGCGGATGCTGTTTCCCCCGGACCACGTGGAAGTAAAAATTGATCAGGAAATCAAAGACCTGTACGTGTATCCGGAAAGGCTCGATACCGGGTATCGCGACGAATGGCGTGCCATTGCCACCCGGGCCCTGTTCCGGAACGCCTTTGGCGATCACTGGCGGCCTGATGAGGAGAATCTGGAGCGCTACCTGCATTTTCTGAGGGATGAGGCCATTCCCCGTTGTGTTCACGACAACATCGAACTGTTTCGTATGCTCGGCGAGGTCCTGTCAATCGCGAGGTCTGATAACGCCATTGCCTTCCCGGATCCAAAGCGTCGAGCCCTGATGAAGATCATCTGGCCGGAGAAGGGGCGTCGGTGAGAGCAAGCTGGCTGGCGGAACGCGAATCCGGAGCCCTGATCCGACCGTATTGTTTAAAAGATGAACAATAGAGAGGTGCCATCATGGGTCACCAACACATCGTTTCCGGAAAGTGGCTGATTCCCGTGCTTCTGGCTTTCATTGGCTTCGCGGTTCTCGGGTCCCCACAGTCTGTGGCCAGAGACAAAGACGCAGAAATCCGCGACACCATCCTGCGCCAGATCGAAGCGTTTGCGAACAACGACGAGGAGCAGGCCTGGGCCCACGCCTCCGAGGGTATCAAGCGTCGATTCGGGTCGTCACAGGTGTTTGTCGATATGGTTCGTGAAGCCTACCCGGCGGTGCACAACGCCACGGCCATCGAGTTTACCCAGCGCGTGCCCCACGGCGCCTTTGAAATCCAGGTGGTGCGTTTGCAGGGGCCGGAGGGCAAGCGATGGGACGCCTATTACCGGATGGTGCTCACTGAAGGGGTCTGGAAGGTGGCCGGCGTGAGACTCCAGTCGGCCGAGCTGGGCATTTAACGGTATCAAACCAGATGGCGCCCACCATCCAGGGGCAGGGTGCGGCCCGTGATATAGGGGTTGTCCAGCAGAAACTGAAGCGTGGCGACAGCGACCTCAGCCCCCGGTTCTATTCCCATAAGCGACTTCTTCAGGGTTTTCTCCCGATACGCCTGGCTATCGCCCTGGTTGAACATGATCAGGGACGGCGCCACGGCGTTCACCTTGACCCTGGGCGCCAGTAGACGGGCGAACGACAGGGTCAGGTTAGTCAGGGCTGCCTTGCTGGCGGCATAGGCGATATGCTTCGCGCTGCCCTTCTCCACCACGTAGTCGGTCATGTGGATAATGTCGGTTGTCGAACCCTCCTGCTCCAGCATCGACCGGCACGCGAGGTTTATCCGGTAAGGTGTCATCACGTGAATCTGCATCATGGCGTTCATCACGTCTGCCGGGTCGGAGTCTTCGCTCTCTGGTATCCAGTCCGAGGCATTGTGGATAATGGCACGTAGCGTGTCCGTCCGGGATTTCAGGGCCTGGATGAAGTCATCAATGCCCGCATTCGTGGCAAAATCCGCATGGAGACACACTGCTCCCGCCTTCTGCAGCGCGTCGATGGCCGGTCGATAGGAGCGGTAGGTGACGATGATGGGCTGGCCGCGGTCAAGGCAGGCTCTGGCAAAGGCCAGGCCGATGCGTTGGCCGGCGCCGGTAATCAGGATGGGTGCGGTCATGGTGTTCTCCTGTAATCAGTGTCTTACCTACGTTAATGTCATGCCGACGGCTCAACGTGGTAGCGTCACTTTCCCGAACCATCTTGAAGGAAGATCAACCTGGCCATGTCACCGGCGAAGCGACAGAGCACACAACTGGCCACTGCGGATCTCGATAATCCGCTCTATTACCTCGAGAACATGGAAACCGTCCTTGGCTGGGTTCAGAGCCATCACGGTGACTTGCTGACAGCAGAAGAGCTGGATCGACTGGCCAGTTTTCATACCCTTTCAATGCCGGCCCGGGCCTTGCTGACCCGAATGGTGATGCGCACGGGCGATCTCTTCCGGTCGGACAAGCTCAAGTATCCGGAGCTCGGCGTACCAGAGGCCCGTGCCCTCGACGAAATCATGGAGGCAGGCTGGTTGGACACCGATCCTCTGCTCAGCCTGGATGAGCTGTTTCGGTTGTTCACGCTTGGAGAACTGCGTCCGGCCATGGAGCCGCTTTTAAAGGCGGCCGGAGAGCCCGCCAACCTGCCCAAAGGCCGGATGCGGGACGCTCTGCTTCTGCGATTTCCCGACCCTCTGATCGTTGCCGACTGGCTCGGCCAGCACGCCAGACCGGTTATCAGGCTCAAAACCATGGCGTTGTTTGACCGGGTGCGCCTGATGTTTTTCGGCAACCTCCGCCAGAGTTGGTCCGATTTTGTGCTGGTGGAACTGGGCCATCAGCAGTATGAGCCGGTGACCTTCACGCCTGATTCCCGGGCGTTCCAGTATCGTTCAGAGGTCGACCTGTATCTTGCCATGCACCAGTGCCGGGAATGGCTGGACCAGGGCGTACTCGCCCACGAGGTTTGGCAGGCGGTTCCGGCACCCTCGGATAACGCCTGGCTGACCAGCCGCCGGGACCGGCTGTTGCTGGAATTGGGCCGGCAGGCAGAGCGCCAGGGGGAACGGAAGCTGGCGTTGGAGGCTTTCGCCAGCAGCGGCCATCGGGAAGCGCGGCTGAAACGGCTCCGGTTGCTGGAGCGGATGAAGCGTCACCGGGAAGCCTGGGCCATTGCCTCCGAGTGGCAGAACCAGGAACTGAGCGATGCAGAAGCCAAGGGTCTGACGCGGATTCTCAAGCGGCTTGCGAGCCGGCTAGGCGAGATACCGCCACTTCCTCCGGAGCAGCCGCTCATCCGGGAGATCACCCTGACCCTGCCGAAGCCCGAGGTCGGGTCGGTCGAATACGCCTTACGGGACCACCTGTATCGGGACGAGGCGCCCGTGCTTTATGTGGAGAACACCCTGATCAACGGCCTGTTCGGCCTTCTGTGCTGGCAAACCATTTTTGCGCCGGTGCCGGGGGCCTTTTTCCATCCCTTCCATGTGGGCCCGGCGGACCTGACCCGGGAAGATTTCGTCAGCCGTCGGAAGGGATCGTTCGAGCAATGCTTTGCGCGGCTGGCGGATGGCAGTTATCGGGAGCGGATACTGGCGAATTACCGGGCCAAACAGGGCACCACCAATCCGTTCGTCATCTGGCCGGTCATCACCGAGGAACTGCTGAGCCTGGCGCTGGACTGTCTGCCACCGGCGGATCTGGAACGCCTGTTCCGTCGCCTGCTGTTGAATATCCGGGAGCATCGTAGCGGCTTTCCTGATCTGATCCGGTTTCTCCCCAATGCGGCTGAGCCTGACAAGCGTTATGAAATGATCGAAGTGAAGGGGCCGGGTGACCGTTTGCAGGACCACCAGATTCGTTGGCTCGAGTTCTTTGCGGTTGAAGGCATCCCCGCCAGTGTTTGTTACGTGCGATGGCAGGCGAGCGAGGCGATGGAATGACGGTGACAGTTGCCGTCCGGACTCTGTGCGAGTTTGCCGCGCGTAAGGGCGACCTGGACTTCCGCTATACCCCGGCACCCAGTGCCGAGGAGGGCATTGCTGGCCATCAGGCAATCCAGTCCCGGCGCGGCTACGGCTATAAAAGCGAGCATTTACTGACCGGTGAATGTATGGGGTTATTGCTTTCCGGCCGCGCCGATATCTATAACCCCCACCGAGGCCGGCTGGAAGAGATCAAAACCCATCGGGGCGACCTGTCCCGAATCCGTGAGCATCAGCGGGCACTCCATCGCGCTCAGCTGAGAGCCTACGGCGCGCTGTTGTGCCGGCAGGAAAACCGGAAAACCCTGGAGCTGGCACTGATCTATTACGACACTGGAAGAGACAAGGAAACGCCAGTGGTGGAGACCGCCAGTGCCAAAGAGCTCTGGCAGGAACTGGAAACCCTGTGTAGTCATTACAAGGCCTGGGCTGAGCAGGAAGAACATCACCGCGAGCAGCGCAATGTCCTGCTTTCAGGCCTTAGATTCCCCTTCCCCGCATTTCGCCCCCGGCAGCGCCAGCTGGCGGAGACGGTGTACAAAAACTCGGTAAAGTCCGGCACCCTTTTGCTGGAAGCCCCCACAGGCCTGGGCAAGACCCTCGGCACCCTGTTCCCGGCGTTGATGGCGATGCCAGCAGCCGGCCAGGACCGCCTGTTCTACCTCACCTGTCGCAATACCGCCCGTCAGCTGGCCATGGATGCGGTAGCCCGCCTGCGTTCGGCTCAAGCTGCCCAGCATTGGCCACTGCGAACATTGGAACTGGTCTCGAAAGACGATGCCTGCGAGCACCCGGACAAGGCCTGTCATGGCGATTCCTGCCCCCTGGCTAAAGGGTTTTTCGACCGGCTTCCTGACGCCCGGGCGGAAGCCGCCCAGAGCGAAGGCACGCTGGATCAGCACACTCTGGCGAAGATCGCCGCCGGTCACGATATTTGCCCCTACTTTCTGGCCCAGGAAATGGCCCGGTGGAGCGATGTGGTGATCGGGGATGTGAACCGGCTGTTCGATCAATCCGCCCTGCTCCACGGTTTGATTCGCCAGAACAGCTGGAAGGCCAGCGTGCTGGTGGATGAGGCCCATAACCTGGTGGACCGTGGCCGGGGTATGTATTCGGTTCGGCTGGATCAGCAGCGCTTACTGAGGATCAAAAAAACCGCACCGAAGCCGCTGAAATCCGCCATCGATCGCACCGCCCGCGCCTGGCAGAGCCTGATCCGGGATTACCAGGCTGATACAGAAAGCCCGGAGTTTCTGGAGACACTGCCGACGCAATTGCTGGGTGCCCTGCAGGCCATGGTCTCGAATCTGACCGATTACCTGGCCGATAATCCCCCGGATCTGGCCCTGCAGGAGCTGTTGTTTGAAAGCGTCGCCTTCATGAAGCTGGCGGACTCCTTTGGTGATCATTCCCTGTGTGAGTTCCAGCGCGCCGGTCGGGGGCGGGCCAGCCTGACCATCCAGAACCTCATTCCGGCGGATTTCCTGAGGGAAAGGTTCGAGGCGGCGCATTCGGTTCTGCTGTTTTCCGCCACCCTGAGCCCCGGTGTTTACTTCCGGGATTTGCTGGGGTTGCCCGAGGATTCCCGTTTTACCTCCTTGCCCAGCCCGTTCAGCGCCGACCAGCTGCAGGTGCAGTTCACGCCTGGTATCAGCACCCGCCAGGCTCACAGGGAGGCATCACTCAAACCGATTGCCGACCTGATCGCCCGCCAGTTCCGTGAGCGGCCCGGGCATTACCTGGCGTTTTTCAGCAGCTTCAAATACGCGAAGCAGGCCAGCGACGCGTTGGCGGAGCATGCGCCGGATATACCCCAGCGAGCTCAGCAACCGGGCATGTCGCCTCAGCATCGAGCAGACTTTCTGGCCGGTTTCCGGAACCCGGAGGGCAGTGTGGCGTTTGCGGTGTTGGGCGGGGTGTTCAGTGAAGGCATTGATCTGCCCGGCGATCAGTTGATCGGTTCCTTTGTGGCCACCCTGGGCTTGCCGCCGTTCGATGCCTGGCATGAAATCCTGAAGGGTCGCCTCGAAAAACGCTTCGGCGCCGGCTATGACTACACCTATCTGATTCCGGGGCTGCAGAAAGTGGCCCAGGCGGCGGGGCGGGTGATTCGCACCCCGGAAGACCGGGGGGTGATCTGGCTCATTGATGACCGGTTTCTGCAGCCGGCCATCAGCAGGTTTTTTCCGCGCTGGTGGTTTGCACAGGGCGACTCTGCCGATCCGCGGCCCGAGTCTTCAGAGACCGGTTAATCACTATGGTGTCTACAGGGCCTTCCTGTGCAATAGCCGACAGTGCCTGCTCAAGTGTCGCATTGGCGATGGCCTCATGATCCTGGGGCAGAGAGTTGACCGCCAGTGGAAGAAAGTCCAGCAGCCGGTCATCGCCGAAGGTCGCTATTTTCAGAGCCTTCGGAAGCGGGTCCGGCTGATCGAGCAGAACATCCAGAACCCCTTGAAGCAGTGTGAAAGAGGCTGTAACCAAGGCATCCGGCAAGCCATGGTCAGTCAGGATCCGACGCATCATTGCGGCACCGGAGGCGCGATCGTAGTGGAGGCCACTTTCTACCAGCGGGGCAATGCCGGCCTCATTTGCGGCCGCCATAAAACCTTCCCGGCGCTCCCGGGTCATGGCGATCTCCGGCACGGCATCCAGCCAGGCGATACTGCCGGTTTCTCCTCCCAGCACAGAACGGGTCAGGATCTCGGCTGCTGAGCGGTTGTCGCTGACCACACATCGAATCTGATCCGGAGACTGGGCGCGATCGACAGCAATCACCGGTAGACCTTCTTTCTGCAGTTGGGGATAAAAAGGGTCGTCCAGGGACAGGGCGCTGGCGACTATCAGGGCGTCGCAGCGCCTTGCTTTCAGTGCTCGGGCCAGGGACTTTTCGGTCTCGGGGTCGTCATCAGAGCCCGCAATCAGGAGCTGATAGCCTCTCGCCCTCGCGCCCTGCTCAAGCAATTTGGCCAGGCGGGCATAACTGGTGTTCTCGAGATCCGGCAGAATAAATCCGAGGGTCCGGCTGGCCCCACCCCGTAGCGCTGCCGCCTGTGTATCTACCTGAAAGTTGTGCTTATGAGCCACCGTAAGCACTTTTTCGATGGTGTCCTGTTTGATGCGCCGTGCAGCCCCCTGACCATTAATGACATAGCTGGCCGTGGTTCTTGAAACGCCGGCAAGCCGGGCAAGTTCTGCAAGGGTCATGGACGACAGCTCCGATTAAAAGATTGCTTGATTTCTGATCATATCTGTTTCACCATCGATTTTAAGCATGCTGACACGATTCAGCAAACAAAAACTGATACGCAGTATCAAAACAAAAAGCGAGGCAACCTCATGCTGACGCTAACTGCCAATGACGTTCGATTGGGTGCCACTGCCTCTGACTGGCAGGACGCACTGCAACAGGCTGCTCGAGACCTTGAGCGCGCTGGCCGGACTTGCCCGGAATACCTGGCTGGAATGAACGCCCGTGAACAACAGTCTTCCACGGTATTGGGCAACGGCATCGCCATTCCCCACGGTACACCGGAAAGCCGGGATGCCGTCCTTGAAACCGGTGTTCGCATTCTTCAATTCCCCGAGGGGGTCACCTGGCACGATGGTGCGCGGGTAAATGTACTGGTGGCCATCGCTGCACAGTCCGACGAGCACCTGGATATTCTCCGACATTTGACCCGGGTACTGGATAAGCCAGGACTGGCTGAGAAGCTTGGCCATGCTACGGATGCCGCGGAACTGGTTGCCTTGCTTTCCAAAGCTCCGGCCGTTGCCAAATGCGACAGCGAGACGCTCTGTCTGGGAATAGATGCCTCCACACCGAACGAACTGGCCTTGATTGCAGCTGCACGTCTGCAGAGTTTGCGGTGCGTCGACACGGATTTTCTGGCCAGCATTGTCGGCCAACCGCCGGTGGACCTTGGTCAGGGCTTCTGGCTGACCCACCACACTGTTGGCGCCAGGCGCCCGACCCTTTCATTGGCAACACCAAAGCGTGCAACTGCGGAGCTGCGTGGGGTGTTCTGTCTGGCCGGACCCGGTGATGAGTGCCATGACCTGCTGGAGCGCATCGATACTTTCCTGGCTGGTGATGAACCTATTCTGGGCCTGAGTGCTGAGGCTTTGTTGGCAAGGCTTTCCGGCGAGGCGGCCGACGCAGTGACGGCTAAAGTCACCCTGTTGAATACCCATGGCCTACACGCGCGACCCGCCAAGCAACTCGTCCAGGAGGCGCGTCGCCACAATGCCAGTATTCGGTTGCGCCTGTTGGAAGGCGAAGGTGCCGCAGTATCCGCTACCAGCCTGACTCGGGTGATCGGCCTGGGCGCCCGCAGGGGTCAGACGTTGCTGCTTTCGGCGACTGGGGATGACGCAAGCCAGGCCATTCAGTCTCTGACCAGCGCCATTGAAGGCGGCCTGGGTGAAAAAGTTTCTCCATTGCGGTCTGCGGATCCGCAAACCAAGGTGCCTGAAGCCGAACAGGCTCCCGCACTGACGGATGATCAGCCGGTTAAAGCGGTTGCCGCATCTCCCGGACTGTCGCTGGCACCGGCTTTCGTCATGCGACAGCCGACCCTTGAATATCCGCAATTCGCAGAAGATAGCGAACAACAGATCCAGCGCCTCAAACAGGCCGTCGATAGTGCTGACGGTCAGCTTCGAACCCTGATCCGTCAGGCGGAAGGCGGCGAAGCCGCGCCTATTCTCTCGGTTCACGTGGAAATGCTTCAGGACGAAGATCTCTACCAGGCTACGTTGGAAGCGATCAACGAAGGGGCGTCCGCCGAGGCAGGTTGGTGGAAAGCCATAGATACCGCGGCCAGGGCCCAGGAAGCGCTGGCGGACCGTTTGCTGGCCGAACGTGCCGCGGATCTGCGGGATGTCGGGCGCCGGGTCCTGTCCAACCTCTGTGGCGTGGCCATGCCGACGCCGCCGGACACTCCTTATATCCTGGTGGCTGACGATCTCGGGCCATCGGATGTGGCTCGGCTGGATACCACCAGGGTGCGTGGCCTCGTCACAGCCCGCGGGGGAGCGACGTCCCACAGTGCGATTTTGGCCCGAGCCCTGGGGCTGCCTGCGGTCGTGGGTGCCGGTGAGCGAATACTGACAATCCTGAATGGCTCCGATCTGGTGGTGGATGGCGAACGGGGTTGCCTGGTGCCGAACCCCGGGGCCGAACGCTGCGAGAAGATCCGTCGCCGTCTGCAACAACTGGAAGCGTTGCAGGCCGAAGCTCATGAGAACCGCAATCAACCTGCTACCACCGTAGATGGCCATACCATCGAAGTCTGCGCCAATCTCGGCAACACCGCCCACACCCCGGATGCTGTTGAACGGGGCGCCGACGGTGTAGGCCTGCTTCGAACCGAGTTCATTTTCATGGCCCATCCGGAAGCGCCGGATCTGGCCACTCAAGTCACTGAATACCAGAACGCATTCGATGCCCTGGACGGTTTGCCCCTGGTAGCCCGTACCCTGGATGTGGGTGGCGACAAGCCGCTGGATTACTGGCCGTTACCCCAGGAAGACAACCCGTTTCTGGGCATGCGTGGCATCCGCTTGTCACTGACCCGCCCGGACATTCTGGAAACCCAGGTCAGGGCCCTGCTGACCGCGGCAGGTGATCGCCCCCTTCGCATCATGTTCCCCATGGTGAAGGATCTCGAGGAGTTCCGAGCAGCCAGGGCGATTGTTACAAAAGTCCAGAGCGAGGTTTCGGCCAGTAATGTTCAGGTCGGCGTGATGATTGAAGTGCCCTCCTGTGCCTTGCTGGCTTCGACCCTGGCGCCGGAAGTGGATTTCTTCTCGATAGGTACCAATGACCTGACCCAGTACACACTGGCCATCGACCGCGGCCACGGGCAGCTCTCTGCGGAATCGGATGGACTGCACCCCTCGGTATTGCGGCTGATCCGGATGACCGTGGAAGCTGCCCATGCCCACAACCGTTGGGTCGGGGTGTGTGGGGAGCTGGCCTCAGATCCCCAGGCGATTCCGGTTCTGGTCGGGCTGGATGTCGACGAACTGTCTGTGACCAGTCGTCGGGTGCCCCTGGTTAAGGCCTGTATTCGCGGTCTGAACCTTGAAAACGCCCGACAACAGGCTGAAAAGGCGCTGTCTCTGGCAACGGCGTCCGAGGTACGTGATGCCCTGGAGGCCTGGTGATGGCCCGTATCCTGACAATCACCCTGAATCCGGCTCTCGATCTGAGTGTTGAAACGGCGCCCCTCGCTCTCGGAGAGGTAAATCGCACAGGTCATACCCTGATGGAGCCGGCCGGAAAAGGCATCAATGTAGCTCGGGTGCTGGCGCGTCTGGGCCATTCGGTCACCGTTGCAGGGCTGTTGGGAGACGCCAATGCTGCGCCCTTTGAACGTCTGTTTGAGGCAGAGGGCCTGCAGGACAGTTTTGTACGCGTTCCCGGCCAGAACCGAAACAACATCAAGATTGCTGAGGCTGGCGGCCGGGTAACCGATCTGAATGGCCCCGGTTTCCGGGTCCCGGATGACGCAGTTCAGCGCCTTCAACTCCGCCTTAAATCCCTGCTGCCGGAATGCGACGCGGTGGTCATCGGAGGCAGTTTGCCAGATGGCTTTCCGCCTTCTGGATTGGCAAACCTTGTCGAGCAAGCTTCCCAAGCAGACAAACCGGTATGGCTGGATACCAGTGGCGCGGGCCTGAAGGCCGGCATCAAAGCTGGTCCCTACGCCATCAAACCCAACACGGACGAGCTGTCTGACTGGGCCGGCACACCCCTGAAGGATTTGGCCTCAGTGGCAGCTACGGTTGACGGCATCCGTGCCGGTGGCGTGTCCCACGTGGTGGTATCCATGGGTGCAGACGGCGTGTTCTGGTCGTCGCCGGCCGGCATCCTGAGGTCCCGGGTACCCCCGGTCTCGCTGGTCAGCACCGTGTGCGCCGGCGATACCTTGCTCGCAGGCATGCTCCATGGCGTGCTTGGTGGACAGTCTGAAGACACAGTGTTGGCGTTCGCCACGGCTTTGTCTGCCGAATGTGTGCAACACATTGGTGTCGGAGACCCCGAGGCCCCGGACTTTCCCTCCCTTCTCCAACAAACCCGGGTGCAGCCGTGGCCCGCGGAAAACAACACCGGAGAGATACGGTTATGAATCTGATCATTGTGACTGCCTGCCCCCAGGGCGTGGCGACTCGTTTTCTGGCTGCCCGGGCCCTTGAGCGTGCGGCGAACCGGCGCGGCTGGTCTGTTACCACTGATACTCGAGGCCCGGATGGTAAAGCCGACAACAAGCCCAGCGAAGAGGCTATCCGACAGGCCGATCTTGTTATTGCCGCGGTCGGTGTCCCGGTAGATCTGGACGCCTATGCAGGCAAGCGGCTGCTGCAGATTCCGGTCACCGCGGCCCTGCCAGACCCGGACGCCATCCTCACCCGGGCGCAGGCGGAGGCCACACCCTGGGACCCGGCAATGGCCAGTCAGGAATCTATCGCAACCAGTCCCGGTGTCGGCAGTGGCTCTGCCGGTAAGCGGATCGTTGCCGTTACTGCCTGTCCCACTGGCGTCGCCCATACCTTTATGGCGGCGGAGGCACTGACCGCTGCCGCGGAATCCGCGGGCCACAAGATCCGTGTAGAAACCCAGGGGTCGGTCGGCGCCCAGGATCCGCTGACGGAGGAGGAAATTGCGGCTGCCGATGTGGTGATCCTGGCCTGTGATATTGAGGTAGATCCGGGCCGCTTCTTTGGCAAGCGGGTCTGGCGGACCTCGACCGGTGCCGCCCTGAAAAAACCAGCCGATACCATCCGTGATGCCCTGGAACAGGCCGTGGTTCTGAACGCCGGCCAGAAGAAAACGTCTGGCGCTTCCGGAAGTGGAGAGAAAAAGGGGCCTTACAAGCACCTGCTGACCGGTGTCTCTTTTATGCTGCCCATGGTGGTGGCTGGCGGTTTGCTGATCGCCCTGTCCTTCGTGTTCGGGATTGAAGCGTTTCAGGAGGAAGGCACGCTGGCCGCTGCCCTGATGCAGATTGGTGGCGGCACGGCGTTCAAGCTGATGATTCCATTACTGGCTGGTTACATCGCCTGGTCGATTGCCGACCGTCCCGGTCTGGCCCCGGGCATGATCGGTGGGTTTCTGGCGGGTGAGTTAGGAGCTGGGTTCCTCGGCGGTATTGTGGCGGGTTTCCTGGCTGGCTATGTGGCGCGGTTTATCAGCCAGAAACTGCCGATGCCAGAGAGCATCGAATCGCTGAAGCCGATCCTCATTATTCCCTTGCTGGCCAGTCTGGTGACGGGCCTGGGGATGATCTATGTGATCGGAGAGCCCATGGCCGCCATCATGGGCGCCCTGACCGGTTTCCTCGAGAGTATGGGAACGACCAATGCGATCCTGCTTGGTGGCATTCTGGGCGCCATGATGTGCTTTGACCTGGGAGGACCTGTCAACAAGGCGGCCTATACCTTCGGCGTGGGTCTGCTGTCTGAGGGCAGCGGCGGCTCGGCACCCATGGCGGCCATCATGGCGGCAGGAATGGTACCGGCCATCGGCATGGGTGTGGCGTCGTTCATCGCCCGGCGTAAGTTTGCAGAGGCGGAACGCCAGGCCGGACGGGCATCATTTGTCTTGGGATTGTGCTTCATCTCGGAAGGTGCAATACCGTTTATGGCAAAGGATCCGTTGCGGGTTATCCCGGTGTGTATGATCGGTGGCGCAATTACCGGTGCCCTGTCGATGCTGTTCACCGTCAAGCTGATGGCACCCCACGGCGGGCTGTTTGTGCTTGCCATTCCGAATGCGGTTAGTACCGTATTGCCCTATCTGATTGCGATTACCGTGGGATCACTGGTGATCGGTTTCGGTTACGCGTTGCTGAAAACCGGCAAGGCGGAAGTGGCGACAGCGGTAAGCTGAAAATGTAAAAATTGCGGCCCTCGTCTGAGGGCCGCAATTAATCAACCGAATACAAAGAACGCCAGCTTGTTACCGTCCGGGTCTTTCACATAGGCGCCGTAGAACTGGTCCGGAATTCGCTGCCCGGGCTCACCGTCGCAGGTAGCACCAAGCTCGATCGCTTTCTTGTACATGGCATCCACATTCTCTTTGGAACCCGCGGGAAGGGCGACCATATTGCCGTTGCCGGGATGGTTGGGTTCTTCATTGAAGGGAACGCACACCGCGAGCATGGGGGCACTCATGCTTTTGCCGATAAAAGCGATGCGGCCCATGTCCAGAAGCACCTTGGCCCCCTGGTCGCTTAACAAATCGGCATAGAATGCCTTTGCTCGTTCCATATCACTGACGCCAAGGGTGACGTATCCGATCATACTCTTTCTCCGTTCATGGTTGTGTGGAGAGCCAGAATACGCTGTTTTTTGCCTGTCAGCTCTTTTCAGCGCCGATTTCGCTGACTACCACCTGATTTCTGCCCGCTCTCTTGGCCTGATAAAGCAGTTGATCGCAGGCTGACAACAGCTCCCGAACACCGTTTATACTTCTGCTCCAGCATACGACCCCGGCACTCAAGGTAACATTGAAAGGGGTGCCATCGTCGCTGACAAAGCTCTCCGTCTCCATGCCGATACGCAGGGATTCGGCAACGTGGCGGGCATCACTCAACGTGGTGTGAGGCATCAGAACGATAAACTCCTCCCCCCCGGTTCGGGCGACAATATCAGTCTTGCGAGTCCGTGTTTCGATCAGATTGGCCACCGTGCGCAATACCGTATCGCCGGTAAGATGGCCCCAGGAATCGTTGACGCTTTTGAAGAAATCAATGTCCAGGGAGAGTAATGAGAAAGGATGGTCGTAACGGGCGGATTGTTCTTCCAGTTCCTCAAGCTTTCTGAGCAGGTATCTCCGGTTATAGAGCCCTGTCAGTTCATCGGTAATCGTCAAAGCTTCCAGCTGGAATTCCAGGCGTTTCTGATCGTCGATGTCAGTAATAACACCGTGCCAGGTAGTGCTGCCGTCCGGATTTCTCTCCGGCTGGGAGACACCTCTTAGCCATCGGATTTCGCCGTCCTTGATGATCCGGTAGTCGCAAACCCATTCGCTTAGCGTCTTGCGGGAGCGCTCTATGGTTTCGTGGACTCTTGAAATATCTTCCGTATGAATGGCTTCAAACATCCGTTCCGGGTTGGTTCGGGTTTCCTCTGCTGTTAAGCCATAAAAATCCTTGGCCTTGCGACTCATGTAGGGGAAGTGAAAGCTGCCATCTTTGTTGAGGGTAAAGGTATAAATGACCCCCGGGAGAGATTCGGCAAGCTGTTGCAACTGGTGTTGGGAAACTTTCTCTTCCGTGACATCAAGATGTGTACCCATCAGCCAACGGCTTTCTGCCGTCTGGTCATTGTTGAACAGGGTCCCGCGGGTGTGGATGTAACGCCAGTCTCCGTCCTTGTGAAGCATACGCACCACGCATTCAAACTGGTGGGCATCACCGCTCAGGTACGCGGTCAATGCCTGGTTTGCTGACTCGATATCGGTGGGATGACTGAGCTTTTCCCAGGTCTGGAACGACAATGGCGAAAGCTCTTCCAGGGTGTAACCCAGCATGGTGGCCCAGCGTTCATTAAAAATGATTTCGCCGGTGTCCAGGTTGTATTCCCAGGTGCCTGCCCCGGTGCCGTCAAGAATGGCATTGAGCCTGGTTTCTGCAGTCAGGTGCATGTGATCCCTCACACGAACGCCGCTTGTTCGCGGCTAGTTGTGGCCCGAATGGTAACGAGCCCAATTGAAATTATTGGCCCAGTCGAGCGCTTCTGCCAGTGGCAGAGGTGGACTGTACCGGTAGCCCTGTCCGACATCACAGCCAAGTTCGAGGAGACGTTGTTCCTGCTCGGCGGTCTCCACCCCTTCCGCCACAGTGCGCCTCTGAAAACTCTGGGACAGGCGTAAAATAGCTTCTACGATCATCGAGTTATCCTGGTTTCCTATCAGATCGCCCACAAAGGTTCGGTCGATTTTTACTTCCTGGGCCGGCAATGTCCGGAAGTAATTCAGTGACGAGTAGCCGGTTCCGAAATCGTCCAGGGAGATGCAAAGACCGGTATTGCGACAGACACTGAGATTCTTCATGACGGTAGTGGTATCGTCCAATGCCGTCGTTTCCAGGATTTCAATGATCAGCCGGTCACGCACTTCGTGAGGGCACTCGTTCAGCGTGCCTGTGATATCGTCCGGGAAGTGTTCACTCAGGAAATGGGAGGGGCTGAGGTTGATACTGAGAGTATACGGCAGCCCCAGGCTCATGAAGTCACAGATCACGCTGACCGCGCTTTCCATCACGAACAGTCCAACCTGTCTGGCGTAGTCGGTAAACTCCAGGTGCTCCAGAAAGCGCGCCGGGGAAAGGAGTCCCTCCTCCGGGTGGTTCCAGCGAATCAGTGCTTCAAAACCCTCAACCGTTCCGGTGCGGTAGTTGATCTTCGGCTGGTAGTAGAGTTCGAACTGTTTTTTCGCCAGCGCTTCGTCAACCTGTTCGAGTACACGAACTCGCTCCTTGCGATTAAAGTGAGACGCCAGATCAAACAGGCTATAGGTATCCTTTCCCGAATCTTTGGCCGCATACATGGCTTGATCGGCATGCCGAAGCAGCGTGTCCGGGTCTTCGGCGTCATCGGGATAAACGGTCACCCCCATACTGGCCGACAGTTTCATGACGGCATTCTGGTAGCTGATGGGCCGGCGGATAGCTTCCAGAATCCGGTTGTAGACTGTTGAGTCTTCGACATCCCTGAGAACAGCGACGAATTCATCGCCCCCGAGTCTGCCGATGGCATCGTGTTGCCGTATAGTGGCTTTCAGACGTTCGGAAATGATCTTCAGAACAGCGTCGCCCAATGCATGGCCGTGGTGATCGTTGATGGCTTTGAAACCGTCCAGATCAATGAAGCAGAGCGCCACCGTGCCATGGCGGAGATTAGCCTCATGGAGCTCCTGGGTGAAGATTTCCGTGAGTCTCCGGCGGTTGGGCAACCCAGTAAGGGCGTCATAATTGGCGGCTTTTTCAAGGCGTTCCTGATGCTGTTGTTTTTCGTGATGCAGGCGCTTCCGTTCAATCAGGTTCCCGAGGGTTTGTAGCAGTGGCTCCAACTCTTCGGCTAGCCTGACCTTATATCCCCCGAGGCGATTGGCCAGCCCTACGAGCCCCACCTGTTGATCGCCCGAGAAGACCGGAATGCCGATATAGGCGTCGATGTTTGGGTGCCCCTCCGGCAATCCTCCACGGCGGGGGTCGGTGGTAACATCCTTCGAGACCACAACTTCTCCCGTGGTCATCGGAAGGGCAATTAGGGTATCAAGGCGGTCGAAAACCAGCCCTCGCCTTTCCACCTGCTGGTAAAGCGCCTGTGTTTTCGGATTCCAGGCAATGTTGGTGATCGCGCCGATTTTCAGATAAGGGTCGCCGTTGGGCCGGAACAGGGTCTCACCGATGAAACCGAACTGGCTGCCTGTGAGAGACAGCATGTCATTCAGCATTTGCTCGAAGGCAGCATGCTGGTTATCACTGGTAAGAAAGACGTTCAGGGCCCTCTGGATCGACCGGTTGAGGTGGGAAACCTCGACGAACTCATGGTTTTCGATCGACAGGTAGGTTCGCTCGAGTTCGTCTTCTATCATCGTGGCCAGGTTGCGAAGGATATCGAGGTCCAATTCCCCGAAATCCCTCGGCTTATCGTCGATAATGCAGATCGTGCCGATTTTGAAACCGGTTGGCTCGCGCACCGGCATGCCGGCATAGAATCGAATATTGGGGAAGCCGGTCACAAGGGGATTTTGCGAAAAGCGTGGATCTTTCGTGGCGTCCGACACTATAAACGCCTTGTCCTGCTGGATTGCGTAATCGCAAAAAGCAACGGAGCGGGGGGTTTGGCTGGCTTCGAGGCCCTGGCGGGATTTGAACCACTGCCGTTCGCTATCAATTATCGAAAAGAGCGCGGTTTTCACGCCATAGTATTGGCGGGCAATCCGGGTGAGCCTTTCGAACCGATCTTCCGGGGGCGTATCAAGGATGCCCAGGCGCTCAAGTGCTGTGAGCCGACGCTTCTCCAGGGTACTGCTGTCCATGGTTCTGACTCACCTTGTTTGACCAGACGACTGCTGGGAAAAAAGTTCAATGGCTTCTTCAACAGGTAACGGCCTCGACAGTAGATAGCCCTGGCACAGATGACAACCCATTTCACGTAACAGTTCGAACTGCTCAACAGTTTCTACGCCCTCTGCAATAACCTGAATATTGTGAGCGACGGCGATATCAATAATGGATTTGACGATCACTGCTCCTTTTTCCGTCGAGACCTCATCCACAAAGGTTTTGTCGATTTTCAGGTCATCAATGCCGAGGTATCGCAGATAGTTCAGTGAAGAGTAACCAGTGCCGAAATCATCAATAGCGATACGGACACCCTGGGTGCGAAGCGCATCAAGGTTATGATGGGCTTCTTCCGACCGTTCCATGACCGCACCCTCGGTAATCTCGAGTTCGACGCTTTCGATCGGAATCTGCGCCTCTGCGATGCTCGCCAATACCCACTTGTGGAAATCCGCCTGTGAAAAGTGTGCTGGTGTTATGTTGATGGCGACCGGTGGGAAACCGGGAATCGTGGCTCGAGCGGTCGATATAAGTGCAAAAACCTGACTCAGAACATACCGATCCAGCTCCAGGCCCAGAGAGGATTTTTCCGCGATGGGAACAAATTCACCCGGAGAGACAAATCCCTCCTTTGGATGGTGCCAGCGAACCAAAGCCTCATAGCCGGCTATCGATCGATCAGCACACTTGTATTTTGGTTGCAGATAGACTGCCAGTTGCCGATTCTCGATGGCATCCTTCAGCCCCTGCTCTATTTCTATTTGCCGATGAAGAACCCTGTGATGTTCGGAATCAAAAACGCCGATACGCTGGTTGCGTCGCCGTGCAGACCCTTTGGCGGACTCCGCCAATTCCGGTAATACTTCAACAACCCCGGAATCCGCAGGGTACATCGCAATCCCGATGGTTGCCCTCACGTTCAACTGGTTTTCCCGAAGTTTAAAAGGCTTCGAAACGTAGTCGACAATGCGTTCAGCAATAGCCTCTGCGTCTGCACGGCTGCTGACATGCAGTGCGACAAGGAACGTATCCGCTCCTGCGCGCGCGCAATGATTGGCGCGCTGAATAGCGCGACCGATACGGTTGGCAAGCTTGATAAGAACTGCATCGCCAATCTCGTAGCCATAACGCTGATTGATAAGGCTGAAATGTTCAATATCGATGAAGAGGAGCGCCCCGGGACTGGCGCTTTTGAACCAGACCTTGCAATCTTCAACCAGTGTTTGTTTGTTGAGCAAACCAGTTAAAGGATCGTGTGTCCTGAGGTAGTGTGCCTGCTGGAGTGCCTGCTCCTGTTCAGATACGTCGATGCCAAAGCCCTGTACCTCGGCATCATCGCTTCCGGGCGCCGAGGTCCTTCGAAAGCTCCATTCGACCAGCGTTTGCGCGCCATCTTTTCCAATCATCGTCACTTTGACGGCAATCTCTTCAGACGCATCCTTATCATTGAACAGTGAGGCCAGTCGTTGACGGATATGGTGGCCCGGTTCATTGAAGAAGACCGTGATGGGGGCGCCGATAATGTCGGTGTTCTCTGTGCCCAGGGCCCTGGTAAATGAGGCATTAGCAAAGGTAATGCGGAAATCGCTGTCGAGGCGAAGGATAAACTGTTTCTGCGCCTGGACGATTTCCCGATAGCGCTCCTCTGCTGCGGCAAGCTTGTCGAGTGCATTTTTATAACTGCTTAGGTCGTGGCAGATGCCGACAAACAGATGTTGGTCAGCAAGCCTGGTCTCGCCTACGGATAGGTGCATTGGGAAGGTTTGGCCGTTTTTCCGCTGGCCCCGGACATCACGACCGATGCCAATAATTTTTCCAACGCCGCTGCTTTTGTAGTTTTCAATGTATTGGTCATGATGCCGGGCGTCGGGCTCAGGCATGAGCATGGACACGTTATTACCCAATACCTCCTCGGGAGCATAGCCGAAAAGCACTGTCGCAGACTCAGAGAACTGCTGAATGATTCCTTTGTCATCGATAACGATAATGGCATCAACCGCCGCATCCATCAGCGCCGACGCCAGGCCTTGCTCAATCATTGTCGTCGTGCCACCTGGAATTATCCGTCATTTGAACCTAACGACGAGCTCGTGCAAATCGTTCGCAATCTGTTCAATGTTTTTCACGCATTGGGTGGACTCCTCACCTTTGGCCAGGTTGTTGGACGCCAGATCGGATATTTTTTCCACCTGCTCATTAATCTGGTCCGACACCTGAGCCTGTTCTTCCACCGCTGCCGCCATCTGCAGCGCCATTTCAGCAATGTTGGTGACGGACTCGGCGATATCATTCAGAGTGCTCTCGGCCGAGAGCATTTTTTCCATGCCTTCGTCTGCTGACAGTTTGCCTTCGTCGGCCTTTTGATTGGCCTCCTCAGAGCGAGAAATCAATTCGTTTACGATGCCATGGATTTCACTCGTCGAGTTGCGGGTGCGGGAGGCCAGACCTCGCACCTCCTCGGCTACCACAGCGAAACCGCGACCATGTTCCCCGGCCCTGGCTGCTTCTATGGCGGCATTCAGTGCCAACAGATTGGTCTGTTCGGCGATTTCCTCGATAATCTTTGCAGCGGAGGCTATTTGTTGAGTCTGTTGCGCCAATTCCCCGACGGAATCGCTGATGCCATGGACGGAACCCTTAAGGGTCTCAATCGCCTCCCGAGTGCCGCGAACAACAGAGCGACCCTCATTGGCAAATTCCTTGGCACTGTCTGCTCGCTCTGCGGTTGATTGAACATTTGATGAGACTTCAGCAATCGTTTGAGACATCTCGTGCACGGCCGCTGCAACCTGTTCGGTCTCGGACTGCTGCTGCTTCAGGGCCTCCTGTGCTTCGAAACTGACCTCCCGACCTTTAACAGAGTGCAGCCTCATCTCATCGGCAGAATCTTCAAGTCTGGTAAGTACCGCATCCAGGTGTGCTTGTTGGGCTTTCACTGCGACTTTGATGCGCCCAAGTGGCAGGTCGTCATCGGTGTAGCTCTTTGCAGCGAGATCATCCGTAAAGCTGTGTTCAAGTAGCTTCGTGACCGACCCCATTAGTTGCTTACGGGCCAGATGCATCCAGCCGGCATAAGCAATGACGCCACCGGCCAGAACCAGTTCCGAGAAGGTTTGCTGACCGGCGAGAAACAGGGCGCCTGCGACGATGAATACGAGGGCAAGAAAGATGGTGGGAGGTTGCACCCTGTGCCACAGAGGGATGCCGGACTTTCCTGCACGGATGGAGGCATACAGATTTTCCGCCCGCTCCACGTCTTCTCTGTCCGGGCAGGATCTGACGGACTCGTACCCGACCACCTTACCGTTCTCGGTTACGGGCGTAACGTAGGCACTGACCCAATAGTAGTCACCGTTCTTGCACCGATTTTTTACCAGACCCATCCAGGGTTGGCCGGCTTTCAGATGGGACCACATGTTTTCGTAGGCGGCCGGCGGCATATCCGGATGCCGGACGATGTTGTGGGGCTGGCCGATCAGCTCATCACGAGTGAAACCACTCACCTCGACAAACGCAGAGTTACAGTGGCGAATCTTCCCTTTCAGATCAGTGGAAGAAATCAGTTTCTGGTTAGGCGAGAAGGTTTTCTCGTTATCCGTGACCGGTAGATTCTTTCGCATGACGGGGCCTGATTTGAATGGAAACAGGAATGTTTACTATTTCAAAGTAGGACAATTAATGCAAAAGAACTATAGGGAGTACAGATTAAGGAGCTAAGGAAATTCCCGATTGCAATAGTAAAACTGCCCGGAATTCAAAGCCGAAGCACCTTATTTTCCAGTTGTTCTCATGTGTAACACAAGGTTTCGGTGCCTTTACCCCTAAAGGTTTGGCAACTTATCTTTTGGCCGGTTTCGCGAGCCATTCATGCCCCTTTAACATGCCATGCCAGTAAAGGGTCGGCAGCTGCTTGGCCTTCAGCCACCAGGCGGCTCGGGTAGCCTTGGTGCCATCGTTGATCCATTTCGGGAAGCTGGGCTGGAGTACGCCGCCGTAGCCGAATTCCGCCAGTACGATCTTGCCGTTTTCCACGGTCAGCGGGCAGGAACCATAGCCCAGATAGGCGGCCTCAAGGGGCTGGTCTCGGAGCGTGGCCACCAGGTTTTCCGCCACCACCGGCGCCTGTTTGCGCACCGCGGCGGCGGTTTTTGCGTTTCCGGTTCCGCTCACGTCGCCAAGGCCAAAAATGTTGGTGTAGGTTTTATGGCGCAGGGTATCGTCCTCAAGATTCAGCCAGCCGCCTTCATTTGCCAGTGCGGATTCCCGGATCAGCTTCGGTGCCCGCTGGGGCGGCACGGCGTGCAGCATATCAAAGCTTACTTCGCGGTCCTGGCTGTTGCCCTCGCCATCGGTTGAGCGGAAAACGGCTGTTTTCGAAGGCCCGTTCACGGCAACCAGTGTGCTCTGGAAATTCAGGTCGATGCCGTATTTTTCGACATAGGCTTCCAGGGCCGGGACGTAATCGGCGACACCAAACAAGACGGCTCCGGCGTTATGAAACTGGATATCCACATTGTTGAGCACGCCGTGCTTGAGCCAGTAATCGGCAGACAGATACATGGCTTTCTGAGGGGCGCCTGCACATTTGATCGGCATTGGCGGCTGGCTGAAAAGAGCCCGGCCTTTCTTGAGCTTCTGCACAATGTCCCAGGTGTAGCTGGCCATGCCTTCCCGGTAGTTGGAGGTGACCCCGTTGGAGCCCAGCGCCTCCTCAAGACCTTCGATGCCGCCCCAGTTCAGCTCCAGGCCGGGAGCGAGAACCAGCGCCTTGTATTGCATGGATGAGCCGTCACCCAGGGAAACCTGGTTGTTGTCCTGGTCGATGGCGGTCACCGGTTGCTGGTACCAGGACACGAAACTGGGCATGACGTCTGACATGGGCTTGGAGGTGACCTCGGGCCGGAAAACCCCGCCTCCCACCATCGTCCAGCCGGGCTGGTAGTGGTGCCGGATGGCTGGCTCCACGATGGCAATGTCGATGCTGCTATCCCGTTTGTGGATGCTGGATGCTACCGATATACCGGCTGCCCCGCCGCCCACGATTATGACGGTATGAGTTTTGACGCTGCCCGTGGTGGTTGTGTTGCTGGTCATGCCTCGAACCTCTTGTCTTTGTTTGCTCTGCGCGAGTGGTGTTTGAGATATATCAAAGCGTACCAAACTTTAGAGTCTAACGTTATATCAATAGGAAATATAAAGATCGGAAATGCTTTGTGTCATGCTTCAAGGGGAAGACTCTCTCAATCTCGACCTGGATGGCCCCGTGCAAAATGACTGAATGCCGAACTTTTACCCTTCTTGCACTCCTAATGCTGACAGGTCTGCTGGCAGGTTGTGCGTTGCCATCCTTGAAAGACCGCTCACAGTCTGTCGCTTTCGTTCAGGCGCAGACGGCGGATACGCGCCTTGGCAGCGCAGTTGGCAGAGAGATTGAAGCCCACCCCGATCTCAGTGGTATTACAACGCTGGAGGATCCACTGGACGCTTTCGTTGCCCGCGCTTTGCTCGCCGAGGCCAGCGAGAGATCCCTGGATGTCCAGTACTACATCTGGCGGGACGATATTACCAGCAAGCTGCTTCTGTACTCGCTATATCGCGCGGCCGAACGCGGCGTTCGGGTTCGGCTGCTTCTGGATGACAACGGCATCGCCGGCATGGACGATTTCCTGGCGGCGTTAAATCATCACGACAACGTCGAGGTTCGGCTGTTCAATCCGTTTGTGATTCGTAGTTCCAGGACTTTGGGCTTTCTGACGGACTTTGGTCGCCTGAATCGCCGGATGCACAACAAGTCATTCACGGCTGACAACCAGGCCTCCATTATTGGCGGCCGCAACATTGCTGATGAGTATTTCGGTGTGGGTGACGGTACGCTGTTCGCGGATCTGGATGTTCTGGCGATCGGGCCCGTCGTGGAGCGTGTCTCCAGGGATTTTGATCGCTACTGGGCGAGTCAGTCCGCGTACCCGGTGGATCGGTTGCTCGCAGGCGCCGATGATGAGGATCTGGATGCCATGGCAGCAAGTCTTGCTTCCGTCGAACAGGATGCTGAAGCCCGGCGCTTCGTGGCTGCTTTGCAGAATTCGGATTTTCTCAGGGAATTGCTGGACCGGGAGGTCTCTTTTGTCTGGGCGCCGGTAGAGATGGTGAGCGATGATCCTGCCAAGGCCCAGGGGCTCGAAGGAGAGCAGGGTCGATTGAGCCAACAGTTGGCCCTGGCGTTGGGTGAACCTGAAAAGACAGTGACCCTGGTTTCGCCCTACTTCGTTCCCGGTAATCGTGGCGTTGAGCTGTTTCGCGAGCTTGAAAGCGCCGGTGTGCAGGTGCGGATTCTCACCAACTCCCTGGAAGCCAACGACGTCGCCCTGGTGCATTCAGGCTATGCGAAATACCGGGAGGCCCTATTAAAGGCAGGCGTTGAGTTGTTCGAGCTGCGCAAATTCAGGTCTGAGGATGCAGACAGCAAGTCGAGCCCTGGCGGCATTGCCGGCAGCTCGGCCGCCAGCCTTCACGCCAAAACCTTTGCCGTAGATGGTCAGTCGCTTTTCGTTGGTTCCTTCAATTTCGACCCCCGTTCAGCGAATCTGAACACCGAGCTGGGTTTTCTGATCAAGAGCCCGGAGCTGGCGACCGCACTGGAATCCGCCTTTCCCGAGAAAGTGAGGCTGGCGGCTTATGAGGTTGTGCTGGATAAAGAAGGCGATCTCCGGTGGCTGGAATTCACGGGTACAGAAACGATTGAGCATCGCCACGAGCCGAATACCGGCCCTTTCAAACGGGCATTGGTGTATCTGTTCTCTCTGTTGCCTGTGGAGCCGTTGCTGTAATCCGGCATGCCCGATTACTGTCATGAATCTATCAGCGAATCCTTGAGTCCTCGTTGCTCACGTACTCTTGTGACGACACGGTGTTCTGCATAGTGAGTAACAAGTCGTTGCAGCTTTTCCATTCGCAGCGGCTTGGTGCAGTAGTCATCCATGCCGGCCTCAAGACATTGGGTCCGATAGCTTTCACTGGCGTTGGCGGTAACCGCGATAATGGGTGTGTCCAGGTTGGCGGCGGCTTTCAATCTGATCTCACGAGTGGCTTCAATGCCGTCCATGACTGGCATCTGGCAATCCATGATAATCATATCCCACGGTTCGTTCATGGCGGCTTGTACAGCTTCCAGGCCGTTTTGGACCCCCTCTGAAATCACCCCTATTTTCTCGAGCTGTTTGCGAAGAATCATCCGGTTACCGGCGTCGTCTTCCACGACAAGAACCCTGGGCACCTGAATCACGTCGCCAAGGCTCAGCTGGTCTGGATCGTGGTGCTCTGACTGGTGAACATCGCCGTAGGGTACTGTGACTTCCAGCGTTGTGCCGTGATCCGATGTTTCAAGAACTCTCATCTGGCCGCCAAGGGCATTGGCCAGAGAACTGGCAAGGGGTAACCCCAGGCCCACACCGCCGTAACGCCGAGTGAGGCCAGCTTCTCCCTGCCTGAAGGCCTGGAATACTTTCTCCCTCTGTGCATCCGGGATACCAGGCCCAGTGTCTGATACCAGAATCCGCAAAACGGAATCGTCTGTCAGTCTGCTCCCTCGAACCAGCACTTCGCCCCCTGCAGATGTGAACTTCACGGCATTATCGATGAGCTGGTACAGGACCTTTTCAAGCATCAAACCATCCATGAAGACCTTTCCAGGTACTGAGTCTTCCATGCCGAATGCGAGGGAAACCGGTTTGGCCCTTGCGGCCTCCCGGAACTCGTATTCGAGCAGATCGAACAGGGACTGAGGCTCGAAAATCTGGGGCGAGCTGAGCAGGTTCTCTTCCTGGGCATCAACGAAGTCCAGAATGCCACCGACCTGCCGGGTCATTCGCAGATTGGCGTACTCGATCAGACGGAATGCGTCGTTCTGCTCCCGGTTAAGCGGTGCCTCCCGAAGCAGATCCAGCTGGCCCTGGATGGTATGCAGGGGCGTGCGCAACTCGTGGCTGACCGCATTCAGGAAGTCATCCTTGATACGGTTGCTGCGTTCGAGGGCCTTTCGGGCTTTTTCGCTGACATGGATCTGCTGGGCCTGCAGGGTGTCCCGTTCGTCGCGAAGGATTTTTATGCGGGATGCCAGGGCTAGTGAGAACAGAGCCATTTCCCAGGACATGGCTCCGGGGATGTAGTACATCACCCATTGGCTACCTTCAATAATACCCAGAGAATCCAAAGCCGTTACATTTTGAGCGATGATTAAGGGAATCCAGCCAATCAGAAAATACAGAGCCGGTTGGTATTTTTTCCTTGCCTGAATGAAGGCAAAAGGAAGGAACGGAAGGTAAGCAGCCATCCCAATAGTTGCGGCAAGGAAGGCAACGGTCTTGAGCGACAGAAAAGGCGTTGCAACCAGGAGAACCAGATAAATGAGCGACAGAAAACGGTACATCTGGTTAACCCATTGCGCGAGCGTCCCCAGTTGAAGAACCCTTGAAACAAATTGGATAGTAAGAAGGGGCATGAGAATCAAAAGGGTTTTACCTAGCAAATTAAACTGGGCTTCGTTCATTCCCAGATAGGCTTGCAGGTTTGTCAGGCTCAAAGAGTAGACTAAAACACCAGATGCAATTACCACGTAAAAAAGGTAGATGGGGTCTCTGATACTGAAAAACAGGAAAAGGTTATAAACCGTCAGCGCAAAGATAATTGACGCCAGACTAACGCTGAGAGCGGTATGGAAGACTGCCTCACTGAAGAGGTCGGTTTGATTAAGAACTTTCACCGGCGTATTTATCGGAAAGTCCGCCTCGAATCGAATGTGAATATCCGAAACCGATGAGATCTTGGGTAACTCGAAGATCAGGTGATGAAATGGAATAGCCTTCTGTTGCGGCGGTTCGAGAAAAAATTTGGGGTTTTGGGAAACTGGGGAACCATCGATAAATACTTGAGCGCTTGAGGCCAGAGGGCTTAGTAGTAACCAGCGCTGTTCAATGGTTTCGGCTGCATTTATCTTGCCCCTTATCCACACGAATGGCTCACGAGGTTCACTGGTAAAAACATCATGATTTATTGGAGACCAGGCAGCGTGTTTTTCTGGAGGTGGTGTTTCCTGATCCCAAGCTCCTTTAAAGACCTCCATCGTCTGGGTCAGATTTCTGGCGTATCCCTGTTGCTCTGCGGCGGTTGCGCAAAAAGACAGTAGTAAAAGAGATGAAAAAATCACTACCAGGAGAGCGGTCCCTCTCCGACCAACGTCAGTCATTCAAAGTTCCTTGATCTATAGGCCCACAGAACACCCACAGGTTTTGCTATCGAATCCCCCGAACGATTGGTGCTTGGAGAGCATAATTGACTCTACTGAATGTCACGTAGTTAGCGTCTTTGTCTTCTTTGATTTGATAGGTGTGTCGCCGAAATCTATACTTCGGAGCCTACTCAAAAGGATGCTGTATGTATAGCTCAAGGTCAGGTTTTGTAAAGAGATTTCGCGCAGTTGTTGCATTGGCCGTCTTTATCCCTTTGACAGCTTTCGCCGGCGGCTTGTCCAATAGTGACCAAAGCGCCAGTGTCTCCGGTGTCAGCAACGCCGGCAGTGTCGCCAACCCGGAAAATGCTTCCACGATCTTTTTCAATCCCGCCGGGATGAGCCAGCTTTCCGGCACCAACATCTCATTGGGTGCGATCGTTTTCGAGATCGACGCCGTGGGCAGGGACTCCCAAACATCGGCAACCCGTGCCAATGGCGATCCGGTTGTCGGTGATGGTGGTGGTGATCACGTTAAAACGTTTGCAGTACCCAATGCCTACCTTACCCATGAAGTGAACGACTGGCTGGATGTCGGTCTGGGGGTCTACGTTCCTTACGGCCTCGGCTTCGATTACGGCGATGCTTTTGCAGGGCGATATATTGGTGATGAAATTGAACTGGTGTCCTACGGTGTGAGTCCCTCCTTTGCGGTAAACAGCGGCGAGGGATTCTCATTGGGTGGCAGCATCAATGTGCTTTATGCCGATGCCGAGCAGCGTAATCCAGTTGATTTCAGTGGCATCGAATCACGTTTTTCACTTCCTCGCGGCACTCTGAACGATGGCTACGCGACATTGGAGGGAGATGATGTTGCATTGGAGTTCACTGTCGGCCTGCTCTGGCAGGCGACTCCTGAAACGTCGCTTGGACTCGCTGCCCGCACGGGCACCGAATTCAATCTGAAGGGTACCGGCACCATCAACAACTTCCCCACCCTGTCAGCCAGTGGTCTGACTCAAACAACTGTCTCTGAGCAGATAGAAGTCCCGATCACGATTCCTCAAAGCCTGAGTGTCGGTCTTGCTCACCAATGGAGTGACACACTTGAACTGCTTGCCGGAGCAACTTGGGCGAAATGGAGTGATGCTTCGGCGCTGTCGGTCGTATCCCGCGAGAAGACGCCGGCGGCTTTCCCTGCCGAGCAGCCGTCCGAGGAGCAGGTTCAGAGTTGGAAAGACACTTGGCAGTGGCGGGTTGGCGCAATCTGGCAGGTCGCACCAACATGGTCACTGAAGGCAGGCTATTTGTTTGACGAATCTCCCGTCACCATCGAGACGCGTTCGCCGCTGACACCGTTCGATGATTACCATCAGGTTTCTCTGGGTGCACAGATTCGCGATTTGGCAGGCGACTGGACGGTAGACATGTTTGTCGCACGAGTCTTTTATGAGGGCGATATTTCCATCGATTATAAGGCGACGGATCCTTTGCAGGGGCAGACTTCATTCAAAAGCGAGTACGACGTGGTGCCGTGGACAGCTGGCTTGCAGTTAAGCAGGGAGTTTTAACACGGGAAGGAATCAAAGCGGGAAAATGGTCGGCGTGGCAGGATTCGAACCTGCGACCCCTTCGTCCCGAACGAAGTGCGCTACCAAGCTGCGCCACACGCCGATCAACGGCCGGTATTATACGGATTCGCTTCGGTTTTACCAGCCCTCGGCGGATAAAAGGGCGTCCGTAAATTTGCTGAGATTATCATAGATACTGACATCGGCGCCGGGTATGGGTCTGGCGTCCAGGTGGCGTTCGGTGTCCAGTCCGTTACCGGTTCGCACGAGGACCGGACGACACCCTTCAGCGTGGCCGGCCTCCAGGTCCTTGCGGCTGTCTCCCACCATGATGACCCCTTCAAGGCTGGCGAGATGAAAATGCTCGCGGATCTGCTCCAGCAGACCGGTCAGTGGCTTGCGGCAGCAGCACTGGTCGTCGGGGTGGTGGGGGCAGTAGGCAATGAAGTCGATGCAGCCACCCTGGGCTTCCACCAGCTGCTCGAGCTTCTCATGCATGGCATCCAGCTCATCGGTGTCGTAGTAGCCGCGGCCGATGCCTGACTGGTTGGTGGCGATGGCAATGCGATGGCCGGCAATACAGAGCCGGGCCACCGCTTCAACGCTGCCGGGAATGGGGTGCCATTCATCTGCCGAGCAGATGTAATTGCCATCGTATTCGTTGATGACCCCGTCCCGGTCGAGAATGATCAACATCGCTGTGCGCGTGCCCCTTGGTCCGGCCTCAGCCTGCTGTGGGCAGCAGGGAGATATCCGCAACGCGCAGGAACAGGTTGCGCAGGCGGTTCAGCAGCGCCAGCCGGTTGTTCCTTACCGCCTCGTCGTCGGCCATGACCATCACTTCATCAAAGAAGTTGTCCACCGGTGCCCGCAGGCTGGCCAGTGAACTCAGGGCACTGGCGTAGTCGCCGTTCTCGAACAGCGGCAGAACCTTCGCGGCCTGTTGGTCGACCTGCTCGGCGAGGGCCTTTTCGGCGCTGTCCTGCAGCAGGCTGGCGTTGACCGTTTCACCGATGCTGTCGCCACCCTGTTTGGTCAGGATGTTCGAAACCCGCTTGTTGGCGCCGGCCAGGGCCTGCGCTTCGGGCAGCTGCCGGAAGGCTTCTACCGCTTTTACCCGGCGGTCGAAATCCAGCGGGCGGGTCGGACGGCGGGCGTGAACGGCCAGGTAGACCTCGGCGCCAATGCCCTGTTCGTCGTAGTGGGCACGGAAGCGCTCCAGCATATAGTCCACCACGGTGCTGGCGGTGTTCTGCTCGGTCAGCACGGTGAAGTTCTCTTCGGCCCACTCGCAGCAGGTTTGCAGGTCCAGCGGCAGTTCGCGCTCGATGATAATGCGCAGCACCCCGAGGGAGGCCCGGCGGAGGGCGAACGGGTCCCGTGTGCCGGATGGCGGCTGGTTGATGCCGAACAGGCCCACCAGGGAGTCCAGACGGTCCGCGATGGCAATGGCACAGCCGGTCAGGGTTGTTGGCAAATCGTCGCCGGCGAAACGGGGCATGTACTGTTCGTTCAGTGCCTTGGCCACGTCTTCCGGTTCGCCGTCGTTAGCGGCGTAGTACTGGCCCATGATGCCCTGCAGGTCGGTGAACTCCAGGACCATTTCGGTAACCAGGTCGGTCTTTGCCAGCATGGCGGCGCGCTCGGCCAGGGCCGGATCACTGCCGATGGCGTCGGCGATTTTCTTGGCCAGGGCGGCAACGCGCACAGACTTGTCGTAGATGCTCCCCAGTTTCTCCTGGAACACGATGGGCTTGAGGGCGTCGATGCGATCCTCGAGCTTGGTCTTCCGGTCGGTTTCATAGAAGAACGCGGCGTCGGACAGCCGGGGCCGGATCACCTTCTCGTTACCGGAAACAACCTGTGACGGATCCTTGCTCTCGATGTTCGCAACGGTGATGAACAGCGGCAGCATTTCCCCGTCGGCGGCCACCACGTGGAAGTACTTCTGGTGTTCCTTCATGGAGGAGATCAGCGCTTCCGCAGGAACCTCGAGGAACCGCTCCTCAAAGCGCCCCATCAAGGGTACCGGCCATTCGTTCAGTGCGGTGACCTCGTCCAGCAGGTCCTCATCAATGACTGCCTTGCCACCGGCTTCCTTCTCGGCCAGCTCGGTGACGCCGGCACGGATCTGTTCCCGGCGCTCGGCGAAATCGGCAATCACATAGCCTTCCTGCTTGAGGACGACTTCGTAATCACTCGGCGTAGGTACGATCAGGGATTTCGGGCAATGGAAGCGGTGACCGCGGGTCTTGTTGCCCGGAGTCAGGCCCATGATGGGCGCCTCAATCACCTTGTTGCCGAACAGCATTACTACCCAGTGGACCGGACGCACGAACTCGGTACGGTGGGCACCCCAGCGCATGCGCTTGGGAATCGGCAGGCCGGCCAGTGATTGCTCCACCAGTTCCGGCATCAGCTCTACGGTGGGCTTGCCCTGTTCGACTGTGCGGTAGACCACCCAGGCACCCTTGTCGGTTTCCAGGGTGTCGAGCTGGTCCGGGGTCACGCCCAGAGAGGTGGCAAAGCCGGTCAGCGCGCGGGTCGGATTGCCGGCATCATCAAAGGCCGCCTTGACGGCAGGGCCACGTTTTTCAACCGACTTGTCCGGCTGGGAGTCAGCCAGATCCCGGATGCGCACGGCCAGACGGCGCGGAGCGGCAAAGGCTTCAACTTTGCCGAATTCGATGCCCGCTTCTTCCAGGCCCCGGGCAATGCCCTGGGTGAAGGCGTCAGACAGCGGCTTGAGGGCCTTGGGGGGCAGCTCTTCGGTGCCCAGTTCGACCAGAAAATCCTGTGTTGCCATGGTTATGCGTTCCCCTGTTCCTGCTGTGCCTTCTTCGCTTTCTTGCCCTTCTTGCTTTTCGCCTTGTCGTCGGCGGCCTCAGCGGCGGCAAGGACTTCCTTGCGCAACGCCTCGGGGGCGAGCGGGAAGCCAAGCGAGCGACGGCTGTCGAAGTACGCCTGGGCTACGGCACGAGCCAGGGTGCGAACCCTCAGGATGAAGCGCTGACGCTCGGTAACCGAGATGGCATGGCGGGCGTCCAGCAGGTTAAAAGTATGGGAGGCCTTGAGAACCTGTTCATAGGCTGGCAGGGCCAGGCCGGCTTCGATCAGCCTTGCGCTCTCCCGCTCGTGAACATCAAAGCTATGAAACAGGAACTCGGTGTCAGCGTGCTCGAAGTTGTAGGTAGACATCTCCACTTCCTGCTGGTGGAACACGTCACCGTAGGTGACCACACCGTCCGGACCTTCGGTCCAGACCAGGTCGTACACGCTGTCGACGCCCTGCAGGTACATGGCGATCCGCTCAAGACCGTAGGTGAGCTCGCCGGTCACCGGGAAGCACTCCAGGCCACCGACTTGCTGGAAGTAGGTAAACTGGGTCACTTCCATGCCATTCAGCCAGATTTCCCAACCCAGGCCCCAGGCACCCAATGTCGGGGACTCCCAGTTGTCCTCTACAAACCGGATATCGTGCACCAGCGGATCAAGGCCCAGTGCACGCAGGGAATCCAGATACAGTTCCTGAATATTGTCCGGTGACGGCTTCAGAACCACCTGGAACTGGTAGTAATGCTGCAGGCGGTTTGGGTTCTCACCGTAACGGCCGTCGGTGGGACGGCGGCTGGGCTGAACGTAGGCGGCGTTCCAGGTTTCCGGCCCGATGGCACGCAGGAAGGTGGCCGGGTGGAACGTGCCGGCACCTACTTCCATGTCCAGTGGCTGGAGGACCACGCAGCCATGCTGCGCCCAGAAATTCTGCAGAGCCAGGATAAGGCCCTGGAAGGTCCCGATATCCGGAGTTGTCTGTTTCGTTGCCTTGTCTGTCACGACGGTTGCCTGCTGATCAGTCTGTGTGTGGCGCCCCGGTTGTCCTTCGGGGCGCTCCGAAAAAAGAAAGGCGCATTATACGCGTGCTGGCTGTGTATTTCTAAGTCAGAAGAAGGTAAGACCCACCTGGAACAGTTTTTCCACATCCCGGATGCGGGTTTTGTCCACCAGGAACAGGATAACGTGGTCGTCCGGCTGGATCCGGAGATGATCGTGGGCGATCAGGACTTCGTTGCGGCGCACGATGGCGCCGATGGTGGTGCCTTCTGGCAGGTTGATTTCATCAAGCCGTTTACCGACCACTTTCGAAGACCGGTGATCCCCGTGGGCAATCGCTTCAATTGCCTCTGCCGCGCCCCTGCGAAGTGAGTGAACGTTCACAACATCACCCCGGCGAACGTGGGTCAGAAGGCTGCCAATTGTGGTCTGCTGGGGTGAGATGGCCACGTCGATGTCGCCGCCCTGAATCAGGTCCACGTAGTCCGGATTGTTGATCAGGGTCAGGACCTTGCGGGCGCCCAGGCGCTTGGCCAGCAGTGACGCCATGATGTTGGCTTCATCGTCGTTGGTTACCGCACAGAACACATCGGTATTCTCGATGTTTTCTTCCAGGAGGATGTCCTTGTTGGCGGCGTTCCCCTCCAGCACCACGGTTTTCCGCAGGTTTTCCGAGAGCATGACACAGCGTTCGTGGTCCCGCTCCAGCAGTTTGACCTGGTAGCGGTTTTCCAGGGTATGGGCCAGCCGCTGACCGATATTGCCGCCTCCGCAGATAAAGATCCGCTTGTAGGGTTTTATCAGCGGTTGTAGTTCACTCATCACCGACTTTATGTGGTCGCCGGCGGCAATAAAGAACACCTCATCACCGTCTTCAATAACAGTGTTGCCCTCGGGCATGATCGCGCGGTCTTTCCGGAAGATGGCCGCCACCCGGGTATCGATCTTGGGCATGTGGGTGCGCAGGTAAGACAGCTCGTGGCCCACCAGCGGGCCACCCTTGGTGGCACGGATGGCCACAAGGCGGGTCAGGCCCTTGGAAAACTCCAGTACCTGGAGGGCGCCGGGGTTCTCGATCAGCCGGGTGATGTGTTTGGTCACCAGGTGTTCGGGGCTGATCAGAACATCAATGGGAAAACCCCGCAGGCTGTCGAGGTCCTTGGTCTGGTCGCGCTGGTAGAAAAGCTCGGATTTCGCCAGGTAGGCGTTGGCGCGCACCCGGCATATGGTGGTCGGGGTCTTGTAAAGCAGTTTGGCCACCTGGCAGGCGACCATGTTGGTTTCGTCGCTGTTGGTGACGGCAATCAGCATGTCGGCGTCTTCGGCCCCGGCCTGTCGCAGTGCCGTGGGATAGGACGCCGCGCCCTGAACGGTGCGGATGTCGAGCCGGTCCTGCAACTCGCGCAATCGGGCACCATCGCTGTCGATGATGGTGATGTCGTTGGCTTCGTTGGCAAGGTTTTCGGCAAGTGTACCGCCGACTTGGCCGGCACCGAGAATCAGGATTTTCATGGTTCGGGTTTCTCCAGCACGGCGTAGAAGAAGCCGTCATGGCTGTCCGGATCCGGGAGCAGTTGCCGCCCCGCACCCATATCGCGCCCCCACTGAGCATCCGGCTCAACGAGAATGGCATCGGTCTGCTGCTTGCAAAACCGCTGAATTATACGGTGGTTTTCCTGCGGGAACACCGAGCAGGTGGCATACACCAGCCGGCCTCCGGGTTTCAGGATAGCCCACATTGCGTCCAGCAACCCGAGCTGTATGGCCGCCAGGGGGGTAATGTCCGATTCACGGCGCAATAACTTGATATCAGGGTGGCGACGAATCACGCCGCTGGCGCTGCAGGGCACGTCCAGCAGAATGCGATCGAATGCCTCGCCGTCCCACCATTGGTCGGTCGCGGCTGCATCCGCCTTCTTCAGGGTGGCGTTGAGATCAAGGCGATCCAGATTCTCCTGTACCCTGGGCAGTCGATCAGCGGATTCGTCAATGGCGACCACTTCCGCCAGCTCGCCACAGCTCTCCAGAATCGCGCAGGTTTTGCCGCCAGGAGCGGCACAGGCATCCAGAACCCGCTGGCCAGGCGCCAGGTCCATCAGGGTGGTGCACAATTGCGCGGCCTCATCCTGCACGCTGACAGCGCCATCGGCGAACCAGGGCAGCCGGTCGACAGGAACCGGGGTGGCCAGCTGAATACCGTGGGGCGCGAAGCGCGTCGCGTTTGCTTCGATACCGGCCTCAGCCAGCAGGCCAAGATACTCATCCCGTCCGAAGCGCAGGGCGTTTACCCGGAGCGTCATGGGTGCCTGGGCATTGTTGGCGTCGAGAATGTGTTGCCAGTCTTCCGGCCAGTTGTGACGGAGCTTTTCCACCATCCACACCGGGTGGCTGAACCTGGCGGCATCGTCTGCCGGTTCTGGTGCGCCTTCCCGCTCTGCGGCCCTGAGGACACCATTCACCAGCCCGGTCAAATGGGGTTTGTCCAGGGCCCTACAGGCTTCAACAGTTTCATTGAGAACGGCGTAATTGGCCTGTTGGCTGAAGCGCAACTGGAACAGGGCAACCAACATCAGGTGATGGATGATGCGGTCAGGTTTGCGCAGAGGTTTTTTCAGCCGGCTGTTGAGCTCTCCCTCGAGGCGGTGATACCAGCGGCAGGTGCCGTAACAGAGCGCCTGGAGAACCGGGCGTTCATTGGCGGGCAGGCGGTTCAGTGCGGGCGGCAGGCACTGGGACAGGGACTGGCCATTCTCCACGGAAAGCATCACACCCGCGGCGATGGCGCGCATGGGGTGTTGTCGGTCGCCCATCTCAGCGCAGCTCCTGGCCGGGCATGAGCAGTTCCTTGCCGCCATTGATCAGGTCGTTCACGCTCTGGGCGCGGGAGCCCGGCAGCTGGAGACGGGTGATGCGCAGGGTGCCGTTGCCGCAGGCAATGTCGATGCCGTCCCGGTCCCGTTGTACTACGGTGCCGGGGAAAGCGTCGCTGGCGGTAACCAGGGCCTGGGCTTCGTGAATCCGGATGCGTTGGTCACCCTGATCGGTGTAGGTTCCGGGCCAGGGGTTAAAGGCGCGAACCAGCCGTTCAATGGCTGTGGCATCTGCGGCCCAGTCAATATGGCCTTCGGTCTTGCTCAGTTTGCTGGCGTAGCAGGCCAGCTGGTCGTTTTGGGATTCCCCGGTGAGTTCGCCCTTCTGAAGAAGCTCCAGGGCCTTGATGATGGCCAGGCCACCGAGTTCAGCCAGGCGGTCATGGAGACTGCCGCCGGTGTCGTTGTCCTCGATGGTGGTCAGGGATTTCAACAGCATGGCGCCGGTATCCAGACCCTCGTCCATCTGCATGATGGTGATGCCGGTTTCCGCATCGCCTGCCGCTATGGCCCGCTGAATAGGTGCGGCGCCGCGCCAGCGTGGCAGCAGCGAGGCGTGGATGTTCAGGCAACCGTGGGTTGGAATGTCCAGGACCGCCTTCGGCAGGATTAGACCATAGGCCGCGACAATCATCACGTCCGGATTCAGATCGGACAATTGCTTCTGGGCGTCGGGCGTTTTCAGTGTTTCGGGCTGGAAGACCGGGATCCCGTGGTCCAGCGCCACCTGCTTGACCGGGCTGGGCTGCAGCTTCCGGCCACGGCCGGCGGGACGGTCCGGCTGGGAATAAACGCCAACAATGGTGTGGCCGGCCGCAATCAGGGCCTGGAGCGCGGTCGCCGCAAAATCCGGTGTGCCAGCAAAAACAAGTCGCACGGTGTTGTGATCTCTGTTCCGTTGTATACGAAAAGACCGGGTCATGACCCGGTCCGGAATAGTGTCTGGTTTTGACGCTCGCCTGCAGCCTGATCAGGCGCTCTTCTTGTGCAGCTTCTCCAGCTTCTTGCGAATGCGAGTGCGCTTGAGCGAGCTGAGATAGTCCACGAACAGCTTGCCGTTCAGGTGATCCATCTCATGCTGGATGCAGACAGCCAGCAGGCCTTTGGCCTCCAGTTCGAACGGTTTGCCGTTCCGGTCCAGGGCCCGGATCATGCAGTGTTCGATCCGTTCGACGTCTTCGTAGAATCCGGGTACCGACAGGCAGCCTTCCTGCATGGCTTCCCGTTCACCGTCGAGCACTTCCACCTCGGGGTTAATGAACACCCGCGGCTCGCTCTTGTCCTCGGACAGATCCATAACGATGATCTGTTTGTGCACATTCACCTGGGTGGCCGCAAGGCCAATGCCGGGCGCATCGTACATGGTCTCGAACATGTCGTCGATCAGCTTGCGGTCGGCGTCTGTCACCTCTTCTACCGGTTTGGCAATGGTGCGTAGACGGGGATCCGGGTATTCGAGAATCTCTAGTATCATAGGTCGGTCTTTTAGCCTGTATGTCGGGATGCCCGCGGTATTGTGCCGGCATGCCTTTTGACTTTGCTGCTCTTTGTAACAGTGTGAAACTGATCTCCGAAATGCGACAGCGTACTGCGCAAATTTTCACCTTGCCTCTACTATTATCGGGGCAAGGCCCCAGCTTTCAACGGCTGGAGGAGTTCTCAAGCTTTATACGACTATTATCCAACAATTCGTCGATTGAGTACAAACTGATCAGTTAATAGTTAAAATCTTTCAACGACGGGATAGAATTTACTGGAAGAACAAAAGATAACATCACAATTTGCGAGACTTCTTCTATAGTAACTGGAATAACAACGTAATAAGCTTCAGGTAACTGACTGCATCCCAACAGAATGCAAAGAATCAAGGCACGCGATCAAGGACTTACACAATGAGGAAACTGCTGTACGCTCTGGCAGCAACTACGCTGCTTATAACCTCCTGGGCTCATGCTGCACCGGAGCTGCGGTCCGATCATCCCGAGCGTTACACCGTAGTTAAGGGTGACACCCTCTGGGACATTTCGGCCCGTTTTCTGAACAACCCCTGGTACTGGCCGGAAATATGGCATGTAAACCCGCAGGTCGCCAACCCTCACCTGATTTATCCCGGTGATCGCCTTGCCCTGGTTTATATTGATGGCAAGCCCCGTATTACGAAGGTTGCCAGCAACGATGTCGTAAAGCTGTCGCCCAAGGTACGTTCCGAGCCCATCGATACGCCCATCCCGGCGATCCCGCTTGATGCCATTGGCAGTTTCCTGACGGACACCCGTATTGTCAGTCCGGAAGAGATCAACGGTGCTCCGTATGTTCTAGAAGGTGAAGACGGCCGGATTATCACCGGTGCCGGCGACAAGCTGTATGCTCGCGGAGAAAAGCCTGCAGACAAAGTGGGTGTATTTCGGCGCAGCAAGGAGTTCCGGGATCCGGATACTGGCGAGTTCCTCGGTCTTGAGGCGCGCAGTATTGCCCGTGGTGATGTCGCCCGGGAAAACGGCGATGTGCTGACCGTAAACCTGACCAGCTCCAGCGAAGAAGTTCGCATTGGCGACCGACTGATGGTGAGTGAAGACCGCCGTCTGACCACCAGCTTTGTGCCCAGTGCTCCCGACCAGGATATTGAAGGGCAGATGATCTCGGTTGATGGCGGTGTAAGCCAGATCGGTCAGTTTGATGTGGTTGCCATAAACCGCGGCACTCGGGAAGGTCTGGAAGCTGGCAACGTGATGGCCGTGCTGAAAAGCGGCAACCTGGTTCGCGATCCGGTGACCGGAGAAACCATCGAGCTGCCCTCCGAGCGTGCCGGGTTGCTGATGGTGTTCCAGGCTTATGAAAAAATGAGCTACGGTCTGGTGCTGCAGGCCAACCGCGTGTTGACGGTGGGCGACAAGGTGACCAACCCCTGATTGACTGACTACCGATAGACGCAACGGCCGGACCAGGAAAGTCCGGCCTCGCTGTTTTCAAGGATGATGCCGTGTTTTCCTCTGCCACAGCCCAATGGCTGTTCCTGACTTGCCTGCCCGGCCTCGGCCGTACCCGTCGGCGTGAACTGCTGACTGAATTTCCTGATTTGCCCCAAATGCTTTCCATGAATGCTGCAACCCTGCGGGCCGTGGGCATGACTGCAGACGCCATGGCCGCAATCCAGGCCTGGCAAAAGCAGGATGATGCGCATCCGGCGGTTCGTGAGGTGCGGACCATAATGCACGATTGCCAGAAGCATGCCGTCGGTATTCTGACCTGGGGAGATACCCACTACCCCGAGCAGCTCCGGCACATTCACGACGCGCCCCTGGTGCTCTTCACCCGAGGTGATACGGAGCTCCTGGCACGGGACCAGATCGGTATCATCGGTAGTCGCAAGGCTACGCCCGCCGGCCTGGATCATGCCCGGCGTTTTGCCGCCGAACTGAGCGCCCGCGATCTGATGGTGACCAGCGGTCTGGCGCTCGGGGTCGATGGCGCTGCCCATGCGGGGGCACTGGATGCGGGGTATCCCACCGTCGCGGTGATTGGCTGTGGCCTCGACCGCGTCTACCCTCACCAGCATCGCCGCCTGGGTGAGCGAGTCGTTGCCGACGGACTGATGATTTCCGAGTATCCTCCTGGCACGCCGGCAAGAGCCGCGCACTTTCCCCAACGTAACCGGATTATCAGTGGCCTGAGCCGTGGGGTGCTGGTGGTCGAGGCGGGACTGCGCAGCGGCTCCCTGATTACCGCGAGGATGGCGCTGGAGCAGGGGCGGGAAGTATTCGCCATTCCCGGCTCGGTGCATAGCCCGGTTGCCCGCGGCTGTCATCATCTGATCAAGCAGGGCGCCCGACTGGTGGAAACGGTGGATGACATTCTGGAGGAACTGGGCGCCTGGTGGTCCCCGCCGCTTACGCCCAAGCCTGCTTCAGAGCCAGAACCAAAGCGCCATGACAACGGATCCCTGGCCGGCCTGGACAGTCGCGAAATCGCGGTGTTTGAGGCTTTAGGGTATGATCCACAATCAACCGATGCACTGAGTTCAGCAACCGGTCTTCCAGCCGATCAACTCATGCAGTCCCTGTTGCTTCTGGAGTTGCAGGGCCTGGTCAGTTCGGCGCCGGGAGGTTTTCAGAAAATCGCCTGAATCCGGTGTAACCATCTACCCTGATCAATTCTGACACGAGCAGTATGGCCCACTCCCATCCCCTTTCTGACTGGCAACTGCACTGTGCTCGCCGCACAGTGTTCAGTGGCGGTGTTATTGCCTATCCCACCGAAGCTGTCTGGGGCCTGGGATGTGACCCCTGGGATCAGGAGGCGGTGGAGCGGATTCTGGAACTGAAACAGCGCCCGGTCGAAAAAGGGATGATTCTGGTGGCTTCGTCCGTGGACCAGATCCGCTTTCTGCTCGATCCCCTTACCCGGTCGATGCAGGCCGAAGCGGAGCGCCATTGGCCAGGCCCTGTGACCTGTCTGCTGCCAGACATTGAGCGCCAGATTCCGGGCTGGGTCCGTGGACAACACAGTTCCATTGCCGTCCGGGTCAGCGAACATCCTGTGGTACGTGCGCTCTGCGAGGCCACGGGCATGCCTCTGGTCTCCACATCCTGCAATCCGGCCGGGCGCCAGCCAGCCCGGCATATCTGGCAGGTCAGGGGCTACTTTGGCGATCAGCTTGACTGGATCGTACCGGGGGCATTGGGTGGTAATCGCAAACCCAGTCGTATTATTGATATTGTCAGTGGTCAGCAACTTCGTTAGGAGCGTTTATGGCACAGCAACCCGATAGCCAGGCGGTAAAGCAGTACCTGCTGGGATTGCAGGAATCGATCTGTAGCCGACTGGAGGCTGTCGATGACGGTGCATCGTTCATCCGGGATGCCTGGGACCGGCCGGAAGGCGGCGGCGGTGTCAGCCGGGTGATCACCGAAGGCCGGGTGTTCGAGAAAGGCGGTGTTAATTTCTCTCTCGTCATGGGCGATACCATGCCAGCTTCGGCCACCGCTCATCGTCCCCATCTGGCCGGTGCTCCCTGGCAGGCCATGGGTGTGTCCCTGGTGATCCACCCCAACAACCCCTATGTGCCGACCTCCCACGCCAACGTGCGGTTTTTTATTGCCACGCCGCAGAACAGCGAGCCGGTTTATTGGTTTGGCGGCGGCTACGACCTCACGCCTTACTACGGTTTTGAGGAAGACTGTGTGCACTGGCACCGAACAGCCCGCGATGCCTGCGAGCCGTTCGGAGAGGGCACCTACAAGCGCTTCAAGGACTGGTGCGATGATTACTTTTATCTGAAACACCGGGATGAACCCCGGGGTGTTGGTGGTCTGTTTTTTGATGACCACAACACCGGCGACTTCGAGCAGGATTTCGGCCTGATGAAAGCGGTGGGGGATAGCTACATAGACGCCTACGAGCCGATCGTCCGGCGCCGAATGGATCATCCGTTTGGTGACCGTGAGCGGGATTTCCAGCTCTACCGCCGGGGGCGCTACGTGGAATTCAACCTGGTCTATGACCGCGGCACCCTGTTTGGCCTGCAATCCGGCGGTCGCACCGAATCCATACTGATGTCGCTGCCGCCGCTGGTGCGCTGGGACTACAACCGGACCGCGGAGCCCGATTCGGAAGAAGCCCGGCTGACAGACTATTTCCTGACCGGGCGGAACTGGCTGGAGACCCAACATGACTAACGATCTCTACGCGGTAGTTGGCAACCCCATCAGCCACAGCAAATCGCCGAGGATCCACAGCCTGTTTGCCAGCGAGACCGGTGAGCCGGTTGAGTACACGGCCATCCAGGCGCCACTGGATGATTTTGCCGGCACGGTGAGGCAATTCTTTGAACGGGGTGGCAAGGGCCTGAACGTAACCGTGCCCTTCAAGGAGGACGCCTGGAAGCTGGCGGACCGTCGTACCGAGCGGGCCGAGAATGCCGGGGCCGCCAATACCCTGTATCTCGATGACGAGGGCCGGCTCACCGCTGACAACACTGACGGGTGCGGTATTGTGCGAGACCTGGTTGTGAACCACGGTGTTGTCCTTGGGCAGGCACGCATCCTGGTGCTGGGGGCCGGTGGCGCGGTTCGTGGTGTTCTGGGGCCGATCCTGGCGGAGCATCCTGCCGCCATTACCATTGCCAACCGGACGGTTGCCAAGGCTGACGCGCTGGTTAAGCTGTTTAAACCCGTGGCGGGCGAGACCGCGCTTTCTGCCTGCGGATTCGAACAGCCCCGGGAGCCTTTTGACGTGATCATCAACGGTACCAGTGCCAGCCTCCAGGGCGATCTGCCACCGCTGTCACCGGAGGTACTCGGAGAGCAAACGGTGGTCTACGACATGATGTATTCTCTGCAGACCACCACCTTCAATCAGTGGGCACTTGAACAGGGCGCACAGATCGTCCATGACGGGCTTGGTATGCTGGTGGAGCAGGCGGCTGAATCGTTCCGGATCTGGCGCGGCATCAGCCCCGCCACACGTCCTGTCATTGAGGAATTGCGTAACGACTGAGTCGCGGCCCCCGGATTGGGCTATGCTCAGGGTCAACATTCCGTAGGGATTTTCGATGGATATTCTTACCCTTGTGGGGCTTGTGGCTGGTGTCCTGATCGTCTTGCTGGCGATGCTGGCCAACGCCTCCTTCCTGACGTTCCTGAACCTTCCGGGCCTCGCCATTGTGCTGGGCGGAACCTTTGGTGTAACCCTGATCAAATTCCGCATGGCGTCGGTGATGAGCGCGTTCCGCCTGGCCATGTCTGCCGCGTTTACCGACCGTATGGCGCGGCCGGCGGAGCTGATCCGGGAAGTGGGCGCGCTGGCCATGGTGGTGCGCAAAGAGGGCATTCTCGGCCTGGAAAACCACCAGACGGATAATGAGTTCCTGCAGAAGGCGATCAATCTGTGTGTCGACGGCCACCCGCCGGAACTGGTGGAAGAGGCGCTGGCCCAGGAAACCCAGCAGACCGCCGAACGGTACGAAGTGGCCGAGCGGGTGTTCCGGGGCATCGGCGAATCGGCTCCAGCCATTGGCATGCTGGGCACCCTGGTAGGCCTGGTGCAGATGCTCAACACCCTCGACGATCCGTCCTCCATCGGCCCGGCCATGGCCATCGCCCTGCTTACCACCTTGTACGGTGCGTTTATTGCCCAGCTGGTTGCCCTGCCCCTGGCCGACAAGCTGCAGCTGAAAGCCGAGGACGAGGCCCGGAACCAGGTGCTGATCATCACGTCCATCAAGAACATCATGCGCGGTGAGAATCCCCGGGTAATGACCGAACTGCTGTCGTCGTTTGTTCACCCGGAGCAGCGCACCGGCCTGGCGCCGGAGCGGGAGGCCTGAGGGTTTGGAACTGGTCCATAAGAAAAACAGGAAGCGTCTGCAGAACCAGACGCCGGCCTGGATCGTCACTTTTGCCGATCTGGCCACCCTGCTGCTGACCTTTTTCATACTGCTGCTGTCGTTTGCCGAAATGGACGTTGAGAAGTACCGGGCCATGGCCAACTCCATGGCCGTGGCCTTTGGCTCCAGCAACGTCCTGGCGGAGGATATTGGTGGCTCCCCGTTGACCATGATTGAATCGGACACGGTCTCCCTTCCCGAGCCCACAGAATCCCAGGCACGGGAGCCCGAGTTCATTGATGAGCGCGCGGAGGGTGCCGCGCCCACCCAGATTCCGGGTGGTGTGATCGATCTGGCCAGCCGGATGATCCGGGAACTGGAATCGGAGGTGGCTTCGGAAGCCCTGAGTGTCAATTACGACCAGAACCAGGTGGTGATCCGCTTCTCCGAGGAGGCTACCTTCCGATCCGGCGAGGCCGCCATCAAGCCCGAGATGATCCCGATTATCGAACGGGTGGTGAACGTGCTGTCGGCGTGTACCGGTGATGTGTTGGTGTCCGGCTACACCGATAACCGGCCCATTTCCAGTGACCGCTACCGCTCTAACTGGGATCTTTCCGCGGCCCGTGCCGTGTCCGTGGTGCACGAGTTAGTGATGAATCGGCAGGTGCCGGCCGAACGGGTGGTGGCGGCCGGGCGTGCCGAGACCAACCCGCTTGCGCCGAACGACACACCGGAGAACCGGGCCCTGAATCGCCGGGTGGAAATCGCCATTCGCAATCCCGAATGCAACGACGAGGTGCCCACCGGCGATCTGCCCGTCGAAATCAGGCCCTGAGCCTTATATCTGAGGCGTAGCTTCTCATGCGCAATCCATATAACTGTCCAGCTTTCAGGGCTTTATACTGTGCGCCCGATAATTGACTGGCACAGCGAAGCGAGAGAGCAACCATGAGTGGACCGGACAAGCCGAAAGTGATTGGCGAGGAATGGAGCGATGAGCGGGTCAGGAGTTTTCTGGATATCCGCCCCTGGGATGCTGCGGAGAATGCCGACTATAACGCTCTGTTGAAAGCCTACCAGGCCATGCGAGCGGAAGATTTCGAACGCTTTATCGGATTTCTCGTTGCCGAAGGACGGGATCTGAATGCCACCGGCCCGGACGGGGAAACCATTCTGGACCTGATTTCCCGGCATCGCCGCAGTGTGGATTATGCCCGCGCGCTGGAAAAGGCCGGTGCCAAAAAAACGGCCGCAGCCGGGAACTGATCCCGCTGCGGCCGTGCGTTATTGCCTGAGGTTGTCGGCGTTTACTGCACGTCGACTTCAATGGCCTTGGGCTCCTTCGGCTCGGCTTTCTGGAGCGTCAGGGTCAGCATGCCGTCCTTGAAGTTGGCCTTCACGCTGTTCTCATCGACATTGTCCGGCAGCGTGAAGCGGCGCAGGAAGCTGCCATAAAAACGCTCTATCCGGTGGTGCTTCTTGTCGTCGGTCTCGTTCTCACTCTTGCGTTCACCCTGAATGCTCAGAACGCCCTCGTGTACCGTTACTTTTACGTCTTCCTTGGACATGCCCGGCAACTCCGCCTCGATGGTGAAGGCCTCCGGAGTTTCCTTGATGTCCACGGCCGGAGCCCAGTCGCTGCGGCTGAACACGTCTTTGCTTTCGCGCTCGCCGCCTGAGCGTGTCAGGCCGAACATGCGGTTATAGCGGTTCATCAGGTCTTCGAACTCATTGACCGGATTCCAGCGGGTAAGATTGGTCATAGGATCTCCTCCTTTTATCGGAACGAATCTGAATGTGTGACATCAGCTTCGATCGCGGAACAGCTCCATGCCGGTGGCGCCAGCCGGATGGTTATCCGTGAACCTCTGCTAGTACCGAATGTAGGTGCAGTATGGATGTTTTCAAGGGCGGGGTTGGTCGAATTTTGATCAGGGTCAAGTCGGGTTCAGAGTTCGCCGAAATGCCGGTGCAAAAAAGGGCGGAAACGGGCCATGGTGGCTCCGGCTGTGTCCGGATCGGGCCGGATACCCGGTCGAAATCCCGGTAATTCACCGGACAAGAAAGGTTTCACCAGCTTCGGATCGGCACTGATCACGTGAACAATGACATCGCGGCTGGCGTCCTCACCGGTGATCAGCGGCGCCGGCTGATGGTCGCCCAGGATGACCATCAGAGCGTCCTGTTTCAGATAGTGGGTGGCGAAGCCTCCGGCAACTTCCAGGGCATAGGCAATGGCCTGTCCGTAGTGCTGGCGAACCCGGTCCGGATCGCGCCATAGCGAAACCGGTGCCTCGCCGGCACCCTCCCAGCGCCGGAACACCTCTCCGTTGCCGATGCTTTGCCAGTCCTCAAGCACCGGCAGGATCGGAACCCAGGGTGCGTGGCTGCTGATCAGCGCCAGTTCGGCGAACAGCGGCCCCTGATGGGCTTCCCGAATGGCCTGGAACCGGTGCCAGGTGTACTGGTCGGGCATGGTGACCCAGTTGAACGGCGGCCCCTGGTAATCCAGATCATCGTGATCGTAGATCCGGTCGTACCGGAACAGTCGGCCCTCGGGCCATGTCTCGGTGATGGCTGGCATTACGGCCAGGGTCTTGTGTCCGGTGCTGCGGAAGTCATCGACCAGGGTGGCGTAGCTGCTACTGAGCAGGGTTTCGTAGGCAAGCTGGTTGTGGATCCACTGGCCACTGAGTACTGACAGGTGGCCGAGCCAGGACTGGCCACCCTGGATGGGCGACTGCAGCCGGCCGGTGGCGACCGTCAGCCCGGCCGCGTCAAGTGACCGGCCCATGGCTTCAAGGCCTCGGCTGACCGTCGAACGGTAGCGCTCGTCGGTGATTGTCGACACGCCGTAGGATTCGATAAAACCCAGAATTACATCCGTTTGCGCCAGCTTTGGCAACGGAGTGGGCTGGCTCTGTCGTCCGGGCCGGGTGTTCAGCTCGGCGGCAAAGTTCCGGGTTGTCTGGTGGGTGTGGGTGATCAGGGAAGCCTGATTGGCAACGAACGCCAGTGCCGGGCTACCAATCCACGGGGTTACGGCCCCGGCCAGGAAAAGCCCGGACATCAGCCAGAGGGGTTTGCCCAGATGGGCCGGGGAATGATGGCCCAGTCGGTCCAGTCCATAGTGAAACAGCCAGCCTATCCCGACAAGCACGGCTGCCAGAGCACCGAGAGCCAGCACCGCCAGAACGCCCCCCAGGTTGGTATCCAGCAGGTTCCAGGCGGCGTCCAGCAGACCAAACTCCAGATAAAGATTCAGTCCTCGGCCAAGACTTTCCCGAACCAGGGCATCTACCAGAACAAGAAGGACCAGCAGCCCATACAGAACGGCCAACACCTGGGCGACGCGATACCGCTGTTGCGGCACTCTGAGCCCGCAGATGACGGCCCAGACGACCAGGGCTTCCGGGGAAAACCAGGGATTGTCACCGGGCAGTGCCAGAGCGGGCAGCAGGAATAACCCGTTCAGGATGAGCAGCCAGGCCAGTATCACGAGGCCGCCTCTACCCATGCCAGTTCGTCTCGCCGACGGGGCAAGGACACTGCTGCCGGAGGGGCCCCTTCAACGGACTGCGCCATACGAGCCAGCACGTCACGCCATGGTGATTCTGGTGAGGCATTCCAGGCTCGCCAATGCAGGGCTTCCAGGGCCACCGGATGGTTGCAGATCAGGCTAAGCTGCCGGTCATTCAGGGCCTCTTTACCCTCCGTGGCGCAAAGATTGACCAGCCGTTCCAGTGCCCGTGCTTTTTTACCGGGGCCGGCTGAGCGTCATATCGGGAAACCCTGGCAAAGACCGGCGACAGAACCATCTGCTCGAACCAGCTTAACCGGTCGGGGTTATGGCGAAGTGGGGGTATGGCGCTGGCCAGCTCAATCACTCTCGCGATATGACCATCCTCGGGCACTTTCAGCCAGGTACCTGTGCCGGGCTTTTGGGCCAGCAAGAAGGCCAGAGCCGGCGCCAGTAATACCGGTGCCATTACCGGTAGGGCCCAGGGCGTCAGAGTTGGCGCGTGCCAGTGAATCAGAGCAAGGCCTGCGGCGGCTGATAACAGAAGCGGGCCAAAGTGCTGGAAGCTGAGCCCCGGAGTGAGACCGCCGGACCGGTTCTGCCCCTGCCAGCCCACCTTGAGATTCAGCAGAGCCCGGACCACATGGAGGGTATGAACCAGCATCCGGATCGGAGCGAGCGCCAGCGCCGCCAGTGTTTCGACGAGAGTGCTGCCATAGAGCCTGAACGGGCCTCCAAACCTGGCGGTTCGTCGGGCCAGACCGTGGTCGGTCACGGCAAGAAGCCGGGGGCCAAAGAGTAGCAGCCCGGTTACCGCCACCAGCATCATACCTGCGCCTGAGCCCGCCTCGGTTGTCGCCATAACGCCGGGTAGCGTTGGCTCTGTTGTTGGTCCGGCCAACGCCACATAGCCGGATAAGCCCAGGAAAATCAGCCAGAGCGGAGAAGCCAGATAGGAGAGAATACCGGTCAACAGGGCCATCCGGTGGGCCATTCGGATCTTGCCCATGGTTACCAGTAGCCACAGGTGCTGGAGATTGCCCCGACACCAGCGCCGGTCGCGGATCAGGTCGTCTTCGAGTGTCGGCGGTGATTCCTCGAAACTGCCGGCGATGGCCGGTTCCAGCCAGACCTCGTAGCCGGCCCGTCCCATCAGTGCCGCTTCGATAAAATCATGGCTGAGTACCGGCCCCCGGAACAGACCGGGCCCCCGAAGCTTGCGAAGACCACAGTGAGCCATGAACGGGGCTACCCTGATGATCGCGTTGTGGCCCCAGTAAGTGGCTTCCCCCAGTTGGATGGCTGCCAGACCGGCACTGTAGAGCCTGCCATAGCAGCGATTGGCAAATTGTTGCAGACGGGCAAACCGGGTTTCTGCCCGGGCCAGGCGGGGTGTGGTCTGGATGATCCCCGCCTTGGGCCGAGCTTCCATGAGCTGTATAAGCCGGGTAATGCAGTGGGCACTGAGCAGACTGTCGGCATCCAGGACAACCATATAGCGGTAGCGGCGACCCCATCGACGCAGGAAATCGGCGATATTGCCGCTCTTATAGTTCAGGTTGATGTTGCGCCGCCGGTAGAACAGTTGCTGGCCTGGGCCCAGCTCCCGGCGTATTTGCTCGCAGGTCGCTTGTTCCTCCAGCCAGATGTCCGGGTCCCGACTGTCCGAGAGCACGTAGAAATCCACGGGCCCGGCCTGCCCCTGTTGCTCAAGATCCTGGATGATCGCTTTCAAACCACCGAGGGAATGCTGCACAGGTTCATGGCAGATGGGCATCACGACCGCGGTTGGGGCAGAGAGCGACTCCGAGGGCCCACTCGGCCCTGCACGGCTGGAAAGGCTCCAGGGGTCGCCACCGAAACGGAGGGCAACGAATCCGAAAACGGCCGTCCAGAAACCCACGCCAATCCAGGCAAACAGCACCCCGAATACCAACAGCAATACGGCGATCATTCCGGAACTGGCCTGATCCGGGATAGTCTGGGCAAACAGAAACACACCGGCCAGAGTCTGAGCGGCTACAAGGAGGACAAGCAGGAACCGCCGCCGGAAGGCAATCGGGCGCCAGGAGCCGGCATTATTCACGGGGATACCCGATACTGGCCCGGGCTATGGGTGGCAGGTGATGACCCTCAAGCGGTCCGGGCAGTACAAACCATTGGGGCATTTGCTCCAGTAATTGCCCGGTATTCAAGGCCGGGTTTTCAGCCCTGCGCGCCTGCAACATGCTGTACAACCGTGCCCGGGTTTCCGGGCCGGTATCGTGGCCTGCAGCACGCAGGTACAGCAATGCTCGATCAAACGGTTCGTCCGATGTATCCACAAGGGTCTCCGGAATGCAGGGTTACCCCAAAACATACGGCTACGGCCCTGAGTTCAGACCACTGGCTTACTGATCGTTAAGGTACTCATCCTTGAGGCGGACGTAGTTGGCGGCGGTGTATTTGAAGAACCCCCGCTCCTTCTCGGTCAGCGTCCGGGCTTTTTTGCAGGGCGATCCCACATAAAGGTGCCCGGATTCCAGGGTTTTGCCGGGCGGCACCAGACAGCCCGCGGCAACAATCACCTCGTCCTCCACCACGGCGCCATCCATAATGATGCAGCCCATGCCCACCAGAACGCGGCTGCCAATGGTGCAGCCGTGCAGCAGCGCCTTGTGACCCACAGTCACGTCGTCCCCCAGTGTGAGCGGATAACCACCGGGGTTATAGTCACTGGCGTGAGTGATATGCAGAACCGACCCATCCTGGATGCTGCACCGATGCCCGATACGGATTTTGTGCATATCACCACGCACGACGGTCATCGGCCAGATGGAAACGTCATCGCCGGTTTCAACATCGCCAATCACCACCGCACTTGGATCGACCCATGCCCGTTCCCCAAAATGTGGCGTGATACCCTTGTGTGAACGTATATTCGTCATTACATAGTACCTGTTAAAGTGAAATTGAACGCGTATACCCGGAGGCCCGGGGCGCCTGTGGGAGAGGTCCTTCCAAAACTGTCTGTCGCCATGGATGGCGACAGTCAAGCGTCACATGGGTGAGGCTGAGCGTTTATGAAGCAAAGCTTCATGCTTCAGCCGAACGACTGCAATCTATGATTGCAGGCCGGACCCCGGAGGGGTGCCGCAAGGAGCGTGTTTTGGAAGGACCTCTCCCACAGGTGCCAGCCCCATAGAATTAAGAAACCAAACTACCCAAGATGCGACGAACTGAGAAGGGGACCTATGAATAACCCGTTACTGACTGACGACCTGTTGCCGAAGTTTGACCATGTTCGCACCGAGCACATGGAAACGGCAATTGACCAGATTCTCAGTGAAAACCGGATGAAAATCAGCCAGCTCGCGGAGCAGGACGATCCCACCTGGGAGACCCTGGCGCAGCCGATGCAGGCGCTGGACGACAAGCTGAGCAATGCCTGGTCGGTGATTTCACACCTCAACGGCGTGATGAACAACGACGAACTGCGCAAGGTGTACAAGAACTGCCTGGAGAAGCTCACCGAGTACAGCACCGAGGTGAGCCAGAACGCGGCCCTCTGCGACGCCTACAAGAAGCTGGCCGAGCGAGACGATTTCAAGAACCTGAGCGAAGCCCAGCGCAAGTCTGTGGAAAACACCCTCCGGGATTTCCATCTGGGTGGTGTCGACCTGCCGGAAGACAAGAAAAAGCAGTATGCCGAGTTGTCCCGGGAGCTGTCCGAGCTGTCCAACAAGTTCAGCGATAACGTGCTGGATGCTACCCAGCACTGGTTCAAGCACATTACCGATGTTGATGAGCTGGCCGGTGTTCCCGAAACCGCCATTGAGAGCGCCAAGCAGGCCGCCCGCCAGAAAGAGCTGGAAGGCTATGTGATCACCCTGGATTTCCCCAGCTTCTTTCCGGTCATGACCTACTGTGACAACCGGGATCTGCGCCGGGAAGTCTATGAAGCCTTTGTGACCCGCGCCTCCGACCAGGGCCCGGATGCCGGCCAGTGGGACAACACCCCGGTGATGGCGGAGATCCTCAAGCGCCGCCACGCCCAGGCCAAGCTGCTGGGCTTTGACAATTACGCCGAGCGCTCTCTGGCCACCAAGATGGCCCGCAGCAGCGACGAAGTGCTGGACTTCCTGAACCAGCTGGCGGCCAAGTCCAAGCCCCAGGCCGAAAAAGAATTTGCCGAACTCAGGGCGTTCGCGAAAGACGAGTACGGCGCCGAGGAACTGCAGGCCTGGGATATCGGCTATTACAGCGAAAAGCTTCGCCAGAAGCGCTACGACATCTCTCCGGAAACCCTGCGTCCCTGGTTCCCGGTGAACAAGGTGGTGCCCGGACTGTTCCGTGTCGCTGAAAAGCTGTTCGATGTCCAGATTGAAGCGAAGCCGGAAGTGGAAACCTGGCACGAGGATGCGACTGCCTACTGTATCAGTCGCAACGGTGAGCCCCTGGCCTGGTTCTATCTCGACCTCTATGCCCGCCAAGGCAAACGTGGCGGTGCCTGGATGGCCGATTGCCGGGTGCGCTGGCGCAACCTGCGTGGCCAGCTCCAGTTGCCGGTAGCCTTCCTGACCTGCAACTTCACACCGCCGGTCAGCGGCAAGCCGTCACTGCTGACCCACGATGAGGTCACCACCCTGTTCCACGAATTCGGCCACGGCCTGCATCACATGCTGACCCAGGTGGACGTGCTGGATGTGTCCGGCATCAACGGTGTCGCCTGGGACGCCGTCGAGCTGCCCAGCCAGTTCCTGGAAAACTGGTGCTGGAATCCGGAATCTCTCGGCCTGATCGCCTCGCACCACGAAACCGGCGAGCCGCTGCCGGAAGACCTGCTGCAGAAACTCCTGGCAGCCAAGAACTTCCAGTCCGGCATGGGGATGGTGCGCCAGCTGGAATTCTCCCTGTTCGATTTCCGCCTGCACGCGGAATTTACCGAAGAGGCACCCACCAACCCGCTGGACATGCACCGCAAGGTACGTAGCGAGATCGCCGTGGTGGAAGCGCCGGAATTCAACCGCTTCCCCAACTCCTTCTCGCACATTTTTGCCGGCGGCTATGCGGCGGGTTACTACAGCTACAAGTGGGCGGAAGTGCTGGCGGCCGATGCCTTCTCCCTGTTCGAGGAAAAAGGTATCTTCGACCCGGAAACCGGCAAGGCCTTCCTCCATAATATTCTGGAGAAAGGCGGCTCACAGGAGCCGATGGAATTGTTCAAGGCCTTCCGGGGTCGCGAACCGCAGGTGGATGCGCTACTGAAACAAACCGGCATCACGGACGAAGCGGCCTGACCCAATTTGAGCCGGCAGTCGTAAAGGCTGCCGGTTGTTCCAAACGGGAGTATTTATATGGCGAGTCCAAAACGTTTTATCGCCGGCGCCGTCTGTCCTCGCTGCGCGGAGATGGACAAGATCATGATGTTCACCACCGACGACGATGACCAGGTTCGCGAGTGCGTGGCCTGTGGCTTCACCGATGCAGTGTCTGACGCCGAACAGCCGTCCAACCCCGAGCTTGAGACGCGGGTGAACAAGCGCAAGAACGAGGACGATCACACGGTCAAGCAGGTCGTGTTCTTCAAGTCTTCTGCCGACGACGAGTAAGCTGTTCTTCCTAGCCTGCAGGTTTGCGGGCGGAGAGGCCATGGGAATGCTTTTCTTCTGGGGAAAAGCAACTCGCTTCGCTCAGACATCTTTTCCCCGCCAGAAAAGCACACCCACACCCTCTCTACCTGACTCAAAAGATATTTCTTCAGAACAAGATCTTTTTAGCGATATCCGTGAGTTCTTATGTGAGGGGGCCGTACTACTTTTCCCGCCGGAAATTGATGTCTGAGCGCAGCGAGTTGCCATTTCCAAGGGAAAAGTAGTACGGCCCCCTCGCAATTCCCCTCAACACGAAGGCTACAAGGGACGGCAAACTCCAAGCTCAGAGAACCATAGCCGCCAACCACCCAAAGCCAAGCAGCGGCAAATTGTAGTGCAGGAACGTCGGCACCACGGTATCCCAGATGTGGTTGTGCTGGCCGTCGGCGTTCAGGCCGGCGGTGGGGCCGAGGGTGGAGTCGGAGGCCGGGGAACCGGCATCCCCCAGGGCGCCGGCGGTGCCGACCAGGGCCACGATGGCCAGGGGGCTGAAACCCAACTGCAGGGCCAGGGGCACGTACAGGGCCGCGATAATGGGGATGGTCGAGAAGGACGAACCGATACCCATGGTGATCAGCAGACCCACCACCAGCATCAGCAGCGCCGCCATGGCCTTGTTCTCGCCGATGGTCGCCACGGAGCTGTCCACCAGGGCGGCAATTTCACCGGTTTCCCGCATCACTTCGGCAAAACCAGACGCGGCGATCATGATGAAACCGATCATCGCCAGCATCTTCATGCCCTCGGTGAACAGGTCGTCGGCCTCCTTCCAGCGCACCACACCAGACAGGTTGAAGAGCACGAACCCGGCCAGGGCGCCCAGGATCATCGAGCCAAGCCAGAGCTGCACTACAAAGGCGGTGACGATGGCCAACAGAGCCATAACCAGGGTGCGGGGGCTATAGCTGGTGTCTACCCGTTCGGCTTTGGTGATGGTTTCCAGGTTGTAGGTGCGGCCACTGCGGTAGCTGAAAAAGACCGCGATCAGCAAGCCGCACAGCATGCCCAGTGCCGGCAGGGCCATGGCTTTCATGACGCTCAGGCCGGAGGCATCGACGCCGTTGGCGTTGATCTTGGCGATCAGGATCTCGTTCAGGTAAATGCCGCCAAAGCCGACGGGCAAAAACATGTAGGGTGTAATCAGGCCGAAGGTCAGCACACAGGCAACCAGGCGGCGGTCCATGTTCAGTTTTGCCATCACGTACAGCAGCGGCGGTACTACCAACGGTATGAAGGCAATGTGGATCGGCAGGATATTCTGGGACGAGATGGCAATGGCCAGCAGCAGGCCAATGATCAGGAAGCGGATGCCGTTAACGGCGGCGCCTTCTTCCTGGCGACCGACCAGGGCCAGGGCCTTGTCGGCCAGGGCGTGGGCCAGGCCGGACTTGCCGATGGCAACGGCGAAAGCACCGAGGGTGGCATAGGACAGTGCCACGGTGGCACCGCCGCCCAGGCCGCTATTGAAGGCTTCGATGGTGGCTTCCAGGGACATTCCTGCAATCAGGCCGCCGGATACGGCACCGATGATGAGGGCAACAACAACGTGAATGCGGCACAAACTCAGGACGAGCATGATGGCAACCGCAGCAACAACGGCATTCATGGCAAAACTCCGGGTAGGAATTAATGGTTTGTCCGGCCCCTTGTGGGGACCGGCATCATGAAAAGCGCGGTAATGTGCAGGAAATGGTCGCGGTAGTCAAAGCGGTTGTGTAACGGTCAGGCTTCATCAAGGCGGGCAAAGCGGGGGACCTGTTCGCCGGCCATTTCCACGGTTTCCCGGAACATGGTCAGCGGGCGTACCCAGAGGCTGTAATCACCGTACAGGCAGCGATAAACCACCATCTGTTCTTCAGTTTCACTGTGCCGGGCGATCCCGAGTACTTCGTAATCCTTGCCCTTATAGTGCCGGTAACGGCCAGGGCGTATGTCGTTCTTGCGTTCGGTCATTCTCGGCCTCGATGGTTTCAGGCTATGCTGGCCTTGCAGTTATAGAGGACGCAGCACGCGCAACCGTCTAAAATGGAAGCAACTGCAAGGATGCAAAAAGACTCAGTCAGGGCCTGAAAGTGTAGAACACCAGGAAGGGCCCGGAAACCGGAAACCGCTATGATGCGGCAGTTATCCTGCATCCTTCTGATTTTTCTGTCGCTGGCATGCCTGGCCAGCGCGCCTGTTCAGGCCGCTCCCGTAGCCTTTGACTGGCTGGAAGCGCCCGCCGATGAGCTGGCACTCGAAGACGTTCGCGCCCTGCCCCCGGGCGCCTGGCAGAGGTTTGGCTCAAATGAGGTTTTTAATCGCGGGTTCAGCGATGGCAGTTTCTGGCTGAGAGTCGAGATTCCGCCAGAGCCGGTGAACCGGGTTCTGGAAATCGGCTATCCGTTGCTGGACGAGGTGTCCGTGCACTGGGTGGTTGATGGCGAGCTGATCCAGACCCACCATACGGGCGATACCCTCCCGTTCAGCAGTCGCCCGATTTATCACCGCAATTTCGTCTTCCTGGTACCGTCGAATACCGATACGGCGACCGCCTTTGTGCGCGTGCAAACGCTCGGGTCGGTACAGATTCCCGTGGCAGTCACGCCTTCGGCCGAATTCCTGGCCAATGAGCAGCTGTCTTACGGCTGGCAGACGATGTTTCTGGGTATCATCGCTGCGATGGCGCTCTACAATCTGTTTCTGTTTGTCATCGTGCGCCATTCCACCTACTTCTGGTACGTGCTGACGGTTGTGTTTACCGGGCTGGTTCAGCTCAACTTCAATGGTGTGCTCTTCCAGTGGCTGTGGCCGAATGCCCCGGGTATCAACCGGTATTTCACCATTCCGGTTATCTGTTTCGCTCTGTTCTCCGCCATTATCTTCGCCATCCGTTTTCTCAATATCCGGTCCTACAGCCTCAGAAGTTACCGCTTCCTGCAGTGGATTCTGGCCGCCATTTCTGCCAGCTTCGTCTTTACTCTTTTTGGCAGTTACCAGACGGGGATTGTCCTGGTCAGCGCGATTGCGGCAGTGGTCACTCCCGCGGTCTGGTTCATCGGTTTCCTGGTCTGGCGGAAAGGTCAGGTATTGGGCGGTTTCTACGTTCTGGCCTGGACGCCATTGCTGATCGGCCATCTGATTCTCGCGGTCAGCAAGCTTGGCATCATGCCCCGCAGTTTCCTGACCGAGTTCATGCCTCAGATCGGCGTGGCCCTGGAGGTGGTTCTGCTTTCCTTTGCGCTTGCCTACCGGATCAACCTGGAACGTCGCAAGCGCCATGAGGCCCAGGAGCAGGCGCTGGCGATCCAGCAGCAGGCCAACCTGACCCTGGAGATGCGGGTTCAGGCGCGCACCGACGAACTGGAACGGGCCAATGAGCAGCTCAAGGCGATCAGCCTCACCGACGGTCTGACCCATGTGGCCAACCGGCGTCGGTTCGATGAAAAACTCAACGATGAGTGGCGACGGGCCCAGAGACACGGTCACCCGTTGAGCCTGTTGATGCTGGATATTGATCACTTCAAGCGGGTAAACGACGAGCTGGGACACCTGGTTGGCGACGATTGCCTGACCGCGGTGGCCGCCTTGTGCGTCGCAGAAGTGCAGCGTTCCGGGGATCTGTTGGCCCGCTATGGCGGCGAGGAATTCAGCATCCTGCTACCAGCCACGCCTGAGGAGGGAGCGGTTCGGGTGGCCGAGCGAGTGCGTCAGGCGGTGGCCCGTTCCCCGGTGCATTCCGGGGAACGGGTGGCTCCGGTCAGTCTTACCATCAGTGTGGGCGTGGCGTGCCTGGTGCCAGGGCCAGATATGGAGCCCCAGGAGCTCATCCGTCAGGCCGATGAGGCGCTATACGCGGCCAAGGAGTCTGGCCGTAACCGGGTTATGGTGGCGCGGGATTTCAGGGCGGCGAGCGCACCTGGTGCCTGAGGTCTCCCGGATCTTCAGTTCTTCAGTTTGTACCGCCCTGGTCCGAGGAATATCACTGCAACTGCTGTAAAGAGGAAGAAGCCCTGCAGCTCCAGCGCCCAGCCGCCGCTGCGCCCAAGGCTCAGGAGTTCGTTGCCGTGAACCAGGATGATGGCAAACAGCATGTTGAAAATAATCAGCAGCGCACCGATCCGGGTCTGATACCCAAGGATGACCATCAGCGGCGCGATGATCTCACCCACGTACACCCCGTAGGCGAGGAAGGTTGGCAGGCCGTGGCTGGCCAGCTCCCCTTCAATGAAGCCGATGCCGTTGAGCAGCTTGGCAATGCCATGGAACAGCATCAGGCCGCCCAGGGTCAGGCGGATAATCAGTTTTCCCAGATCAGCGTTTTCGAGCAAGGTACAGGTCTCCGTTCTACAGATTGCGAATGTCAGGGTAAAGCGGCAGCAGTTGTTTGATCAGTCGGTTCTGGGCGCCGGTTGGGATATCGTTCTGTTCCATGGCCAGAATCAGGTTCTCGGCCAGGGCATTGAACTGGGTGTCCGTGATGTCCATGTCAGAGTGCAGTTCACGCATCTCTCGCCCGGTATAGCTGCAGGGCCCACCGCTGAGCTCGCACAACTGATCCGTGAGGTTCTGGTGAAACCGGGCGACATCCATGCCTTTGAACTGTTGGTTGATGCGTTCGTCCTCGACGATCAGGTAGAGCAGGTCCTCCACCACGTTTTCAATGCCTTCACGTTCACCGAGCTGCTGATAAAGGGATCTATCAGGTTGGCTGTTCAGACTCTGGCAGCCACCGAGCATCAGTGCCAGCGAGATTAACAGGGCGGTAGGCGTAAGGTAGAGATTGGTAAGTGCCATGATCAGAAACTCCCCTGCAGCGACAGATACAGACCTTGCTGGTCTTCCAGTGTGGCAACGTCACCCAGGTTGACCAGGGCGCCCGTGACCGCCAGACGACGGTCCGGCACCCAGGCCACGAACAGGTCCCACCAGTCATCTTCGGTGGCAAACCCCAGGTTGTCCGGTTTTTGCCGGTATTCCGCGCCCACCAGCCACTGGCGGTTGAGGAAAAGCCCGACGCTGCCCTCCATCATCAGTTCGTGGCTGTTGTTCTGGTCGCCGCCAAAACCGAGAAGCCCGCCCTGGTTGGCCCGGGTGGCCCGGGCGGTCAGATTAACCAGCAGGTTGCGTTCCATCACGGCGGCGAAGAACAGCTTGCTGCCGCTGACATAGACATCGGTGCCACTGTCATCCCGGGCGCCGATCGCCGAGGATACGGTGAAATCCCGCTGCCGCTTGTACTGCACGCCGGCGGACCACTGGCCCGAGGGACTGTAAAGCACATCGCCAACGAGCCGGATCTTGGCGCCAAAAATATCCTGGTTCAGCTCGTCCTGTTCAAGGCCGAAGCCGTCTTTGAGGGTAAACACCAGGCTGTCCAGATCCAGGGTCTGCCGCGCCACGGTGAGCTCCAGCCGGTTATTCCAGTTCAAGCCGGCACCGGTAACCGCAAGCGTGTAATCGTCCACTTCGGCCCGGCTGAGTGCCAGGGTGCCACCCCACTCCTCGTCGCTGGCATAGCTCCCCAGCAGTGCCCAGGGTACCAGGCCGCCGCCGGCACTGCCCTCTATGGTGGTAACGCCGCCGGTCGCCCAGATCCGGCTGCCGATGTCGGCCGTGGCAGTCGGTGCTGCCAGAAACGCCAGGATTAGGGCCATCAGACGTCTAGCTGTCATTCTGAATACTCCGGGTTGGTATGGGTCAATTGCTCCCGGCGTGCAGCCAGGGAATGGGCCGTCTCCGGCAGGTCCTCCGGTGCGACCGGACGGCTCAGGTAGAAACCCTGAGCCAGGTTGCAGCCCCAATGCTGCAGAAGACGCCACGCCTCCAGGTTCTCGATACCTTCGGCTACAACCTTCAGCCCGAGGCCGTGGGCCATATCAATGGTGGACTGCACAATCAGCTGGTCCTGAGGCTCGGAATCCAGTTTAAGTACGAACGATTTGTCGATCTTCAACTCCTGTACCGGCAGTTTGCGGAGCTGGGACAACGAGGAATAGCCGGTGCCGAAGTCATCTACCGACAAAGTCACGCCCAGCTCCCGAAGCTGTTTCAGGGTGGCCATGGCCACTTCCGGGTCTTCCATCAGGGCGCTCTCGGTCACTTCCAGGGTGACCCGTTCCAGGTCGTGGTGCCAATCGGAAAAGGTTTCGGCAATGTGCCGGGTCAGGGCGGGCCAGATCAGGTCCATGGCGGACAGGTTGATGGCAACGCCCGCGTCGACACCCTGTTCATGCCATCGCCGGGCATCGCTGGCTACGCGTTGGAGTATGTGGGCTGTCAGATCGTGGATCTGTCCCGACTGTTCGGCAAGAAAGATAAACTCTTCCGGGGAAATAAAGCCCAACTCCGGGTGAATCCATCGCACCAGCGCTTCCACCTGCTCCAGCTCGCCGGTCTGGCTGTTCAGTTTTGGCTGATAGTTCATGTGCAACCCGTTGTTCAGGATGGCGGTGTGCAGATCGGTAACCAGTTTCAGTTCCCGGAGATGACTTTCATCCTGTCCGGGCTTGTAGCGTGTGAAGGCTTCGGGATGGGCCTCGGCCTGCTCGAAGGTGAGATTGAGCCGGCGACGCAGGGCGTCGGTATCCGAGGCATCTTCCGGCAGTTCCATGGTGACGATGGTGACCCTGAGGGAGAAGGGCGTCTGGTCTACCTGCAAGGGAGATTCGATGAGCGCGTGCAGTTGCCGGATTCTGTCACTGCCTTGCTCCGGGGGCAGTGAAGGGATCAGGGCCAGGAATTCGCCGCCACCGGTGCGGGCGAGGATATGGGCGTCCGGGAGTTCCTGCTGCAGGCGCTTGGCAATACCGATCAGGACCTTGTCGCCGAATTCCAGCCCCAGGGTGTCGTTGATATCGGAGAGATCGTTGAGCCGGATCCCCACCAGTGAACCCGTGCCACGGTTCTCAAACAGCTCGGCGGCCTCCTGCATCAGGGCGTTGCGGTTTTTCAGTCCGGTGACGTCATCGTGGGTCGCCGCATAGCGGATCTGGGCTTCCCGCTCCCGAAGGCCAGACAGCATATCCCGCAGGGCGTTGCGGAGCTGGGTCAGTTCGCCGCCGGCCCGGATGGCCGGTGCCTCGGGTGTGGTGCCCTCACCGATAGCCCGCGCGTAGCTTGCCAGCTGCAAAACCGGGCGCCCGAGGTTCCGGGCAATGACCAGCGCCAGCAGAATGGCGAAAATCAGGATGGCGGTCACCAGCAGGGCAATTTCCACCGCTCGCCGGTAGTAATTCTGGAGCGTGGCATCACGGCTGATCAGGAGCACGGCCTGGACGGCGGCGGGGTCTGATTCGCCCAGGTTGATGATCCGGGTGAAATAACCGGCACTTTCAATAAAATTGGCGTTGGCGGATGCGCCTGCAAGCTCCTGTTCCAGCTTGGCATCGATGCTGCTGGTGGCGGCAAAACTGTTCAGGTTGTCGTTCTGGTTCGATCGCGCCCGGAAGATCACCGAGGTGCCACTGAGCCTGGCGATGACCTCTGCCAGGGACTGGTCCATGGCAAAGCCGCTGACCAGCGAGGCCCGAAGCCCCGGGGCCTCTATCGGGATGATGAGAATCTCGTAGCCCCTGCCATCAATGGCCCGCAGTGACCGGGTAAACCCATTACGACGGGTGCTTGTCAGCTGTTCCTGGCTGACGGCAGGAAAAGGGTTTTGCAGGGTCGAGGCCAGGGGCTCTCCCTGACTGTCCAGCAAGAGCGCGAAGTCGGCACCCACCCTGCCGCTGTGGTTTTCCAGGGCACTGTCGATGGTTGCCGGGTCGCGGCTGGCAATGGCCGAGCGAAAGCCGAAATCCTGCACCACAACACTGAGCCGGGACAGTTCCAGCTCAGTCCGGCGGTCAATGACCTCGTTGGTCAGCCGCTCTCCGATGGCCAGCTGTTCCAGTGCCCGGCTTTTCTCATCCTCGAACAGGTACACCATCAGCAGGGCGACGATCACCAGGCTGACCAGCGCCACCAGAGAGATCATGGCGGCAATAAGCCGGCCCCGGAATCCGAGACGAGATACCAGACCCATCAAAGCTCCCGAAAGCGCTGCTGGAGACGGTCCAGCGAGCCTTCCGCGGCGGGCTCGGGCTCAAGATTGAGGGTGACGATTGCGGACTCGCTATCACGTTCGATTTCACGGGTGACCGGGCGGGTATTATCCGGCAGTCGTGGGTGCCAGATCTCAAGTGTCACCGTGCCCTGGCTGCCCTCGCTGGGCAGTGCATCGAGCGAGAGGGTGACCTTGCCGGAGGCATCTGTCCGGCCGGTGGCAGCGGTGTCGGTGACCACCACAAAGCCCTGCATGTGGTCGTGAATGTTGCAGCCCAGTTCAACGATGCCTGGCTTGTCGAAAACAATGGGAGCCGCCGGGCGGTCGGCGTAAAGCTCGATGTTGAAGGTTTTTGCCGGCGAGAAGGAATACACGTGATGCTGGGTATTGTCGCGATTCGGGAAATCCACGCTGGAGCCGACTGGCACCACCAGTACATGGGGGTGGAAGGCGCGATCCTTCTGATAGATTTCGGCAGAAACCGGTGTTGCCGGACGGGCACTGTCTACGGAAACCACGGCATTGGCCACGGGTTCGGTGTTGCCTTCCAGGGTGACGGTTACGGACAGCTCGTACGCGTTGGCTGTCGATACCATGGCAGAAATCAACAGTCCCGCCAGCACTGCAATCGCTGATACTTTCATTAAACCTCTGAACCTGTCAGGCCAGGCCGGACCCGAGAGAAAATCGAATGTGGTTCCTTACCAGCAGATTTTCCCAGTAATGCCGCATCCAGTCCCAGGCGGCGTTGTTCACCTGCTCGACAAACGGGTCGAGGTTGAGTTCGTAGTAGTCCGGCGTGCCTGCTATCTGCAACACGGTTACGGTGATGGAGTCGTCCAGCTCGTTGGCAAAGGGCTCGCCGATAAGCTGATGAGCCAGAAGATTAGCACGAGTTGCTTCCATATCCACGATTTCGCTGGCCCGGGTACACCGGTTGTTTTCGTACATTTCTTCCATCAACCGATGACAAAGGTAGGCGCGGATCAGCAGGCCATCGAGACCGTCGTAGCGAACCAGGAGCGCTGATGGCTGGGTAAAATACCGGATGGCGGCATTCACAAAGGGCTCAAACAGATCGGCTTTGCCGGCTTCCCGGGCACAGGCTTCGACGCATTCGATCAGCCTTGGTGCCATTTCGATGTACTCAACCACGAACTGGAACAGGCAGGTGGCGGGCTGATACCCCTCAATAGTGACCGCAGACGGGAGCGCGGCAACCTTTTCGTGAAGCTGTCGGAGGAAGGTCCCGGAGCGGGCTTCCTTGCGCCGCGCCTGGTCAATAATCTCAAGGACTACCTGTGGTGTCATTTCAGGAGAAGCCGATGTCTGAACGAATTGAGGTCGCAAGGCGCCTCCCGTTGTTAGCAACTGATAGCAACGAGTTCCCGGGCAGGAGAGGAGGGCTGGCTACCACATCGTGCCTGCCTTTTTAGACAAGTGTAGCCGAGATTTTTGCCCCTGCTTTTCCGCTGTGGTGAAAATCCCCGCCTGTAATGTTACGGATTGAATCTGCGTCACTGGCTCTGGAACCAACGATCGTTCCTGGTATGGGACCAGCACAGCCATCCCATGCTCAGAGCCCGCGCCACCATCAGGGAGATCAGCGCGAACCAGAGCCCGTGGTTGCCCCATCCGGTTGTCAGCCACCAGACCGGTGCAAACACGGCAAGGGCCGAAAACAGCATGGTGTTCTGCATGTCCCGGGTCCGGGTTGCGCCGATAAAAATCCCATCAAGAAGAAAGCCCCAGACTGCGGCAAAAGGTAGCAGCCAGAGCCAGGGCAGGTAACGCCAGGCGGTGGCTCTCACTTCCTCGATACCGGTTAGCAGTGCAATGAGCCAATGCCCGCCGGCCACAAAAACAATGGTGAGCAAGAGGGCGCCCCAGAGTGACCATCGCAGGGCACTGCGAAAGACCACCCGGAAGCGCCGCCGGCTGCCTTTGCCGATAGCCTCGCCAATCAGCGCCTCGGCAGCATTGGCAAAACCGTCCAGGGCGTTGGAGATCAACAGAAGAAAGGTGATCAGAACGGCATTGGCAGCGAGGATGGTGTCTCCCTGACGGGCGCCCTGGGCGGTAAAGAATGCCAGCACCAATAACAGCGCGATGGTTCGGACCATGATGTAGCGGTTAACCTGGAGAATCCTCAGGTAATCCTCGAGTTTGCCGAACAGAGCCCTCGTCAGCCCCTGCCCCTCAGGCATTCGTCGTAATACGATCAGGAAACCGATGGCGGCGGCGCCGTATTCGGCGATCACAGTGGCAATGGCAACGCCACGGCTGTTCCAGCCAAGCACGGTAACAAAAAGAATATCCAGCACGATGTTCAGGCCGTTTGCTGCAATCAGCATGATCATCGGGCCCCGTGGAAACTGGGTGCCGATGAGCCAGCCAACCAGCGTGTACTGGCAGAGAACGGCCGGCGCGCTCCAGATCCGGATTCCGGCGTACTCGGCCGCCAGTTCGGTCACGTTGTCACTGGGATTCATCAGGCTCAGGCCGGTCTGGATCAGAGGCTGGTGAAACAGAATGAGAAGAAGGCCGATCCCGGTTGCCAACAGGATCGAGCGCAGCAGTAATGCGACCTGGCTGAAGTTGTCCCGCTTGCCCCAGGCCTGAGCGGCCAGGCCGGTCGTGCCCATGCGCATGAAGCCAAAGGTCCAGTACAGGATGCTGAACAGATTGGCACCAACGGCGACGGCGCCAAGATACTCCGGGCTTTCCAGGTGGCCGAGCACGGCCGTATCCACCAGTCCCAGGAGAGGGACGGTGAGGTTGGTGAGCATCAATGGCCAGGCCAGGGCCCAGAGACGTCGGTCGGTTGCCGGCAAGTTAAAAGGCATATGCGTTTTAATTCTTAAAAAATTCTGTTTAGCTTTTTTGGGTTTAGCCGATTTTTTAGTCTTTTTTTGATCTGTGTCTATACTCCAAGCTGAGTATCCGAAAGCAGGCTTCCACTCTGGTTTTGCGGTGTATGCGACGCCGAAAATGCCAGCGGGATAACGCAAAATCCGACAAGAATAACACTCTGTGGAGACACAGTATGCGCGTGCACGCTCAGCGGGCAGGTGCCCTTTTAGGCGGTCTGATGTTCCCCGCCTGGTCCATGGCGGACTGGACACTGAACATGACCCCGGGGGTGACCGGCACCAGTAACGAAATTTTCAGCCTTCACATGACCATACTCTGGATCTGCGTCGTCATTGGCGTCGTGGTCTTCGGAGTCATGTTCTGGTCTATTTTTGCCCACCGAAAATCCCAGGGCGCCAAACCGGCCAACTTTCACGAGAACACCCTGGTAGAAATTCTCTGGACCATCATACCGTTTGTGATCCTCGTTGTTATGGCGATTCCTGCCACGGCGACCCTGGTCGACATGTATGACACCTCCGAATCGGAGGTGGACATCAAGATCACCGGGTATCAGTGGAAGTGGCAATACGAATATATCAATGAAGATTTCGGCTACTTTTCCAACCTGGCGACGCCAAGTGACCAGATTGAGAACCGACAGGCCAAAGGTGAAAACTACCTTCTCGAGGTGGATAACCATCTGGTGATTCCGGTCGGGAAAAAGATTCGTTTTCTGGTAACGGCGAACGATGTTATCCACTCCTGGTGGGTGCCGGACTTTGGTGTCAAGAAAGATGCGATTCCAGGCTTCATCAACGAGACCTGGACCCGCGTCGACAAGCCCGGCATTTACCGCGGTCAGTGCACCGAACTTTGTGGCAAGGACCATGGCTTCATGCCGGTGGTTGTCGAGGCGGTTCCCGAGGAGGAATACAACACCTGGGTCGCGGAGAAGAAGGAAGCTGCCGAGCGCGAGCGCCAGTTGACCCAGAAAGACTGGACCATGGCCGAGCTGATGGAACGGGGCGAAAAAGCCTACCAGACCGCTTGTGCTGCCTGCCACCAGGCCGACGGCAGCGGTGCGCCACCGGCGTTCCCGGCGCTGAAGGGCAGTCCCATTGCAACCCAGGACATGGCGGCTCACATAGACATCGTTGTGAACGGCAAGTCCGGCACGGCCATGCAGGCTTTCGGCAACCAGCTGAGCGAAGTGGACCTGGCGGCGGTGATTACCTACGAGCGGAACGCCTGGGGTAACAACACCGGTGAAATGGTCACTCCGAAAGAAATTTTTGATTACAAGAACCAGCAGTAATCAACGCCAGATAACAGATATCACCAGCCACAATAAATGGCGGTAACGGGGGTTTTCATGAGTGCGGTTGCAGATACCCACGCCCAGGATCATCATCACGGCCCGGCAAAAGGCATCAGCCGCTGGCTGCTGACCACGAACCACAAGGATATCGGGACCATGTACCTGATATTCAGCTTTGCCATGTTCCTGTTGGGCGGGAGCATGGCCATGGTCATCCGGGCAGAACTCTTCCAGCCCGGGCTGCAGATCGTGCAGCCGGAATTCTTCAACCAGATGACCACGATGCATGGTCTGATCATGGTCTTTGGTGCGGTCATGCCGGCGTTTGTCGGCCTTGCCAACTGGATGCTGCCCTTGATGATCGGGGCTCCAGACATGGCGCTGCCCCGGATGAACAACTGGAGCTTCTGGCTGCTGCCCTGCGCCTTCCTGATTCTGGTTTCCACCCTGTTCATGGAAGGCGGCGGTCCCAACTTCGGCTGGACCTTCTACGCGCCCCTGTCCACAACCTACGGGCCGCCGAGCACGACCTTCTTCATTTTCGCGGTCCACATCATGGGTATCTCGTCGATCATGGGCGCGATCAACGTGATCGCCACCATCCTGAACCTCCGGGCGCCGGGCATGACCCTGATGAAGATGCCCCTGTTTGTCTGGACCTGGCTGATTACGGCGTTCCTGCTGATTGCGGTGATGCCGGTCCTGGCCGGTGTGGTGACCATGATGCTGATGGACATCAACTTCGGCACCAGCTTCTTTGACGCCTCCGGCGGCGGCGATCCGGTACTGTTCCAGCACGTGTTCTGGTTCTTCGGGCACCCCGAGGTATACATCATGATCCTCCCGGCCTTCGGGGCGGTCTCCCATATCATTCCGGCATTTTCCCGCAAACCCCTGTTTGGCTATGCCTCCATGGTCTATGCGGTCGGTGCCATTGCCCTGCTGTCTTTCGTGGTCTGGGCCCACCACATGTTCACCGTTGGCATTCCCATCGTTGGCCAGCTGTTCTTCATGTACGCCACCATGCTGATCGCGGTGCCCACCGGGGTGAAGGTGTTCAACTGGGTGGCCACCATGTTCCGGGGTTCTCTCACCTTTGAGGCGCCCATGCTGTTTGCCGTGGCCTTCGTGATCCTGTTCACCATTGGAGGTTTCTCCGGTCTGATGCTGGCCATCGCGCCGGCTGACTTCCAGTACCACGATACCTATTTCGTGGTTGCCCACTTCCACTATGTGCTGGTGCCGGGTGCCATCTTCGGGATCTTCGCTTCGGCTTACTTCTGGCTGCCCAAGTGGACCGGGCACATGTATGACGAAACCCTGGCCAAGACCCATTTCTGGCTGTCTTTTGTTGGCATGAACCTGGCGTTCTTCCCGATGCACTTCCTGGGACTGGCAGGCATGCCACGACGGATTCCGGATTACGCGCTGCAGTTCGCCGATTTCAACATGGTTTCCAGTGTCGGTGCATTCATGTTCGGTGCCACACAGCTGTTGTTCCTGTTTATCGTGGTCAAGTGCATCAGGGGTGGCAAAGAGGCGGCCGCCAAGCCCTGGGATGGTGCCGAAGGTCTTGAGTGGACCGTGCCCTCACCGGCGCCTTACCACACCTTCTCGACACCACCGGAAGTTAAGTAACCGGAGGCCGGCACCATGTCGAACCAGCAGGCAAACAAGGCAGGCGCATCCCGCAGCACCAACCGTGTTGTGGGTTGGTGCCTGGCCGGGGTAGTTGGCATGTTTGCCTTCGGCTTTGCCATGGTGCCTCTCTACAACGTGTTCTGTGAGATTACCGGGATAAACGGCAAAACCGGCGGGCGATACGAGTCCACCGAGGTGGCCGAAGCTGACATGAGCCGGACGGTAAAAGTTCAGTTTCTTGCGTCCAATGGCCCGGGAATGACCTGGAAGTTTCGCCCGGTTGTGCGCTCCGTGGAAGTGCATCCCGGAGAGCCGACGACGGTGAACTTCTATGCCGAGAACCCCACGGCCGAGCCGATGGTCGGGCAGGCGGTTCCCAGCCTTGCGCCCTCGGAAGGCACGCTCTACTTCCACAAGACCGAGTGCTTCTGCTTCAACCAGCAACCGCTTGAAGCCGGCGAAAGCACTGAAATGCCCCTGATTTTTATCGTCGATAAAGACCTGCCGGCGCACATCACGAAACTCACCCTGTCCTATACGCTTTACGATCAGGGCAAGCAGCCGGCGGTAACGCAAACTTCCCGGAAAGACACAACAACAAACGATAACGGATAAGCCATCGGAGACTGTCATGGCGGAAAACCAGACCTACTACGTTCCGGAACAGAGCAAGTGGCCCATCATTGCGACGGTTGGCCTCGGCGTGACCCTCTATGGGGTTGCGGCCATCATGGTCAACGGCAAGCAGGGCGAGAGCACCACCGGTGCCTGGATCATGTTCATGATTGGCGCCATCATCATGGCGTACATGTTGTTCGGCTGGTTCGGGAACGTCATCAAGGAAAGCCGGGCCGGGCTGTACAGTCCGCAGATGGATCGTTCTTTCCGCTGGGGCATGAGCTGGTTTATTTTCTCGGAAGTGATGTTCTTCGCCGCGTTTTTCGGGGCCCTGTTTTACGTTCGGGTTTTCGCTGTGCCCTGGCTGGGTGGCGAGGGCGACCGGGGTTCCTCCAACATGCTGTGGGAAGGCTTTCAGTCGAGCTGGCCTCTCATCAATAACCCTAGCCCGGAGGCCTACCCCGGACCCAAAGAGGTCATCAGTGCATGGGGCTTGCCGTTGATGAATACCATTCTGCTGGTGACATCTTCCTTCACGGTAACCGTGGCTCACCATGCCCTGAAGGCGGGCAATCGGGCGAAAACCAAGCTCTGGCTTGCCCTGACCATTGCGCTGGCCATCGTGTTCGTGTTTGTCCAGGGCTATGAGTACATGCACGCCTACCAGGACCTCGATTTGACTCTGCAATCCGGGATCTACGGCAGCACCTTCTTCATGCTGACAGGCTTCCACGGGGCACATGTGATTCTCGGGTCTCTGATGCTGATCATCATGCTGATTCGCATAAACAAAGGCCACTTCACGGCCGATAATCACTTCGGGTTTGAAGCGGCGGCCTGGTACTGGCACTTTGTGGACGTGGTGTGGCTTGGTCTCTTTGTCTTTGTCTACATTCTCTGAAAAAGGTTGATCAGGGCGTCGGGTTCAATGTCAGGGCGCCCTGCCACAGAGCAATCAGAATGACCGCCAGGAGCAGTATGCTGAGTGTGACCCGAACCGCCAGGGAGTTCACCACCCGGTTGGTTTTGCCGCCATCCTTGATGAGAAAGAACAGGCCACTGAACAGACTCACCACGACGGCAAGCATCAGAAAAACGATAAAGCCCTTGAGCATGGGAGTTCCTGTTTTTGTAGGTGCAGTGAATGTACGGGCAGGAACAGGTTCCAGACCCGTTGAGGTCACTATAGCAGAGCATGTCTGATTCGCAGGGCCAACACCGTCAATGGCACTTTGACTGGCGATTGCTGGTGTTCAGCGGCGTCTTCCTGCCCATACTTATTGGCCTCGGTGTCTGGCAGCTGAATCGGGCGGAAGAAAAGCAGCTTCTGCTGAACCAGTGGCAGCAGGAAGCGGAAAACCGGGCCTGGCAGGACATGGAGTCCGGTGATCTGACCCGTGGTCGGCCTCTGACACTGACCGGGATGTACGGAAGCCGAAACTGGCTGCTGGATAACCGGACCCGTGATGGCATCCCGGGTTATGAAGTCCTGACAGAGTTTCGTCCTCTGGAAGGGCCGCCGATTGTGGTTAATCGCGGTTGGGTCCAGGCGCCGCGAACCCGGGATCAGCTCCCGCAGCTGGAAACGCCGGAAGGGATTTTTACCCTGGAAGGTCGACTCAGTGACTATCCGGTGCCGCCGGTGCTGGTGGATCAGCCAGAGGCAGGCGGTCCGTGGCCCCGGCGGGTACAGAGTCTGTCCGGAGAGGCCGCACGAAAGGAGATTCCGGATCTTCCCGACAAAATAGTAAGGCTTTCCGGCAATCGCCAGCCGGGCGCTTACCGGGCGGATTGGGAACCGGACCTGATGGGGCCACAAACCCATTACGGATATGCCACGCAATGGTTTGCGCTGGCCGTGGCGCTGACTATATTGACTATAGTGGCGAGTTACCGAAAGACAGGAGCCAATAATGACAATGACAATGGCTAACCGGATATCCGACCAGGAACACAACGAAGGGCCAACCCCGGAACAGGTGCGTCGCGGCCGTCGCACGGCATTCCTCCTGTTTGCGCTGGGTTTTGGCCCGATGATTGTTGCAACCATCATGTTTTATACCGGCTGGCTGAACCCGGCCGGCCACACCAATAACGGCGTTTTGCTCCAGCCAGTGGCCCCGGTTTCAACGCTCAATCTCGAAACGGCTTCCGGTACTCCGCTGGCAGAACGCTTTGGCCCGGAAAAAATCGATCCGGACTGGCTCATGATTGTGGCTGCCGGCCAATGTGGCAGTCAGTGCGAAGAGCTGCTCTATCTGGCCAGGCAGGTGAATATCGCCCTTGGCAAGAACGCCAACCGGGTCTCCCGGGCTGCCGCACTGGGTAGTGTGCCCTCCGATCTGCAGGCGCGTTGGTCCTCCGAATACAGCTCCATGGAGCGCCTTGTGCCTGCGGCGGGTGCCCGGCCGGACTGGCCAGCCGGTATCAATCCGGAAGCGGAGCCGCGCATCCTGCTGGTTGATCCGTTCGGTAATGTGATGATGCATTACGGTTCCGAGCATACTGGTAAGGATATGCTGGAGGACCTGAAACACCTGCTCAAACTGTCGCAGATCGGTTAATGGCCAGAGCGGAGAGTCAGCCTTGAATCAGTCATCTGTTTCCCCAACTACGGCAGCCCACAAGATGGCAAAGTGGGCAACCTTTGCCGTTTTGCTGGCGGTTGTCGTGATCATGCTGGGTGCCTGGACCCGCCTGGTGCACGCAGGGCTGGGGTGTCCTGACTGGCCCGGGTGCTATGGTTTTCTCACGGTGCCCCAGAGCGAATCGAACATTGCCATAGCGAATGCCCGTTTTCCCGATACGCCGGTGGATGTGCAAAAAGGCTGGCCCGAAATGATCCACCGTTACGCCGCCGGCACCCTGGGGCTGGTGGTGTTCGGCCTGGCGGCCTACGCGGTTCGTAACCGGCGCCAGGGTGTTCCGGTAAAGCTGCCTTTGTTTATCGCCGGTTTCATCATTCTTCAGGGCGCTTTCGGCATGTGGACGGTGACCCTGAAACTGTGGCCCCAGGTGGTGGCGCTGCACCTGCTTGGCGGCTTTACCACCCTGAGTCTCCTGACGCTGCTGGCCCTCCGGTTGCGACGTCAGGCCAGACGGACAGGGGATCGGGAGCCCCCGCCATCCAATGCCCTGTCCGGTTTCCGGCCCTGGCTCTATGGCGGGCTGCTGTTAGTGGTGATGCAGATTGCCCTGGGGGCCTGGACAGCGGCCAACTACGCGGCCGTTGCCTGTACCGATCTGCCCACCTGTCAGGGCCAGTGGTGGCCTGAGGGCATGGATTTCCGGCACGGCTTTGACGTGACCCAGCATGTGGGCCCGAACTACCTGGGTGGCCAGCTGACGGCGGATGGCCGGGTGGCCATTCATGTCACTCACAGACTCGGTGCCATGCTGGTGCTGGTCTATTTCGCCGCATTACTGGCGTTGATGTGGCGTCGACGTGGTGATTCCGGCCTGGATAACGCCATCCGGCTGGTGGCGGTCCTGCTGGGTGTTCAGATCCTGTTGGGTCTGGCCAACGTAATTTTCCATATTCCCCTGTCCATCGCCGTGGCCCACAACGCCATGGGCGCAGGTCTGCTGTTGTCAGTCATTCACCTGATCTGGCGGCATCAGCTGTTACTCGAACCACATAGCATCCCGGCAACACACACAACAACAATGAACCAGGAGGTTACGGCATGAGCGAGCAAGTGGAAGCACTGCCGGCCCAGGCAATTGCGAGCGACTCCAGAACAACCATTTCCTGGCGTGACTACCTGGAGCTGACCAAGCCCAGGGTTGTCGCGCTGATGATCCTCACATCGGTTATCGGGATGCTGCTGGCGGCGCCAGGCGTGCCCGGTTGGGGCGTCTTGGTCTGGGGCAATCTGGGTATCGCCCTGCTGGCCGGCGCGGCTGCAGTGGTCAACCATGTGGTAGACCAGAAAATTGACACCGTCATGGCTCGCACCCGCAAGCGCCCGGTGGCCACAGGCAAGATCTCGCCTGTGGATGCGATCCTGTTCGCAACGATACTCGCGTGTGTTGGTATGGCCGTGCTTATGTGGCAGGTGAATCACCTCACTGCCTGGCTGACCCTCGCCTCCCTGGTGGGTTACGCCGGTGTCTATACCCTGTTCCTCAAGCGTGCTACGCCCCAGAACATCACCATCGGTGGTCTTGCCGGAGCCATGCCACCGCTGTTGGGGTGGACCGCTGTGACCGGCCAGGTTGAGGGCCACGCTCTGCTGCTGGTGCTGATCATTTTTGCCTGGACCCCGCCGCATTTCTGGGCTCTGGCTATCCATCGCAAGGAAGAGTACGCCAAGGCGGGCATTCCCATGCTGCCGGTCACCCATGGCAACAAGTTCACCGAGCTGCACATCCTGCTCTACACCCTGATGTTGCTGGCGGTCAGTCTGCTACCTTTTGTCACAGGCATGTCCGGCGGTATCTACCTGGTGGGCGCCCTGGCCCTTGGCCTGCGCTTTCTGCAGTATGCGGTAAGGCTGTTGAAGGGTGACGATCGGCGGGTGGCCCTGAATACCTTCAAGTATTCCATCACTTACCTCATGGCCCTGTTTGTGGTATTGCTTGTGGATCATTTTGTATTCTTCTGAGTCAGACATTGTGCTGACGCAGGCGGGGATGGCTTTCCGAAACACGCTGTAAATACGTCCGTGTACGCCCGGCTACGCCATCCATGGCTCCGCACGGTTTCGGAAAGCCATCCCCGTCTGCTTATCTGATCAACGAAGTGGACCACCCATGAAAAGCTCCAGCTCTATTCGCCTTACCCTGTTCTGCCTTCTGCTAATCGTTGTTCTGATCTTTGGACTGGTTGTTGGACGGCAGGTATTTCTGGTGGGTAACCAGGAACCGATTCCGGCGCCGGAGCTGACGGAGTTCAATACGTATGTCTATGATCAGCCTCGTCAATTGGCAGAGTTCACGCTGACGGATGAGAACGGTGAAACGGTCACGCGGGAGAGTCTGAGGGGTCGCTGGACCATTGCATTCGTGGGCTACACCAATTGCCCGGATATCTGCCCGGCAGCCATGGCCAATTTGCGCCAGACCGACAAGCTGCTGTCCAAGGAATTGCCCCAGCCTGACTATCTGCTGGTCAGCGCTGACCCGGAGCACGATACGCCGGAGAAACTCAAAGCCTACACGGACTTCTTCGGTGAAAATTTCCATGGTCTGACCGGAGATCTGGACACCTTGCGGGAACTGGCCAAAAGCCTGAACGCGGTGTTTGTCCATCGTGAGGTGGATGGCGAGCTGCTGGTGGATCACAGCGGCCATTTTGCGCTGCTGAACCCCGACGGCGAACTTGCTGCTGTGATCCAGCCGCCCCATAATCCGCACAACCTGGCCGAGGCCTTTGAGCGGATTTACCAGTGGGCAAAGGCCAATCGTGAACGGGTGAGCTCCTGACGCTTCAGAAACCCGGAATCCGATGCTCCCTATTGATGCCATTCTTCCAGACCTGAAAGCGGCCCTGGAACGCACGACTACCGTACTTCTGCAGGCTCCGCCCGGTGCCGGTAAAACCACCCGTGTGCCTGCCGCCCTTCTGGATGCGCCCTGGCGCGGTGACGGCAAGATCCTGATGCTGGAGCCCCGTCGGCTTGCAGCTCGCTCTGCCGCCCGGTTCATGGCCCGGCAACTCAATGAACAGCCCGGACAGACGGTAGGCTATCGCACAAGGCTGGATACCCGTGTGTCTGCGGCCACCCGGATCGAAGTCGTGACCGAAGGCATCCTGACCCGGCTGATCCAGGTGGATCCGATGCTGGAGGAGTACGCGGCGGTCATCTTTGATGAGTTCCATGAGCGCTCTTTGCAGGCGGATCTGGGCCTGGCCCTGGTGCGGGAATCGCAGCAGGCGTTGCGGGAGGATCTGCGGTTGCTGGTGATGTCCGCAACCCTGGATACCGGGCCGATTGCGCAAGTGCTTGGAGACGTTCCCGTAATAACCAGTGAAGGACGGGCGTTTCCGGTCGATGTTCATTACCGGCCGTTGCCGCGCAGTGGCCGCATGGTGGATCAGGTTACCGCTGTGGTTCGGGAGGCATTGGCTGATCAAAGCGGCTCACTGCTGGTGTTTCTGCCCGGTGTGGGTGAGATACGTCGGGTTGAGCAACAGCTCCGTGCAAACCTGCCGGACCGGGTGATGCTTGCTCCACTATACGGCAATCTGAAATCGGAGCAGCAGGACCAGGCAATCTCGCCGGCTCCCGAAGGCCAGCGCAAGGTGGTGTTGGCTACGGCTATTGCCGAAACCAGTCTGACCATTGAAGGGGTTCGGGTTGTTATCGATTGCGGTCAGCAGCGTCGGGCCGTTTTTGATCCCAACAGTGGCATGACCCGCCTGGTCACTGGCCGGGTATCCAGGGCTTCTGCGGAACAGCGTAAAGGCCGGGCCGGCCGGATGGAGCCCGGGGTCTGTTATCGATTGTGGAGCGAATCGGAACAGTTCGGATTGGCCGATTACACGCCGCCCGAAATTCTGGAGGCCGATCTGGCACCCTTGGTGCTGGAATTAGCCCAGTGGGGCGCGCGGGAAGCCGATGCCGTCGCCTGGATTGATAAGCCCCCTGCCGCCCATTGGAGGCAGGCTGTGGCCCTCCTGCGGTGGCTCGATCTGCTCGATTCAGACGGAGCTATTACGGACCACGGCAAAGCGGCCCGGGAGCTGGGTATACACCCGCGACTGGCGCATATGGTGCTGAAAGGCCGTTCTATAGGGCTCGGAGGCGCGGCTGCGGCCGTGGCCGCCTTGCTGGAAGAGCGTGATCTCCTGGGCCCCGGAACTGGTGCGGACATGCACGAGCGGGTTCGGGTGTTCTTCGGGGAACGGCGGGATCGCACGCTGGATGTCGCTCGCCTGAAGGCTGTACGCCAGTCGGCCCGGCGTCTTTCCGGGCCCGGGACGACTGAGGCAACACCGCCCTCGGAGACCGAAATCGGCCGATTGCTTGCCCTGGCCTATCCGGACCGTATTGCCAGGCGGCGATCGGATAAGGCGGCGAGGTATCAGCTCAGTAATGGCAAAGGTGCGGTACTGAGAGAGGATGATCCCCTGGCACGGCACGAGTGGCTGGTGGCGGCCGAGCTGGATGGCCAGGCCCGCGAAGCCACGATTTACCTGGCCGCGCCGGTGGACATTCCGGACCTGGAGCTCGACCTGGCTGACCACATACAGGAGATCGAAGAGGCACTGTGGGACGACAGCCAGGGTAAAATTCTGGCGCGGCGTGCGCGAAAACTGGGTGAACTCGTGCTTCAGGAAAAGCCGCTCGGCCGGGTGGATCCGGAACTGGTCCGGCAGGGGCTGCTCAGCGCGATTCGGAAGAAGGGCCTGGAAAGCCTGCCCTGGAGTGATGGCAGTCGCCAGTGGCGTGCCCGAATGAGGTTGCTCGCCAGAACCTTCCCGGATTCCGGCTGGCCGGACACCGATGACGCGGCGTTACTGGATAGTCTCGAGGTTTGGCTGGGCCCGTTTCTGGTCGGCATGACCCGATGGTCCGATCTGGCCCGGATCGACTTGCTGGCGGCCCTTAACAGCCTGATTGATTACCCGTCCCAGCAGCAGCTTCAGAGTCTGGCGCCAACACATCTGACCATACCGACCGGCCAGCGGGTGAGTCTGGATTACACCGCCGACAATGGCCCGGTGTTGGCGGCCAAGCTCCAGGCGCTGTTTGGCTGGAAAGAAACCCCTGCCGTTGCCGGTGGGCGGGTACCGGTGGTGCTTCATCTGTTGTCCCCCGCGCAACGGCCTCTGGCGGTCACCGCCGATCTGGCCAGTTTCTGGCATAACGCCTACCCCGAGGTGCGCAAGGATATGCGTGGGCGGTATCCCAAGCATCCCTGGCCGGAAGATCCGTTTACCGCCGAGGCTCAGCAGGGCACGAAAAAACGCCCAACTCGCTGATGCGTTTGCTGACCAGCGCGTGTGGCACCCGCTCAAAGTAGATATTCCGTGGCGTTATCCAGTCTCCCGGCGGTGCGTTGAGTTCTTCCGCGGGCATTTCCTCGAGTTCAACCGACCCGGGGTCGGCGTCGCTGTTCCGGAAGCTGTCGGCAAGAACCCAGAGGGGCTTCCCGGCCGCATGGGCCGCCAGAGCCAACAAGTGTGTACCGCTTTTGTTGATAAAATGCCCATTGGAAAGCCAGGTATCGCACCCGGTGATCACCAGGTCAGCCTGGGGCACAAACAGCCCCATCTGCGCATCGGTGATCAAGGTGACGGGTATGGCTAGCTCGTTCAGCGCCCGTGCCAGGGAGTGGCCCTCGAAGCCCGGGCTGCTCTGGGTGCAGATGACAGAGAAGGCCTGGCGCTGTTCCGCCATGTTACGAAACAGCGCCAGTACCGCGGAGCTGGCGCTATGGGTCAGTATCACCGGCGACTCTGGCAGAAGATCGAGGGCTTGCCGGGCAATGGTTCCGGTGGCATTTTCCAGCTGGTCTCTGATGTCCATGACGGCCTGAAGTGCGACCTGAACATCACTGGAAAGACGCTGCTCGATCATGGCCAGTGCATTGCCAATCACGATCATGCTCGGGCGTGCCGCCCGGAGTTCTGCCAGTAGCCTCAGAAATGTCTCGCCCTCTGGCTCGACCTCGTCCAGGTAAGATAGCAGTTGATCGAGGGTGTTCATTGCCAGCTGTGTAGCGCCTGACCGGGAGTCCGCTTTCAGTGCGGCCAGAAGGGACTTTGCCCTCGCATCAAGTTCCTGCATTCCGCTCTTCCGTGCTTATGTGCTGCTTCAAGGGTAGCACCTGTACGGTCTTTTCCTGATGTCTGGAGGTGAAAATAGCACTTGCCTGAATGTCAGCCCTGTATAAAATACGCGCAACTCAACCCCGAGTGCGCAGTATCCATGCACCTTGTTTCCTTCGATATTTTCCGAACCCTGGGTTTTCCCGACACCACCGTCCTCAAGCCGGACCAGTTTTTGCGTCATAAAGAACTGTTGCGGGAAGCAGATTGGGTCCTGTTTCCAGAGTACTGGCAGTTAAATGCCCTGGTTCACGGTCTCAAGTGCCGGGTGTTTCCCAGCGAAGCCAGCTACCGCATCGGCCACGACAAAGTGGAGATGACCCGTGCATTCCAGACGGTGGCCCCGGAGCACACGCCCTGGACCATGATTGAGGCCAACGGCCCGGTGGAACGTGACATGATCTGGGATGCCATGGTGCATCCGTTCGTGGCAAAGCTTCCCAAGGCCAGCATGGGCGAAGGCGTCTGGCTGATTGAATCCCGTGAGGACTGGCGCCGCTACTGCGAGCGCACTGACGTGCTCTACGCCCAGGAATACCTGCCTCTGGACCGGGATGCACGAGTTGTTGTGGTTGGCGATCAGGTGCTGACGGCTTACTGGCGAACCCAGGCCGATCAGGGCTTCTACAACAATGTGGCCCAAGGTGGCCGCATCGACAACAGCCCGGTTCCCCCGGCGATGACGGCGCTGGCATTGCGGCTGGCCCGGGATCTGGGTGTTGATCACGCCGGCTTTGATATTGCGCTGGTGGATGGCCACCCTTACGTACTGGAATTCAACCGGTTGTTCGGAAACAAGGGATTGGGCCAGGGCACGGAGCTCCAGGAAGCGATTCTCGGCTATCTACGGGAACAGACTGAACCGGAAGACCCGGACGGGCCTACCGAACCACCGCCGATATGGCCGGTGGCGGTCTAGGAATTCCCGCCAGAATTCATGCCAGTGGCGTTGCCAGTATTGCCCATTACTTATGGGTAGATTTGCTCATATCCGGGCCCTCAAAAAAGCCCGATGATCGCGCTATCTAACGGGTGCTGCAGCGTTGCTGTAGTGCCTTTTTTTATGCCTGTTTGCCCTGTGGAGGGAAACACCACCCATGACCGAAGCCGCTAACGCCAATATCGCCGATTACTACGAAGCCGACACGTTCAAGCGCATCAAGGACTTTGCCGACGGCAAGGAAACTCCGTTTGTGGTGATCGATACCGCAACGATTGACCGTCAGTACGACGAGCTGGTCGAGGGTTTCCCCTACGCCAAGGTTTACTATGCGGTGAAAGCCAACCCGGCCCCGCAGATCCTGACCATGCTGCGCGACAAGGGTGCCTCTTTCGATATCGCGTCGGTTTACGAGCTGGACAAGGTGATGGCCCTGGGTGTGACCGGTGAGCGGATCAGCTACGGCAATACCATCAAGAAGGCGAAGGACATTCGCACCTTCTACGAGAAAGGCGTTCGTATGTTTGCCACCGACTCGGAGGCAGACCTTCGCAACATCGCCAAGGCGGCCCCGGGCTCGAAAGTGTATGTGCGTATCCTGACCGAAGGTACCCTGACGGCAGACTGGCCGCTGTCCCGCAAGTTCGGCTGCCAGACCGACATGGCCATGGACCTGCTGATCCTTGCCCGTGACCTGGGTCTGGTGCCCTACGGCGTGTCGTTTCACGTCGGTTCCCAGCAGCGCGAGATTGGCGCCTGGGATGCGGCCCTGAACAAGGTGAAGGTGATTTTCGAGCGTCTGAAGGAAGAAGACGGTATCGAGCTTAAGATGATCAACATGGGCGGTGGTTTCCCGGCCAACTACATCACTCGCACCAATGAGCTGAAGGTGTACGCCGAGGAGATTGCCCGCTTCCTGCACGAGGACTTTGGTGCGGAGCTGCCGGAGATCATCATCGAGCCGGGCCGATCGCTGATTTCCAACGCCGGTGTTCTGGTGAGCGAGGTGGTTCTGATTTCCCGGAAATCCCGTACTGCCCTGCATCGCTGGGTGTTTACCGATGTGGGCAAGTTTTCAGGCCTGATCGAGACCCTGGATGAGGCGATCAAGTTTCCGATCTGGACTGAGAAGGCGGGCGAAGGCGAGGACTGTGTGATTGCCGGGCCGACCTGTGACAGTGCCGATATCATGTATGAGCATCACAAGTATCCGTTGCCGTTGAATCTGGCGATTGGGGATCGGATGTATTGGCTGTCTACCGGAGCCTATACAACGACATACAGCGCCATTGAGTTTAATGGGTTTCCTCCGTTGAAGGACTATTACATCTGACCCTGTATTAGTTCGGAGTCTGGCCGCGGGGCGGGGGTGTCCTTTCCTCTGGGAAAAACAACTCGCTTTGCTCAGACATTTTTTCCCGGCGGAAAGGACACCCCCGCCCCACGGCCGTTCCGGCTGGATATGGGGAGTCCGCGAAGGGAAAATTGGTATTCAGAGAAGGATCAGCTTTCGGGCTGGTCCTTTTTTCGTTCCAGGTTCAGGGTAAAGGCCAGGGGCAAGACCAGCAGGCCGTAGGTGATCATCAGCATCAGGGCATGGCGGGCATCGCCGGTCCAGTCGGCGACGACACCGCCAAGCATAGGCACGCAAAAAGCGACGGTGTAACCGACCAGGAAGGTGCCGGCGGAGAGGCGGCCAGTTTCGGCGGCGGAGACCACCAGCGGGGGTATCGCTACGAGCAGGATCAGGAGCATGCCGGCGACCAAGCTCATGAGGGTGGCACTGACGATGGACCACCAGCCGGTAAGCATGACCGCGCCAATGGCGCCGAGCAGGCTGATGCTGGCCAGGGTGGCGATGACGCCACGACGCCCGACCCAGTAGCGCGCCATTTTCAGCATGATCAGGGAGGCGAAGACCTGGGCAAGGTTGTACCAGAACAGGGCATCCGGCAGTTTGTCGAACTGGCCCTGATGCTGCAGCAGGTTGCCCATGTACGCGTTGAGGCCAAAAAACAGCGAGCCGGAGAGGCCGAGCAGTAGACCGATTCTCAGGGTCAAGGGGTTATGCCAGTCCGGTAGCCAGGCTACTTTTCGCACCGGTTTGGCCCGGTCCCGTTTGGGCAGGAACAGGGCTGCGGCAACCAGCAGCGCCGGGAGTGACCAGGCCACCAGGGTGGCGCGCCAGCTGTTGTCTAGCAGGGGCATGAGCACAGGCAGCGTGATGCCGGCACCGATGAACTCACCCATCAGCATGCCGTTCATGTAGATCGCCGAGCCTAACGCGAGGTGGTGGGGTTCCAGCCACCGGGGCAGTAGTGCCGGCAGTGATGGTTGCATCATGGAGACGCCGATGCCCATGACGGCACTGGCAATCATCAGGGTCAGGGTGTCGGGCATCAGGCCGCGCCCGGCGGAGCCGATCACCATAATCACCATGGCCAGAGCCAGGGTATTGCGGGGGCCAATCCGGGCAATGGCCAGTGAGCCGGGCATGGAGCCGATGGCCAGCATCAGGATGGGCAGGGTGGTCAGGGCGCCGGTGAGTGCCTGGGTGAGTGCCAGTTCGTTGCTGATGAAAGGCGCCAGGGGCGGCGCGACCAGTACCGGTATCCGCAGGTAAACGCCGGCCAGCCAAAGCAACACCGCCACCGGCAGCAGCTTCGCTGGCGGTGGCGGTGTGGTCGCGGCCTGGTGTTCAGCCACGGGCAAGACGATTCAGTCTTCGCTGGTGTCCGGCAGATAGGCACCGTCTTCGTCGTGGACTTCACGGCCGGTAACCGGTGGGTTGAAGGCACAGATCAGTCGCATGTCTTCCGTGCCACCGTACAGGGTGTGCTGGTCATGCTTGTCGAGTGCGTACAGGGTTCCGTCAGTGATCTCGTGGGTTTCACCAGTGGCTTTGTCCAGGATCTTGCCGTTGCCGGCAACACAGTAGACCGCTTCGAGGTGATGCTTGTACCAGAGGTTCAACTCGGCCCCGGCAGGGATGATGGTTTCGTGGAAGGAAAAGCCCATGCCGTCTTTCTTGAGCAGCATGCGGCGGCTTGTCCACCCTGGGCCGGTGACTTCCCGCTCGGTACCGATAATGTCTTGCACTCGTACGATTTTCATGAGCATTCCTCATTTTGTGATGGAATAGCCTTTTAGTATAAACATCCCTTTCAGGTGCGGTTCAACCGCCAATCGTCGTAAACGGCCATGGCCTGTTCGATCGAGGTGGCGAATCTTTCCCGCTGGCGTTCATCCAGGGGGCGCCGTTTCCGGCACTTGTCGAAGGCTTTCTGAATTTCTTGTCGGCTCGATTTTTCAAGTCGCTCGAGCCAGTGATGGTCTGCTGGCTCAAGGTCCAGCAGGTCGCGACCAGCGTGATTCCGATGGGAGATATGCCACCAGTGATCCACGGCCCTTCCCAATACAACATAGCCGAACTGGCTGTCCTGTACAGGACCGAAGGTGGCTGTTTTCAATCCGTCCCTTAGCACGCCGATGCTCAGCGCCGGCAGGGCCAGCCGATCGCCGTAGAAATAGCTGCCGGCAGCACCGATCAAACCGCCCACCAGAGCGCCGGTTCCAAGGGAGGAGCCGAAGGTCAGCGCGTCGATTCCGGCGCCACTGACGGCGCCCGCGCCGAAGCCGGCGGTGGCCAGGTAGCGCTTGCTGACCGCCCAGGCTTTGCGGCTGTCTTCCGAGAACAGGTCGTGTTCGCTGTGCCACTCCAGTTCGGGCTCCTGGCGACGGATGCGCTGGTGCTGATAAAGATGTTCGATATCCACGCGCAGGGTCTGTTCCCGCTTGCGCTGGTGACGATACCAACGTTCCCGCAGCTGTTCGGCCAGGGAGCCGTCACTGGTTTCTGCAGCCTGGCCGGCGGTAAGCGTCCGTTTTTCCTGGTAGGACATCATGCTCTCCAGTGTCCCGGCGATCAGTACTGCGGCCTGATGGCGGCGCTGCTGCCGCTGGGCGGACAGGTAGTGAGTGGCCTGTTCCAGTGGTGTTTCCCAGTCCGGCTCCAGTTGTCCGAAAGCCCGTAAAAGGCCCAGATGTTGCTCGAATGGGGCGCGAACAGCGTCGAAACGGCGGACAACCTGAAAGAACTGGCCCAGCGCGGCCTGCCAGGTATCACTGTAGTCGTCGGCACCGATGCTGTTGATCAGGGCCAGGCTCGGGCGGCCGGTCCAGCGCAGGATGGTCATTTCTGCCTCGTGCTCTGCGCTGTAGGGCACCGAGCCGTCCACCACGTAGATGATCCCGGCGCCTTCAATCAGCGGTCTGAGAAGCTCACATTCATCGGTGAATCGGCCGTCCCCCTCATGCTGTGCCACAAAGGCTTTGACGGTGTCTGCGTGATCAGAGACGGAGACACTGTGAGCTTCCAGCCACTCCATTACCCGTCTCGGCCGCTGGAATCCGGGCGTGTCGACCAGAGTGTAGAGGGTCTGGCCGTCCACCTTCAGCGGGTAAGCCTGATGCCTGCGTGTGGTGCCGGGTTCCAGGGCAATGGCAATGGCATCGTTCTGGGACAGGGTCGCCACCACGCTGGATTTACCCTTGTTCGGGTGTCCGACGACCGCAAACGTGGGTATCTGAGTCATGACCCGTCCCCGATGGCTGTGTAGGGATCCCGCATCTGGAATGGGGGCAGAGACACCTGGACGAACTCGCTGCCCACCCTTTCGGCAAATCGCAGCCAGGGCTGGATCTGGTGGGCATCGGGTTGCTGATTGCTGTCCGTGGCCAGTGGCACCAGCGCGACCCTGGCGTTGTCGGGCCAGATGTCCCGGGCGGCCGCCAGGAAGTCCTGAAGCTCGCCGGTCGGGGGTTGCCAGCAGCGAACCAGCAGGATGACTGCCTTGGCGTTGTTTTTCAGATGCTCGGCGATCCGGTGCAGAGCCTGATCATCGTCCGAAAGGCTGGCGCCGCCGCCGGCCGTGAGCACGAGCTGCTTGCCTGACCGAAGCGACTCTGGCAATTCCGGTTCACCGGCGCCGGCCCAACACAACAGAATGTCGCTGTCGGGCAGTGATCGCAGGTTGCCTCGAGTGTCGGTGTCCGGAAGATCGTCGGCGTCATGATGGCTGTTGCCAGTGTCCAGGGCGGGTGTTTCCATGCGATACAGCAGGGCGTGCATGGCTGGATGGCTGGTGAGCAGGCGCCGGGCTTTTTGCCGGGCCTGCACGGACGCACACGCCCAGAGAATTATCCTTGGCAGAAGAACCCAGGTTGCCCACATCATGGCCACAAACGGCCACCAAAGGCCCCAGAGGACCGGGTCAGGACTTGCCGTTGGGTTACCGGCCCGGAAAAAACGCGTCGCCTCGACCAGCGCAAGATCCGGGGCCGCGGCAGGCCAGAGCCAGGCCCAGGGCGTCGCAATGGCCCTAACCAATCCGTGATAGCTGGTGGCGGCAGTGTCCAGCGTGGTGCTCCAGCCGAAGGCGAGGTCCTGCAAGACGACCATGGCCAGCAGGGTAAACAGCCCTGCGATGGCGAACGCAATGCCGCCCAGGTGAGCCGCTCTGGCCATCAGAACAGGCTGAAGCCTGGTGAAGGCGCCATCTCCCGGGTTGACCCCCAATCGATGCGCCAACCAGCGCCAGGGCTGCCATCCGGCCATGGCTTGCACGGTGGTGAACAGGGCAAATATCAGGTGCAGCAACACGAACGCCAGGAAAACCGTGATGTTGATGCGCTGGCCGCCGTCATAGAACAGCAGCCCGGCCATCGCCAGCGTGCCCGCGACCGCGCCTGACAGTGCAAAACCACCGTTGATCCGGCGCCACGATGCCAGTGTCCGGTCCGCGGATGTCGGGGTTGCCCGGGGACCGCTGAGGCGGTTCAGGTGGGCGAGCCAGCGGGCCGCGTCCGGGGCCTCGCCCTGCTCTTCACAGACGAGAGCGAACTTGCGGTCGCGTCGATGCAGGAAGGTAGGCGGCTGTGATCTGTCCCGTTGCGCCTGGCTGTCAAACTCCAGCAGCAATCGGAGGGGGTTGTCGGTCATTCAGGGTTCCGGTGTCGAATTCGGGCTGTCGGGCCCCGTCGGGCTTTAGTGCTAGGATATAGGGATACCCGCACCTGATACCAGACAACGAGAGTCCATGCCCCACCATCTGATGAACCTGCGCCATGTACCCGATGACGAGGCCGAGGAAATCCGGGCCCTGTTTGATGCCCACGAGGTAGCCTATTACGAGACGCCACCAAGCCGCTGGGGCATCAGCATGGGCGGTTTCTGGGTGCACGACGACGATGAGGCGGCCAGGGCCAGGGCGCTGCTGGATGAGTATCAGAGGCAACGCTATGAAACCCAGCGACAGGCCTACGAGGAGCACCTGGCCCGGGGCGAATCCGGCGGTTTCTGGTTCATGCTCAGGCAGAGGCCAATCCGGACTCTGGCGGCCTGCATTGCCATTCTGGTCATCATGGGCCTGAGCCTGCTGCCGTTCATCCGGATCGGATAGCGACCCGGCAATCAGTTGCTTTTCTTTCGGTCGAGGAATGCGATTGCCTCGTCAACCGCATCGCCGGCTGTGAGAAAGCTGGTGACATGTCCTCGCAGATGCATTTCATAGAGTTCGCTGTATACCTGATGACTTGCGAGTGCGTCCCGGAAACGTTCGGCCTGGCTGAAGGGCACAAGCATGTCCACGGCGCCGTGAAACAGGAAAAAGGGCGGTGCGTTGGCCGTCACGTGACTGATCGGTGAGGCACTGCGATAGGTGTCCGGCATCGCCTGCTGCTCGCCACCGAGGAACTGCCGGATCAACTTGCCCGAACCGAACGCCATGAGGTCAGACGGCAAGCCGCCGGCGACAACAGCGTGCAGCCGGGACTCCGGCCCGCCGTAGGGCTCGTTCAGCTCGCTGTCGGAGCTTGCCACCAGGGCCAGCAGGGCAATCAGATGGGCGCCGGATGAAAACCCGAAACCGCTGACTTGCTTGCGGTCTAGGCGGTATTTGTCGGCATGCTCGTTCAACCACTGGCGGGCGAGCTGGAGATCATGCAGCTGCGCCGGGAAGGTGTATTCCGGTGCAAACCGGTAGTCGATGTTCAGCACCGCGAAACCGTGGCTGGCCACTTCTTCCGCGATCCAGGCCATGTCTTCACGGGACCGTCGTTGCCAGCCACCCCCGTGAACCATCAGGACCACCGGATGGCGATGCCCTGAGGCCCCGTTCTCGGGCAGGTAAAGGTCGGCGAAGAGTTGTTGTGGCCAGTTATCTGGGGAGAACTGTAAATTGCGCTCTACCTGAAAGGATTGCTCTCCCGGCAAGGCCGCGTTCTCTGGTCCATTGTGGTGGGTCGCGCATCCGGCCAGCAACAGCAGGCTGCCAATCACGCCGACCAACCCACCCCGTCTGCCCCCTGTTCGGTAACCGGGCACTGGGCTCTCCTTTTTCAGGCGAATTGAGGTTTCACATCAAATCTACGACGCACTGATATTGATGGATGCCGGTACGGGGCGGATTGCCTCATCCAGACTCCATTGTCCGACATTCAGTACAGTGTCCGGTTTCAAGGACAATCTCTGCAAGGCTCGCAATAGGCGTGTTTTTTGATGATTGCCGACCCCGGGACTGTCCGGAAATCCGGAATTATTCTCTCAAGTTCAAGTAATAGGTAATTTTAATATATATAAATCAGATACATAGCCAATTGGCACAGGATGCGCATGGCGTTCCCGGGGCCCGGCTTGCGGCCTGGTCTGTTCGTTTACAACAACAAACAAGGAACGATCATGAAACGAATAATGCTCTGCGCCCTGATCGGCGCCACGGGGTTGACCCTCTCAGCTTGCAAGGATAATCCACCGTTCAACGAAATCCCCGATTTCATTCAGGGCGATATCAGTCAGACCAGCTACGACGGTATCACCGATGACCTGCTTACTGCGGGCCTGGGTGCCAGCGGTCTGGCCAGTGCGCCCGGGCCTGCATTCGCAGACCCTTTGAACCCTACCGCTGCAGAACTCCGGCGGTTGGCGATCTATAACAACTACCGCGCACTGGTGGATACCGCCCCCGGAGGCGGTTATGGGACCTTCTTTGGTCCGCAGGTTAACGCCAGCGGTGAAGGCCTGATTGCGGGTGAAGAATTCATTGCCTACATGTCTGTGCCCGGAACCGACGTGCCGGTTACGGTGATGGCCCAGGTGCCCGATAGCTTTGACCCGGATCGACCCTGCATGGTCACGGCGCCGTCCTCCGGCTCCCGGGGCATCTACGGTGCTATCGGTACGGCCGGCGAGTGGGGCCTTAAAAAAGGGTGTGCTGTCGTATACACCGACAAGGGCACAGGAACAGGTTCCCATAACCTGGCTACAAACACCGCCCAGCGGATTGATGGCACGCTCACCTCCGATGTCGAACCAGTGCAGTTCCGGGCCGACCTGACCGATGGGCAGCGAGCGGATTTCGACAGCGCGTGGCCGGATCGGTTTGCCTGGAAGCACGCTCACTCCAGAGCCAATCCGGAAGCCGACTGGGGCCAGCATGTACTGCAGTCCATCGAATTCGGGTTTTACGTGCTGAACGAGAAGTTTGGCCGTGAGCTGGGCAACGGCGAAACGCTGCTGACCATCAAACCCAAAAACACCGTGGTCATTGCCTCCAGTGTCTCCAACGGTGGTGGTTCTTCCGTCCGTGCAGCCGAGCAGGATACGAAGGGCCTTATCGATGGAGTGGCGGTGTCCGAGCCCAACGTGAACCCGCAGGTGGACCGAAGCTTCACCATACGCCAGGGCGAGGGCCCGGAGATTACCGAGCACAGCCGCAGCCTGCTGGATTACACCACGGCCCTTGCCGTCTATCAGGGTTGTGCCAACCAGGCGCCGGCGATCCGGGACGATGCGCCATTGAACGCCACCTTCAATCCCCCTGCAATCGGCGAGAATATCTGTAACTCCCTTGCCAACAAGGGTCTGGTAAGTGGTGCCACGCTGGATGACCGGGCTACCGAAGCGCTGCGCATCCTGAACGAGGACTTTGGTATTCAGCCGGAGCAGAATCTGTTGGCGCCGGTGCACTTCGGGCTCGCCGTAGCCCAGAGTATTTCCATGACCTATGCCAATGCTTATAGTCGCGCCGGTGTCGAGGATCGTGTCTGTGATCTCAGCCTGGCGGCCGTGGATGGCGCCGGGGCAGTGGCTCCGATAGCGCCGGGGGTAGAGGCCGCTCTGTTCTCTGTCAGCAATGGCATTCCGCCGTCGGCCGGGGTGAACATCGTCTACGATGGTGCCGATGGTCAGCCCACCAATCTGCCTGCCAGTGCTTCACCAAGTACCAACCAATTGGACTATGGCCTGGATGCACTGTTGTGCCTTCGTAGCCTTGCCCAGGGCAGCGACGCCGTCAGCGGAGCTGATCTGCAGGGCTCTGACGCCGAGCTGGCAACGGCTATTGCCGAGGGTATCGCCGAAGTCCGTGCCTCGGGTGATCTGCAGGGCAAGCCGACGGTTTTCGTGACCGGCCGTGCCGACGCGATTCTACCCATCAACCACACCTCCCGGCCCTATTTTGGCCTGAACCAGCGAGTGGAGGGGGAGAAAAGTAACCTGCGGTACTACGAAATCCTGAACGCGCATCACCTGGACGTACTTAATGGGTTCCCGGGCGTTGCTGACCGGTATGTGCCGTTGCACCACTATTATTTCCAGGCGCTGGACCTGGTCTGGGCGAATCTGACTGAAAAGCAGGCGTTGCCGCCAAGCCAGGTAGTCCGGACGGTGCCACGGGGCGCTATCACAACACCGCTGGCGGAGGTCAACCTGCCGGCGATCAATCCCGCGCCGGATGCTGGCGACCGGATTGTCTTTACTGACAATCAGGTCCGGATCCCGGAATAAGTGTGACACGCGCCGGCCCGTTGCGGGGCCGGCTTCGTTTGCCCCCGGTCCGGGGGCCCCATATACTTCCGTCACTGCACCCGGCCTGTCGGGTGCGAGGGTTATCCAGATGAATGACATTCGACCCGTTGGTGCGCGGTACATGACACAGCTGTTTTCTGACAACAATAAAAGTGGCCTGACCAGAGACCTGATCGAAGCCCTGTTTCCCATGTTCGAGGAAGCCAGCGCCGGTGCCATCGCCGTGGACTGCGATGCACGGATTACCTGGATTAACAGCAGCTACTCCCATCTTCTTGGCCTGGGCGATCCGTCTACCATCATCGGCAAACCGGTGCGCCAGCTAATCCCTCACACCCGAATGCCCGAAGTGGTCGAAACCGGTAAACCCCTGCTGCTGGACATCATGGAGCACAACCAGCAACAGTTGGTGGTAACGCGCCTGCCGTACTACGACGACAACGGAAAAATCGTCGGTGCCGTGGCCTTTGTACTTTACGACGACCTTCAGCCCCTGACGCCACTGGTGTCGAAATACCGTCGGCTCCACCAGGATCTTGCGGCCGCGCGCAAGGCGTTGGCGAAAAAGGCACGAGGTACTCGCTACAGCCTCGGTGATTTCGTTGGTGCCAGCCCGGCAGCGCTGGAGGTCAAGCGTCGCGCGCGCTTGGCGGCCGGTCGCGATATGCCGGTTCTACTGCTGGGAGAAACGGGCACCGGCAAGGAAGTACTCGCCCAGGCGATTCATACGGTCTCGGGACGTGCGGAGAAACCGTTCGTGGGAGTGAACGTGGCCGCCATTCCGGACAACCTCCTTGAGGCCGAGTTCTTTGGCGTCGCACCCGGCGCCTACACCGGTGCCGATCGCCGCACCCGGGAAGGCAAGTTTCAACTGGCTAACGGTGGCACCCTGTTTCTCGACGAGGTGGGTGACATGCCGTTGCCGCTGCAGGCCAAGCTGTTGCGGGCCCTGCAAGAGGGAGAGATTGAACCGCTGGGCTCCAACAAGGTGGTTTCGGTGGATGTTCGGGTTATTGCTGCCACCAGCAGAAATCTTGAGGTCATGATCTCCGAAGGTACTTTCCGCTCCGATCTTTATTACCGCCTTAATGTCCTGGAAATCCCCATTCCACCCTTGAGGGATCGGCTGGCGGATCTCGGTGTGCTCTGCGAAGCGCTTCTTGAAGAGATCTGCGAGGGTCTGGAGTTGCGTGGTGAGATTACGGATGCCGGCGTCTCGGCGCTGGGCAGTTATGACTGGCCGGGCAATATCCGTGAGTTGCGCAACGTTCTCGAGCGGGCAATGACCATGGGCGAGGAAGGTGGCTTGCTCGATGCCGACGCGATTTTCAAGGTGTTGCCCCGAGCCGGGACGCGCCCGGTGTCTTCTCTTGCACCGCAACCCGTGAGGCCGTTGTCCCAGACACTCGCCGAGGCAGAGGCCCAGGCGATCGAAGAAGCTCTGGTGGCAAGCCGTGGCAACCGTACCCGGGCTGCCAAGCTGTTGGGTATATCCCGATCTGTTCTGTACGAGAAACTGGCCAAGTTGTCCTGAAATCCGGACGACTGTCTGCTCATCCGTACAATCCCTTACGACTGACGTCTAATGATGTCCTAAATTCCGGACACTTTCCCTCGTGCCGGCTTCGACCGCATTTTATAACTTACTGAATTATATCAATAAAACTAAGATGGCATAGTGTCTGCTATATCCGAGGCGCAGGACGTCAGAACAATGCACAGAACAAGACTGGCGCTAACTGTTGGACCCCAAACATCACCCTGTCCGTCTGTTCCTGCATTCTCTGATTATACTCAGTTCAGGCCTTTCTGGTTGAAAGCCGCCAGGCCAGACAAAACAACAAAGTTAGGAGACTTGCCAATGAAACTTCTCAAGGCTCTCACCGGTGTGGCCGGTGCGATCGCTCTTACCACGGGCTCCGCTTTTGCAGACGATCTGCGCTGGAAAATGCCCGTAGCCTTCGCAACCAACCTTCCTGGCCTCGGTTCTCCCGCTGCCTGGGTCGCAGACAACCTCACTACCGCTTCTGATGGCAGCATCCAGGTCCGTGTCTATGAGCCCGGCAAGCTGGTTCCGCCGTTCGACATCCTGCAGTCCGTCTCAGACGGCAAGGTTTCAGCCGGTTACACCTGGATCGGTTACGACCAGGGCAAAGTGCCTGCTATTCCCCTGTTTGCCGCTGTTCCCTTCGGCATGAAGCCGCCTGCCTATATCGGCTGGTATTACTACGGTGGCGGTCATGAAATGCTGCAGGAAACCTATGCCAACAAAGGCTTCAATGTTCACGCACAGCTGTGCGGCATCATTGGGCCTGAAACAGCGGGTTGGTATTCCGAGCCCATCGAAACCCTGGAAGATTACAAAGGCCTGAAGATCCGCTTCGCCGGCCTCGGCGGCAAGGTCCTCGAAAAGCTGGGCGCCTCTGTCACCATGATGCCTGGCGGCGAGCTCTACCAGGCACTGGAGAAGGGCACCATCGATGCCACCGAATTCTCCATGCCAGCCATCGATCAGATCCTGGGCTTCAACCAGGTGGTCAAGTACAACCTGTTCCCGGGCTGGCACCAGCAGTTCACTGCCCAGTACATGCTGATCAACAAGGACGAGTGGGCACGTGCCACCGAGGCACAGAAGGCGCTGGTTGAGGCTTCCTGCACCGCGGCAACCACCCGTGGTCTGGCCGAGGGCGAGTACAAGAACGGCAAGGTTCTGGCCGAGTTCCAGGACAAAGGCGTTCAGGCTGACCAGATCCCCCGCGACGTTCTGCTCAAGCTGAGGGAAGTAACCGAGGAAGTGCTCGAAGAAGAAGCTTCCAAGGATGCTGACTTCAAGCGTGTTTACGAAAGCCAGCAGGAGTTCATGGAATCCTACAAGGTGTGGGATACCCGCGCCTATGTTCCGGCGGACCTGTAAGGTTCGGGGCTGACCCAGGGCACCGGACGCAATTCCGGTGCTCTTTGATTTAGTCTGGATGGCCCTGCGGGGCCATCCTTGTTTCACGGCAGGCTTTCTGAACGAGGAACTGTTGTATGACAGTGTCTGATAAAGGCTCTCCGCCCGAGGTGCATGCATCGGCGTCGGACGCCGGTCAATTTATTCATCATCACACCGAGTTTCCAACCACCTGGCTAAGCCGGGTTCTGGACGCCGTGATTTCTGCAATAGGCAAGAGTGCCTCCTGGCTCTGGATTGTGGTCACGGGCGTGATTATCTACGCAGTGGTGGGGCGCTATGCCTTTGGCATGGGGTCGGTCACTCTGGAGGAAGTTCAATGGCATCTGGCTGGCGCGGGCTGGTTGTTGGGGCTGGGCTACACCCTGGTAACCGATGATCACGTGCGGGTGGACGTTATCCATGAGCGCTTGTCGTTGAAAGGCCAGGCCTGGATCGAGCTGTTTGGGCTGGTGTTCCTGTTGTTGCCGTTTTTGGTTTTGGCGGTCTACGAAATGATTCCCTATGCCGTGAGCTCCTGGGAGCAGGGCGAGACCAGTCAGGCGCCGGCGGGCCTTCCTTACCGCTGGATTCTCAAGGGCGTTCTCGCGCTGTCGTTTGGGCTCCTGATCGTCGCGGCCCTGTCCCGTCTGCTGAAAGTGACGGCTTTGCTTTTCGGCTTTCCGAAGCCAATCCGGGTCGAGTCCGGTGAGACCAAGAAAGAGGATGCGTCCTGATGGAGCTTGAAACCCTATTTGTAATCGGCATGTTCCTCACCTTCGGGGCGCTGCTGATGACCGGCTATCCGGTTGCTTGGGTACTGGGCGGCACCGCGGTTATCTGGACCGTTGTTGGTGTCGTCGCCGTTGAGAATTTTGGAGCCAATCTGTGGTTCGATTATCAATCTTCCATGGGGCTTGTGCCCGAGCGAATCTGGAAGGTGGTCAGTAGCGAAACCCTTGTGGCACTGCCCATGTTTATATTCATGGGCATCATGCTTGACCAGTCCGGCGTAGCCGAGCGACTGATGAACAGCATGGTCAAACTGTTTGGCGCCGTTCGCGGCGGCTATGCGGTGACCGTCATCGTTATCGGCGTTCTGTTGGCCGCGACCACCGGTATCATCGGGGCGTCCGTAGTGCTCCTCGGCATGTTGTCCCTGCCGGTAATGATGGAGAACAAGTACGACAAGGGCTTTGCGGTGGGTACGGCGTGTGCCACCGGAACCCTGGGTATTCTGATTCCGCCCTCCATTATGCTGGTTCTGATGGCCGACCGCCTGGCGGTTCCCGAGGCGTCAGTCGGTGACCTGTTCATGGGCGCCTTCTTCCCCGGCCTTATGCTGGGTGCCATGTACGTGGCCTACGCGATTATCCGTCCGATGCTGCAGCCGAACATTGCGCCGGTGCCGGAAGGTACCGAAAAAGTGAGCTGGGCCATCGTCTGGGAAGTGGCAAAGGCAGTAGTGCCAACCGCCGCGTTGATCCTGGGCGTACTGGGTTCCATCTTTGCCGGCATAGCGACTCCAACGGAGGCTTCCGGTGTGGGCGCCCTGGGTGCTCTCCTGCTGGCACTGATGTCTGGCCGACTGAACCTGAACGTGCTGAACTCTTCCATGCAGCAGACGACGCGCACGGCGGCGTTCATCTTTGCCATCTTCCTGGGTGCCACCGCGTTCTCCGTGGTCCTGCGGGGTCTGGGCGGCGACCAGGTGATCGAGGACGCCCTGTTGGGTCTGCCGTTCGGCCCTTATGGTGTGGTTCTGACCATTCTGTTCGGCGTATTCCTGCTCGGCTTCTTCCTGGACTGGGTGGAAATCACACTGATCATCCTGCCGCTGGTTGCCCCGGTTGTGCAAAGCCTCGGCTTTGATCTGGTCTGGTTCACCATCCTGTTTGCCATGTGCCTGCAGACTTCTTTCCTGACGCCGCCGGTCGGATTTGCGCTGTTCTACATCAAGGGTGTGGCGCCGCCGGAGATCGCCGTTACCGACATCTACCGTGGCGTTATACCGTTCATCATTATTCAGCTGGCAGCGCTGGCTATTGTGTTCGTGGTACCGGAAATCGCGACCTGGCTGCCCAGCGTGGCTTACGACTAAGGAGAAAATAACCATGCGTCTGGAAAACCGGATTGCTTTGATTACCGGTGCCGGTCGCGGCATCGGCCGGGCCATTGCCGAGGCCTACGGCCGCGAAGGCGCCAAGGTCGCTGTGGCTGACCTGACACTCGAGGCGGCCCAGGACACCGTAGATGCCATCGAGCAGGCCGGCGGCACTGCCATCGCCCTTGAAATGGATGTCACTGACGAAGATGCAGTTGACGTAAACGTCAATTCTGTGGTTAAACAGTGGGGTGGTCTGGATATCGCCATCGCGAACGCCGGCATCCAGCACATCGACCCGGTGCACAAGCTGGCCTACTCCGATTGGCGCAAAGTCATGAATGTGCATCTCGATGGCGCATTCCTGGTGACCCGCGCGGCACTCAAGCACATGTACGAGAGTGGCGGGGGCACCATGCTCTACATGGGGTCGGTGCATTCCCAGGAAGCCTCGCCCCTGAAAGCCCCATACGTGGCGGCCAAGCATGGCATGCTGGGGCTGTGCCGGGCGGTGGCGAAAGAGGGTGCGGAACACGGGGTGCGGAGCAACATCATCTGCCCCGGGTTCGTGCGCACGCCTCTGGTGGACAAGCAGATTCCGGAACAGGCCAAGGAGCTGGGCATTTCCGAAGAGGAAGTGATCAGTAAAGTTATGCTCAAGAACACTGTGGACGGCGAATTCACGACCCTGGAAGACGTGGCAGAGTTGGCGGTTCATCTGGCTGCATTCCCCTCTGCGGCTTTGACTGGCCAGTCCATCGTAGTCAGTCACGGCTGGCATATGCAGTAACATTCAGGAGATATGGATGAGCAATGAAGAACAATCACCGGTAGTCTGGTCTCCGTCGGAAGACACCCTGGCCAATTCCCGTATGGGCCAGTTCAAGGCCTGGCTGGAGCAGCAGGGCTTCGGCCCGTTTGCTGACTACCACGCACTGCACCAGTGGTCCATTGATGAGCTGGAAACCTTCTGGCAAAAAGTCTGGGATTACTGTGGTCTTGTCTGCGATACACCGGCTGAAAGAGTACTGGGCAAGCATGAAATGCCGGGCGCCGAATGGTTCCCCGGGATGAAGCTGAACTTTGCCGCCAACCTGCTGAGGCTCGCAGATGGTGAGCACCGCGATCGCGAAGCCGTGGTGGCGTACTGTGAAACCCGTCCGGTGCTGCGTCGCACCTATGCCGAACTGAAAGCCGACGCCGGTGCCCTGGAAGCCTTCCTGCGAAGTAAAGGCATCAAACAGGGTGACCGGGTAGCCGGTGTTGTTACCAACGGCTATGAAGCCCTGGTCGGGATGCTGGCCGCTACAAGTCTTGGGGCCATCTGGAGTTCCGCTTCACCGGATTTCGGCATCGGCGCGATTCTTGACCGCTTTGGCCAGATCGAACCTTCAGCTCTGATCGTCGTGAACGGCTACGGCTACGGCGGCAAAGTGTTTGCGCGCCAGCAGGATTTTGCCGAGCTCATTGCCGGCCTGCCAACGCTCAAGGCGGTTGTCAGTGTCCAGCAACTGCCAGACGAGGCTCCGATTTCGGGCGATCTGGTGACTACCTGGGAAAACGCCCTCGCTGCTGGCGAAGGAACGGCTCCTTCCTTTACGCCTCTGCCTCCGGATCATCCGGTGTATATCCTGTATTCCTCTGGCACCACGGGCAAACCCAAGTGCATCGTGCACGGCAATGCTGGCCTGCTGGTCAATCATGCCAAGGAGCTGATGCTGCACGGCGACGTTGGTCCCGAAGACCGGTTCCTGTACTTCACCACCTGTGGCTGGATGATGTGGAACTGGCAGGCCTCCGCCCTGATGACCGGCGCCGCCGTGATCACCGTTGATGGCTCTCCGGGTTACCCGAGCCTGAACTTCCTGTGGGACACCGTTGCGGAAGAGAAGGTCACCCACTTCGGAACCAGCGCCCGGTTCATTGCCGGCTGCCGCAAAGGCGAACTCAAGCCCGCAAAAACCCTGGATCAGAGCAATTTGCGAGTGGTGTTTTCCACCGGCTCACCGCTGTTGCCGGAAGACTATGACTGGGTCTACAGCGATGGCGCCCCCGAGGCCCTGCTTGGCTCCATTGCCGGTGGCACGGACATCTGCGGCTGCTTCGTGGGTTCAACGCCACTTCTGCCTGTTCGCCGCGGTGAAATCCAGTGCCGTTTCCTGGGCGTCGACGCGGTTGCCTACGGCGACGATGGCCAGCCGGTCAGTGAAGGTCGCGGCGAGCTGGTCTGCCGTCAGCCGCTGCCATCCATGCCCGTTAGCTTCTGGCAGGATCCGGATGGCGAGCGCTACCGCGACGCCTACTTCAACACCTTCCCGGACGTATGGGCCCACGGTGATTTCATCGAGTTCACCGAGCACGGCGGGGCTATCATCTATGGCCGCTCTGACGCCACCCTGAACCCGGGCGGCGTTCGAATCGGTACCGCGGAAATCTACCGCCAGGTCGAAACCGTGGCCGAGGTCAAAGACAGCCTCGTTGTCGGCCGTCAGATCGACGGCGACGTGGAAGTGGTTTTGCTGGTGGTTCCGGCCGACGGCCAGGAAATCACCGACGATCTGCTGAAACAGCTCAAGAGTCGAATCCGCGAAGGCGCCAGCCCACGGCACGTGCCCAAGCACATTGTGGAGGTGAACGACATTCCGTACACCCGCAGTGGCAAAAAGGTGGAATTGGCAGTGGCCCGTCTGATCAATGGTTCGAAGAAGGCGGACAATCGGGATGCTTTGGGGAACCCCGAAGCGTTGGATCACATTCGGGAGCGGTTGGCCGAGGTTGGGCTGTTGCCCAGTTGAAGGTCTGAAATCTGATGGAGGCTGTCGGTTTATGCTGTGCTAATCCGACTTACTCTCTTGATTTTGTCGACAAAAATGCTTCCGAGAATGGCCTTGATTGACCGCGCGGAGGCACACCGAGAGGCCCGGTGAGCGGCAGAAGAACCCCTTTCCAAAACTGTGCGGAGCCAGGGATGGCGGAGCCCAAGCGTCACAGGGATGTGCCGTTAGGAGCGTGTTTTGGAAAGGGGTTCTTCTGCCGCTCTACCCGAATGTCCGATGTTAGAAAGTTTCGTAAATTCCCGCCATTTCATCGTCTTGTAACCGAAGATCAGGCATTTTTAGTCCGTTCTTATACTAAGATCGTAACCAAAATTAACGAAAAAATGGTATCTTAGTAGCCCTATCAAAAGTTCCTAATCAGTCATTGCTCAGGTCGGACGTTCAAAAGACGCCTGACCCCGCCATGACCGTCCTGAACCCACCCATTAGCCTGAGGACGAAAATGACATCATCCAAAGCCAAGATTGTCTACACACTGACCGACGAGGCGCCAGCCCTCGCAACACGGTCGCTTCTTCCCATCCTGGAAACCTACGCCAAGCCGGCTGGTATTGAATTCGAAACCAGCGACATCTCTCTCGCGGCGCGTATTCTGGCGAACTTCCCGGATTATCTGGAGGAAGATCAGCGGGTTCCGGATGCCCTGGCCGAACTGGGTGAATACACCAAGGACCCGGACGCCAACATCATCAAACTGCCGAATATCTCAGCGTCCATTCCCCAGCTGCGGGCCGCAATCAAGGAGCTGAACGAGCAGGGTTACAACGTTCCGGAATACAAAGAAAACCCGGAAAATGACGAAGAGAAAGAAATTCAGTCCCGCTATGCCAAGGTTCTCGGTAGTGCCGTTAACCCGGTGCTGCGTGAGGGCAACTCCGACCGTCGTGCGCCGACTGCCGTAAAGGCTTTTGCCCGCAAATACCCGCATTCCATGGGTGAGTGGAGCCCGGCCTCACGTACCCACGTGGCCCACATGCGCGGTGGTGACTTCTACTCCAGCGAGCAGTCTGTCACTCTCGACAAGGCGACCAAAGCCAACATCGTGTTTGAGAACAAGCAGGGTAAGCAGACGGTTCTGAAATCCGACCTGCCGCTGCAGGAAGGCGAAGTTCTGGACGGCATGTTCATGAGCAAGAAGGCGCTGGTGAAGTTCTTCGAGGACGCCATTGCCGATTGCGAGAACACCGGTGTCATGTTCTCCCTGCACGTGAAAGCCACCATGATGAAAATCTCCCACCCGATCGTGTTCGGTCACGCGGTGAAGGTTTTCTACAAAGATCTGTTCGACAAGTACGGCGAGCTGTTCGACGAGATCGGCGTGAACCCGAACAACGGTCTGTCGAGCGTGGTCGAGAAGATCAAGCAACTGCCGGAATCCAAGCAGGAGCAGATCCAGGAAGACCTGCACGCCTGTTACGAGCACCGTCCGGAAATCGCCATGGTCGATTCCGTCAAGGGCATCACCAACCTGCACGTTCCAAGCGACGTCATTGTTGATGCTTCCATGCCGGCGATGATCCGTAACTCCGGCAAGATGTGGGCGCGTGACAACAAGCTCAAGGACACCAAGGCGGTTATGCCCGAGTCCACCTACGCCACCATCTACCAGGAAGTGATCAACTTCTGTAAGACTCACGGTGCCTTCGATCCCACCACCATGGGGACCGTACCGAACGTTGGTCTGATGGCGCAGAAAGCCGAAGAGTACGGCTCTCACGACAAGACCTTTGAAATCAAGGAAGACGGTGTTGTTCGCGTTGTTGCCGAAGACGGCACCGTGCTGACCGAGCACAACGTTGAGAAAGGCGACATCTGGCGCGCATGCCAGACCAAGGACCTGCCGATCCGTGACTGGGTCAAGCTGGCGGTCAATCGTGCCCGTGCCACCGGTATGCCGGCCGTGTTCTGGCTGGACGACGAGCGTGCTCACGACGCGCAGCTGATCCAGAAAGTGAACACCTATCTGAAGGATCACGACACTGAAGGTCTGGATATCCGCATCATGTCCCCGGTTCGCGCCATCCGCTGGACCATGGAGCGCCTGATTCGCGGCCTCGACACCATCTCCGTGACCGGTAACGTACTGCGTGACTACCTCACCGACCTGTTCCCGATCCTCGAGCTGGGTACCAGTGCCAAGATGCTGTCCATCGTTCCGCTGCTCAACGGCGGTGGCCTGTACGAGACCGGTGCCGGCGGTTCCGCACCCAAGCACGTGCAGCAGCTGATCCAGGAAAACCACCTGCGCTGGGACTCCCTGGGTGAGTTCCTGGCTACTGCGGTCTCCCTGGACGAGCTGGGCGAGAAGCAGAACAACGAGCGCGCGCGTCTGCTGGGTCAGACCCTGGACAAGGCGACCGAGCGTTTGCTGGAAAACAACCAGTCTCCGTCCCGGGTTACCGGCGAGCTCGACAACCGTGGTTCCCACTTCCACCTCGCCCGCTACTGGGCAGAGGAACTGGCCAACCAGGACAGCGACAAGGAGCTGAAGGAGTTCTTCACCAAGCTGTCTGCACAGCTGGAAGAGAACAAGGACAAGATCCTGGAAGAGATGACGGTGGTTCAGGGCAACCCGGCGGATATCGGTGGCTACTACCATCCGCCGATGGAGAAGGTCTGCGAAGTGATGCAGCCGAGCGCCACGCTGAACCGGATTCTCGAAGAAGCTCGCGCATCCGTGAAGTAAGTCAGCCTGTGAGCATCCGGTTTAACAGCCGGATGCCCTCAAAAAACCGGACAACCCTGGCGGGTTCTCCGGTTTTTTTATGGCTGTATACCGGGCGTTCATTCCTCGTCCGGTTCGTCCTGATAGCCTTTGCCGGTTTCGCCGGCTCGCCTGAGCTGAATCAGGGTGAGTGGGGGTCCCACCAGTTCAAAGATCACCGTTGCACCAATGACCAGAGGCAGAATATACGTCAGTTCCGGCAGCCGTTCTGTGGCCAGCAGTGCCAGGCCCAGGGCAACGCCGGCCTGGGGCATGAGGCAGGCGCCGATCCGTTTCCGGGTATGAGATGCAGAACCGGCCAGATAGCCGCCGAACCGTCCGCCGGCCAACCTGCCGGCAATCCGGGCGGCAACATAGGCGAGGCCCAGTGCGCCGAGGGTTGGCAGCATGGCCCACTCGAGCTGGTAGCCGGCCATAAAGAAGAACAGGGCCAGGAACGGCTCGGAAACCCCTTCAATTGAGCGGAACGGGCGCACATGATGCCTTGCCCGGTTGGCGACCACGATGCCGAGGGTCATGCAGGTCAGCAGATAGGAGAGACCAAGAAATGACGCGATACCGGCGGCTACAAAAACAAACCCGGCGGACTCGAGCAACATCGGCTCGCCGGGCCGCAGCCGGCCCGTAAGCCAGGCCATAGGCAGACCCAGGACCGTGCCCAGCAGAACCGCCCCTCCGACATCCAAAAGACCGACTCCGAGGGTCGAAAGCCCGGTACCGCCTTCGCCCAGCAGCAGTTGTGCACCGACCAGGCAGATACTGAACAGGATGGCGCCCCAGGCATCATCAATGGCGACGACCTGGAACACCAGCCGGGTCAGCGGACCGTTCGCACCAGCTTCCTTCAACGTATCAAGTGTTGCTGCCGGTGCTGTTGCTGTTGCGATGGAACCCAGGAGCAGCGCAGCGGGTAGATTACGAGTAACAAGCCAGACTGCAACGGCAACAAATGCCGCCGTCACCAGAGTGACCGCGAGGCTCACAATCACGGCTTCCCGGCCTTCTGACAGGTTTTTCACTGCCATGCGCTCGCCCAGCAGGAAGCCGACCATGGCAAGCGTTAATTGGGTAATGAATCCGAAGTGATCGTCTGCACCTGCTGGCAGAAGATCCAGAAGTTCCGGCCCGGCAAGCGCCCCAAGCAATAGCAACAGGGTAACCCTGGGCACGTGTATGCGCTGGCCGATGCCGTGTGCGGCAAGAGCCAGCAGCAGGGTGCCGCCGATTAGTAGCAGATCCGTTGCGTGATTCACGGGCTACTCCTGGTGGGGGGTGGAATGTAGCGGAGCGAACGCGCCTTTGGTCAGGAGGGCCAGATCGCGGGGCGCAAGTTCAATCTCTAGCCCTCTGCGCCCCCCGCTGACAAATATGGTGTCGAAGTCCAATGCCGAGTCGTCAATAAAGGTTGTCAGCTGTTTTCTCTGGCCCAGGGGGCTGACACCACCCAGGACATAGCCGGTGGTGCGCTCGACCAACTGTTTGTCTGCCATCCCGGCTTTTTTCCCACCTGAGGCCCGGGCGATCAGTTTCATATTGAGCATGGTGGTCACCGGGACAATGGCAACCACCAGCTCCTTGCCGTCGATGGCCACAACCAGTGTTTTGAAGACCCGGGCGGGATCCACGCCGGTTTTCTCGGCGGCCTCGGTACCATAGCTCTCGCTGGCCGGGTCGTGGTCGTACTCATGGATGGTATGGGGTACAGAGGCTTTGCGCGCAGCGTTGATGCCAGGCGTCATGCTGGGCTCCTGAAAGACGGCAGAAACCGGGAATTAAAGCAGCTAAGCGGCATCACAACAACTGTCTGGCGTGGAGGCAAAACCCGATTCCTGGGTGGATTTTACCGGGCATGACATTTGACGCTCGACTTAAAGCGCCGTTATGACTATTTTTCGTACATTATAATTATTCAAACATCGATGGCGGTGTTCATGGAGCCTTCGTCGTCGAAATCTCAGGGAATGAAAAGCTTGAACGAAAACCGCACACCCCTGCGGCGCGCTGGCTGGGTTGCCGTGGTCTATCTGATCGCCGGCTTTGCCTGGATTGCGTTTTCCGACACTCTCGCGGAAGCATGGTTTCCCGATCCGAAAACCCTCTCCGTCATCCAGACCTGGAAAGGCTCTTTCTTTGTGCTGATAACCGGGGTGATTCTCTTTTCCGTGTTGCTCCGCCAACTCACCAAGGATCGGGCCCTGCTCAACCTCCAGCACCGACAACGGCAAGCACTCCGTGAGCGCGAGCGGCAGCTCCAGATCCTGATGGACAATCTCCCGGGCATGGCCTATCGCTGCCTGTATGATCCCGACTGGACGATGAAATTTGTCTCCCAGGGGTGTACCAAGTTGACTGGTTATGAACCGGACGAGTTGGTCAATAACCGCGTCACCAGCTATGCGGCGCTGGTCAGCGACGCTTCTAATCAGCAACTGTTCGAGCAAGTCAGAGTGGCCCTGGAAAAAGAAGAATCGTTTTCCCTGGAATACGAGGTCACCCGAAAAGACGGCAGTCGTATCTGGGTCTGGGAGCGGGGACGAGGCGTTCAGGAGGACGATGGCTCGCTCCACCTTGAAGGCATCATTCTGGACATTTCTGACCGCAAAGTGCTGGAGACAGAGCTTGAGCAAATGGCCACTCGGGATCCCCTGACCGGTCTTCTGAACAGGCGGGAAATGTCCCGGGTGCTGGATGAGGAGCTTCAGAGAGCCCGACGTTACCAGCGACCCATGGCGGTGCTCTGGGTGGATTTCGACCATTTCAAGGATGTGAATGACACCTACGGCCATGCTGCAGGTGACTCGGTTCTCAGAGCTATCAGCCGCCTGTTGCTGGGCAGCGTCCGCAGCGTCGATTCCATCGGTCGGTTTGGCGGCGAGGAGTTCGTGATTGTTTTGCCTGAAATGGATCTGGAGGAGGCCCAGGAAACGGCCGAGCGTTTGCGGCGCAAAGTGGCGGAAGAGCCGCAGCCGTTGGGGAATGGCGAGGCGGTGCCCCTGACCATCAGCGTGGGCGTTGCGGTCTACCCGGATCACGGGCAGACTGCTTCGACACTCTGCGCCGCCGCCGACAAAGCCATGTATCTGGCAAAGGACAGGGGCCGCAACTGTGTCGCCATGGCGCACCTGCACGACCAGGTCCATAATCAGTAGTGAGACTCGTGTCCCGGCAGGTGGAGGAGGTGACGTCCGCTTTGCCGCGGCCCGGCCAATGTGGCCCGGGCCGGTTCTGTTGAACATAGAAAAACAACAATCGTACTGAAAAAGGTTTGAGCCGATGAACCGACTTGCCCGCCGTGCCCTCCATAGCAGTCAGATTCCCGAGGATCTCGAATCCGTCACCTTTCGGGATGATGCCGGTGAAAATCCGGCAGCTGCCGGTGTCAGTCAGGAAACGGTTGATGCCCTGTGGCGCAGCGTCCAGAGCCTTTACCGGACCGGCGTGCACCCGGGTATCCAGATTTCCATCCGCCACAAGGGTGAGCAGGTTCTGCACCGGGCGATTGGCCATGCCAGTGGCAATGGCCCCCATGACCCGCGCGACGCCGCCAAGGTTCCGATGACGACTGATACCCCAATCTGCTACTTCTCCGCCTCCAAGGCGGTGACGGCATTGCTTATGCACATGCTGGCGGAACAGGGCCTGGTCAACCTGATGGATCCCGTCTCCTACTACTGCCCGGAGTTCGGGGTTAACGGGAAAAGGACCATCACCGTTCACCAGATTCTTTCTCACCGCGGGGGCATTCCTGCCATTCCACGGGAAACGCCGATTGATGTGCTGTGGGATAACGATGAAATCTGGCGTCTGCTCTGTGCTGCACGACCGGTGGAAGTGGACGGCGCCAAGGTGGCCTATCACGCCATCACCGGCGGTTTTGTCCTGCAGCGGGTATTGGAACGCGTCACGGGCGACACCATTGAAAAATACCTCGACAAGCATTTGCGTCGGCCCATGGGCATGAAATGGTTTACCTATGGCATTGCCCCGGAGCATCTCGATGAGCTGGCCTGCAATTACGCCACCGGACCAACGCCCCGTTTCCCCGTTTCCTGGGTTGTTAACCGCGCGCTGGGTGGCGATATCCGGACCGTCGAGCGGGTTACCAATGACCCGAGGTTCCAGGAAGCGGTGATTCCTGCGGGCAATCTGTGCGGCACCGCCGAGGAAATGGGCCGCTTCTTCCAGATGATGCTGAATGGCGGGCTCTGGAATGGCCGTCGTATCTGCAGCGAAATCACAATCCGCCGGGCCATTCAACAGTTCGGTTCGCTACAGATAGACCGCACCATGATGATACCCATGCGCTTCAGTGCCGGCATGATGCTGGGTGGCAATCCGGTGGGCCTCTGGGGTCAGAACAGCCGGTTTGCTTTCGGTCACGTCGGTCTGATCAACAAGCTGTGTTGGGCGGATGCGGCCCGTGATATTTCGGTCAGTCTGCTGAACACCGGCATCCCGATCGTCGGTCATCACCTGCCGGCACTGGCAAAGTTCGTCTATACCGTGGGCAATCGTTTTCCGCTCATACCCGAGCACCGGCGACCGCTGATCGCCGCCTGAGGCAAAGGGTTCAGAGCGTCCTGAGCTGGGCTTCGAGTATGCCCAGCACGGAGGACAGAATGTCCCTGAAATCCGTCAGGGTCTGGGTGCGCTGGATGACGTCTTCCCGGTTTTCATCAAGTCGCTCAAGCTTGGGCACAACCCGGCGTATGCCTTCTGTAATTACCTCATAGGGGTAGTGGTGGTCCTGGATACTGAGCTTGTTTATCTCGGCCACTTCCTGGCTGAAGATGCTGATGATGTCGTACAGCATGTCCTTGTGGTGAATGCTGCTGGCTTCCCAGTAGGCATCGTCCAGCAGTTCCAGTAGCGACAGATATTCACGGAGGGTATCCGCCACGGATGTCTGGGTCATGGGAACTCCTGTCGGTGGGCAATGTCGTATCTACAGGGAACTATAGCAGGGCTTCCGTCGTGTAGATCGCAGGAAGCCCGGCAAGGCTGCAAATAAAAATGAAACTCTATTCATTTTAATTGTACTTTGTCTGACAGTTGTGCAGACTTGCCTGATGGGAAAAGGATCTATCACGACTCAATGGACGAGAAGCCGAATGGACAAGCCCACACCCCCCAGCCACCAGTCAGCCTCCCGCGAGGTCAAGCTGGACCATCACGACAGCGTTCGCAATCACGTGCATCAGCAGGTGCGCTCCGAGGTTGAGCGGCTCGAACGCCGAATCGAAACCCTCCGTCTGGTCAAGGCGCCTCATGCGGCCATCATGATCTCCACCTATGAACGGATGATCGACCGCAAGAAAGGCTTCCTGCAAAACTGGGACCTCAGGGACGGAGGCGCCAGCTAGCGCTCGGCGATCGCCACGGTTGCCCAACTGGCCACAGCCTCCGCGTCCTCCTGATAGGTACAGTTGGCCGGATTGGCCATGGTGTCCTCCTCGTCCGCTGAGTCAGGATCGTCAATGCGGGCCGGCTCGCCATCCGAGGCAAAAATCCTGACCAGTTCCATGTTGTAATCCAGCTCGATTCTCAGGCAGTCCGGATGGTTGTCTTCCCGAGTGTACCCCGGATAGCGGTCGAGCTTGATGACTTCGGATTCGTCGTTCTTGATAAACAGTGTGTCGGTGTTTTCGTCAATGAAATCCTGGCGCAGTTCAATACTGCCGTGGTTCCGGCTCAGGTAGTCGGCCGTTGCAAACTCGGTGGGACTGTAGCCCAGCGTCATGAAGCTGTTGGCATCGAACCGGCTACCTGCCAGCACGCTGACAAGTTCCGGCTGGGCTGCCTGGTCCTCTTCCTCAACGCTGCGGCTGACGTACTGGACGGTGCGATAGACCTTGTTTTCGAGATCCGACTCCTCCGGGCCATCCGGCAGGTAACGCCAGTCCAGGGTGGGGTAGATCCAGAGCTGGTCGTTCAGTGGCAGATCGGCAATCACCGCCGACTGGTCTGTGAACCGGATCTGGGCGCCGTTGCCCCGGGTGTTGTAGGTGCCCGCGACGCCATCGGCAATGCGTTGACTGATGTACCGTTTGCCTTCCTGGAAATTGGTGACTTCGCCGGACGCCAGCACCTGGTTCATCAGGTCCAGCGGGTTGCGCACACTGTCATAGCTGGTGCCGGAGTCTGTGGGCGTGGCACGGATAAAAATCTCGATATGGGAGCGTATTTCGCTGGTAGTCTCGAGGTCGTCGGACGCTTCCCCTGCGGGCTGTATGCCCCGGTAAAAGTCCCGGAAACGAGTGTGTCTGAGGTTGTCGGGGGCCACCTCGGTGTTCTCCAGGGTGAAGCTGGAGAACGTCAGATCCACATTGGTGGCCGGATTGAACGCTGAAGGGCCGGTGTCCTCAAGTCCGCAGCCACTCAGGACAAGCGTGGTCATGGCAACAGCAGCGAAAATGCAGGAATGTCTCATTTCAGAAGGCCCCGGGATGCGATAAACGGTGTAAACGGCTAAAGTGAGTCACCAGGACGGTATGGCCCCGGTGCGGTTACCGACAGTAAAACAAAAAACAGGTATCTACCCTCGCGGAGATCACATTTTGCGGCAACGGCTTGAATTGGCGCCCCCGGCGGTGACGTCTTTGATGGTAGTTCTGCTGCTCCTGGTCACGGCCATGACGCCGTCCTCGGCCAGTGCAGCCGGGCCCTGCCGTGATGGCGAGATTGTCCTGGATGGCGGTGTCGAGAGTATCCGTGATCTGGGTGGCTGTATCTGGTACCTCGAGGATCCGGAGCAGGCACTGACTCTGGAAGAGGTTCGCAAACTGGAATCGGGTGCCTTCACCCGCCACGAAGGCGGCGTGTTGAACTTCGGCTACACCGAGTCCGCATACTGGGTGCGCCTGGATCTGCGGGCAGACGGTAACCTCGACCAGAACGGATGGATCCTGGAGCTTGCCCTGCCCCTGGTCGATCAGGTCGCCCTGTTCATGGTCCGCGACGGCGCCCTGGTTGAACAGCGCCAGGCCGGTTACGAGGATAACTGGGGGGAGCGGGATCTGGCGGTTCCCAATCCTACCTTCCGCCTGTCCCTGGCGCCGGATACCCTCAATCGCGTCTATCTTCGGGTGGTCAACACCAACACCTTCCGTTTGCCCATCAGCCTCTGGCACCCGGACAGTTACATTGAAAAAGTGTCGGTGGATGAACTGGTGCGGGGCATCCTGCTGGGCGCGGTGCTCGCCATTCTGGCCTACAACCTGTTTGTCGCGGTCTCGGTGCGCGAGCGGAGCAACATCTATTACGTGCTCTACCTGGTCTTTGCGGCCATCTTTATCTTCACCGAACAGGTTCACGGTATCCAGCTTCTCGACAGCCGGCCCGCTCTGTTCGACAAGCAGTTCCTGCACTTCCAGATCATTCTGACCTGGTTCTGGGGCCTGCTGATGGCAAGGTCGCTGCTTGAAACCCGGGAACGGTCGGCCGATCTTGATCAGGTCATCCGCCTGTGCCTGTATTCGGTGGTTGCCACTTTCGTGCTGTCGCTGTTCCTGCCCTACCACGTGGCCATGGAATGGATTGTGGTTGGCTCCATTCTGCTGAGCCTGATTTTGATCGTGGTCAGTTACCTGTCCTGGCGCTATTACAATCCGGCGGCCCGTTCCTATTTTTTCGCCTGGACACTGGCGCTGGTGGGCTTCGGTATCTATGCCCTGACGGTGATGGGCATACTGCCATTGAACACCTTCACCGCTTACTCACCCCAGTTTGGTCTGACCGCGCAGATTATCCTGTTTTCTTTTGCCCTCGCAGACAGGATCAAGCAGGTCCAGGGCGAGGCCCTGGGCTGGAGCCAGCGGGCGTTGTCGAACCTTCAGCGTTACCAGTCGCTGTTCGATAACGCCATCGAGGGCGTGTTCCAGATGTCGCCGGACCGGCGATTTGTCACGGCCAATCCCGCCATGGCGCGCCTGCTGGGCTATAACAGCAGCCGCGAGTTGCTCAAGCGGAACCCGGACGTACTGGAAACCTGCATCGCCGACGAGCGGTTGCGGCGGCTGGTGATCGAGCAGCTGGAGGCCCGGGGCACGGTCAAGGGCATTGAGGCCCGATACCTTACCCGGGACGGTGACGAGCGCTGGGCGACCATCTCACTGCATACGGTGTATGACACCGAGGGTGAGCCGACCCATCTGGAAGGCACCTGCATCGACGCCACCGAAAGTCACAATCGCTTGAGGATCGAGAGGGAGCGCGAGCAGGAGCGTCTCGAGAAGGAGCTTGCCCGCAATTCCGCGGAGGCGAAAAGCCAGTTCCTGGCCAATATGAGCCACGAAATCCGCACACCGCTGGCGGCGATCATCGGGTACGGTGAAACCCTGCTTGAGCCGGATCTCAGCGAAACGGAGAAACGAAGCAGCGCAGAGACCGTGGTGCGCAGCGGGCGCCATTTGCTGGATCTGGTCAACGACATTCTCGACCATTCGAAGATCGACGCCAACAAACTGGATGTGGATATCGTATCGGTCAATCTGCCGGAACTTCTCGATGAAATCCGCGCCTTCTTTGCCCCCCGGGCCCGGGAAAAGGGGCTGGATTTCAGCGTCATCTGTGAGTACCCGTTGCCGGAGCAGGTCTGTACCGACCCGACCCGCCTGCGACAGATCATCATCAACCTGTGTGGCAATGCCCTGAAGTTCACCGACAAAGGGTCGATCTCCCTGGTGGTCCGCTGTGATCGCGAGCAGGAATTGCTGGTGGCCAGGGTGGTGGATACCGGCATTGGCATGAAGCCGGAACAGCTGGGGCGGCTGTTTGATCCCTTTGCCCAGGGCAGCGCCGCGATTTCCCGGCAATACGGCGGCACCGGCCTCGGGCTCAGTATTTCCCGGCGGCTGGCGGAAATGCTTGGTGGCAGTATCCGGGTGAACAGTACCTATGGCGAGGGCAGCGAGTTTGAGCTGTCGATCCGGACCGGGCCACTGGAACAGGTCCATTTCCTGCGCGATGCGTCGGAGCTCAGCCAGCGCCGCAGGGCCATACCCATGGTGGTGGCGCCGAGTCTGTCCGGGCGCATCCTGTGTGCCGAAGACAACGAGGTAAACCGGCGGCTTGTGTCCCTGCTGGTGTCGCGAACCGGGGCGGAACTGGTTCATGTGAGCAATGGCGCCGAAGCCCTGGAACTGGCGATTCGCGAGCCCTTTGATCTGATACTGATGGACATCCAGATGCCGGTGATGAACGGCCGGGATGCCACGGCGGCCCTGCGCGAGGCCGGAGTGAATACGCCGGTGATCGCCCTGACCGCCAATGTGATGTCCGAAGACATTGCCGATTATCGGCTGGCGGGCTGCAATGAGCACCTTGCCAAGCCTATCGACAAGCAGCGGTTCTATGAAACACTGGGACGATACCTTTCGGTGACGCCGGCCTCCGCTAATGAACGAACCTCACGCTATCAGGGCAAGGTGCTGGTTGCCGAAGACAACACCGAAAACCGGCAGCTGGTAGAGCGTATGCTGCGCCGGGAAGGTCTGGACGTCGTGGCAGTGACCGGCGGCGAGGACGCGGTTCGGACTGCATTGTCCGATACGGTTCATCTGGTGCTGATGGACCGTCACATGCCGGGAATGGATGGTGTTGATGCCACCCGGTTGCTGCGCCAGGCCGGGTTCCGCCGGCCGGTGATTGCCTTTACAGCCGGCGATCAGCAGGAAACCGATGCATTGCTTGAGGCCGGATGTGACGGCGTGCTGAACAAGCCCATTGATCAGTCCCACCTGACGGCCCTGCTGGATCGGCTGCTGGGCACGGGCCCCGTTTTCGCCGCGGATACCGGCGAAGACGCTGAAATTGCCCACCTGGTGGCACAGTTTCTTGATGGGCTTGCCGCGCGGCGGACCCGAATGGATGCCGCGCTGGCGGACGCAGATCGTGAAGCAATGAAAACCGAAGCCCACCAGATCAAGGGCACGGCGGGTGCCATGGGCTATCCGCTGATGACCCGACAGGCGGGTATACTGGAAGAGCTGCTGAAAGTCACTGAGCCGGACTGGGAACGTGTTCGCAGCGAACTGAAGGAACTCGGTGAAATGATAGACCGTGCCCTCGCCGCTGCGAAAACGCCAGGCTGACGTGTGTGAGTATGACCAACAGGAAGAACCCGATGAGTGAGCTGCCGGAACGCCGAGAACACCATTCCCTGAGCATGATGTATGGTACCTATGCCGACATCCTGTTTGTGTTGTTTCCCTTTCTGATTATCGGTATGCAACGGTTGTGGGAAGGCCGGCTTTACGAAACCCTGCTGCGACCGGACCTGAGCATCGCCGCCGCTATCCTTGCCGGTCTGGCTATCGGCAAGTTCGTGCTCGGTCTCGTGACCAACCGGGAGCTCGGGCGCTACAAGGAGCGCATTGTTTTCTTCATCGCCCTGACGCTTTTCGTGGTGCTGGGGCCGGCAATCATTCTGATCCTGAGTATACTGGGAAGCGCGGATGTACCCGGTTTTGTAACCTTTGTTCAGCCGATCCTTCTGATTATTGCGATATCCCTCTACACAACCGCTGTGAGCATCAGCAATATACTGACACGGTTTGGCATGGAGGACGGGACGACGGCCAATCCGGAGACCTCGCCACGCTCTGACTACAGTGACATGAGCGAGCCCCGACCAGCGCCGCTGGACCTGCCACGGCGCACAGGCAACGACCCGACAGTTTGAGAGGAGCAACCCACATGACGGATCTGAAAGTGCTGGTAGTGGAAGATGAGCCTGTGATGCGAGAGCGGCTCGTGGATATGCTCTACAACGCTGGCGCAACCAAAGTGATCGAGTGTATTGACGCAGCTTCCGCCAGGACGGCTTTCAAAGCCGGGGAATTTCACATCATCCTGCTGGATCTGGGGTTGCCGGACGGCGATGGGCACGAACTGATGCTGGAATTCAAGGACGCCCGTGAGGAACAGCACATTGTGCTGGTGACGGCGGACGATTCGATCGAGAGTATTCAGCGTGCGATCAGTGCCGGCGCTAACGGCTACGTGGTCAAGCCTTATTCCCAGGAAAAAATACACGATGTGGTCAACAATTACGCCATGGTTCACGGCGGCGATATGGCGATGATGCAGGGTCTGAACCGGCGCCACTGACCGGTTCAGACACGCGGCTTCTGAATCAGGCGACCTGCCGGGCAATCCAGGAATTGTAACGGGTCGCCAATGCTCTGACGTACCTTGCCTCGGCGTCGTTCATATTGCCCAGGACGCCCTTGAAGATCCAGCCCCGCTCATACACTCCCAGCACCCGCTGTTCGTCATCCAGATTGACGCGCTGATTAAGTTTTTTGCAGATGGCATCCAGCAGCGGCAGCTTCTCCGGACGCTTGATCGGGCCCTGGCGATTGTTCATGGGCTGGTTTGCTGCGCGAGTTGTCGGATGTCTTTTCATGATGTTCTCCTTGTCGTTTTGCGGCTGCAAAAACAAAACCCCGGTGCCTGAAGCGACCGGGGTTTCGCGGAGAAGCTGACCCGGTCGCTACATAGGCTCCCGGGACTGACCGAAAGCCGTTAGATGTCTTTCACCATCGCGCGGACAGACTGCCCTGCATGGCAACCTGCTGCTGTGTAAGCGCTGAACTGTGGAATCATTCTGGTCATACCGGCTCTTATGTTTCGGTTCGACTACCAGTGTATAGGCTAATGGGCCGTTTGCAATAGCCCGGCTTCTTCGGCAAACCCCTACAGACGGCCTCCAGGGGCGCTTGGCATAATTCTTTCCGTCACGTGTTTTACGTTGTGCAATCCCGACTGCCTGCCGCGCCAGGCAGTCGATGGATCTCTCCTTTCTACGCAGCCTCTATGGCTGCGTTTTTTTTGGGTAGTGGAATCTTCGTAGCCATTACTTCTTACAGATTTTGCGGCCTGTCCCGGCGATAATTCGCACACTAATATTCGATTAATCGCCATCAACAGACAGAGGTTGAAACCTAGCAAAATGTCCGACGAAGCCGGATCTGCCAGTAAAAAGTTCCGTTCCCACGCATTGATTGAACTCGCCCTGATTATTGCACTTGGTCTTTACCTGCTGGTCGCGCAGGAGCAGGTCGTGGGTGAGAATCTGGTGTTTACCGTGACCGGAGCCGCGCTCATGGCCCTGGTGACCTACTGGACGCTGAATACCCTTCGGGATGGTCTCGAGGTCATCGCACTGCGTGTCCGTCACGCCAGGCACTGATCAACCGGGAATGCGTCAGGCCTGCCGGGTTTGACCCGTTAACGGCGCCAGTTCGTCCTGATTCGGCGCAATCCGTTCCCAGGTCTTGTGGAGAATCAGGGCATCGTTTGCGGCCCGATGCACAGGCAGGCCAAGCTCTGTAATCACCTGTTGGCGAAGTGCTGACCATTCGCGCACCTGCCTCGTGTCCAACAGCGCTGAAATGGATTCAAGCTGAAACGTTGGCGTCATGCGGGCGGCCTTGAACAAACGGTGCAGCCAGAAACTGTCGAAGGTCCAGGCATCGCAAAACACCTGTTCCGGCAGCAGTTCGTTGAGGGCACTGGCGACTTCGCTCACCGCAATACCATCCGCTTCCAGGGTCTCGCGGGAAATGCCGTGAATCTGCTCAGCGCTTTGTGACCAGTCCTGCCACAGCACGTGGGGGCTGATCAGCCAGCTGTGGAGAGTGCCATCCGGCATGCAGATTCCCACCTCAATGGGGTAGCTCGCGATCAGATCAAGGCTTGATGCCTCGAAATCGATGAATGCCGGCTGGATAGTGGTCATGGAGTCAGTGTAGCTGATGAGTTGTTTTTCGCTGAGTTTACCCGCCCCGCAAGCGAGACGCGAACCCAACCTGTTCCTGCACTGTTACAATATGTCCATTCATTGTAAAAGCCCGATGACAGCAACAGGCCTCGGGCGCGACAGTAAACCAGCCAAATCCGAACCGCACCATACGGGGAGCCCGAATGACAGACACCGTAGTCGTTATCTATTCCGGAGGCATGGACTCCTACACCCTGCTGCATCTGGCCCGGGAGCGCGGCTACCAGGTTCATGCCCTGTCCTTCAACTACGGGCAGCGCCATGTCCGGGAGCTTGAGTGCGCGCGTTCGGTCTGTGAAGCGCTGGGTGTACCCCACAAGGTGATCGATATCCGCGCCATGAGTGAGGTGATGGCCGGCTCATCGCTGACCTCGGATATCGATGTGCCGGAAGGCCACTATGAAGAAGACAGCATGAAAGCGACCGTGGTGCCTAACCGAAACATGATTCTCCTGTCCCTGGCGACCGGTTACGCCGTGACCGCAGGTGCTGGCGCCGTCTGGTACGGAGCTCATGGTGGCGACCACGCTATCTACCCGGACTGTCGCCCGGAGTTTGTGGATAAAATGGACGCGGTCTGCCGCGTGGCCAACTACGAGCCGGTCGGCATTGAGGCGCCTTTCATGACCATGGACAAGGGTCAGATCCTGGCTGAAGGCCTGCGCCTGGGACTGGACTATGCACAGACCTGGACCTGCTACAACGGCCGGGAGCGGGCTTGTGGACGCTGCGGCTCCTGTGTTGAACGACTGGAAGCCTTCGCTGCCAATGGTGTCAAAGATCCCCTGGACTACGAGGCGGCAAGCTGATGTATCGGGTCAAGGAAGCCTTCTACACGTTGCAGGGTGAAGGTGCCCAGGCCGGGCGTGCTGCCGTGTTCTGTCGTTTCAGCAAGTGCAATCTCTGGACCGGTCGCGAGAAGGACCGCGCCACTGCCGTGTGCAATTTCTGTGATACCGATTTTGTCGGTACTGATGGCCAGAATGGTGGTCGCTTTGAAACCCCGGAGGAACTGGCCCGTCACATACGCAATCTTTGGCCGGAGGCACCCGGCAAGCCCTACGTGGTCTGCACCGGTGGCGAGCCCCTGCTGCAGCTGGATGCTCCCCTGATCGAGGCTCTGCACCGGGAAGGGTTCGAGGTAGGGGTAGAGACCAACGGTACCCTGCCCGCGCCCGAAGGCATCGACTGGCTCTGCGTCAGTCCGAAAGCCGATGCCCCGGTGGTGCTTGAGGCCTGTGACGAGCTGAAGCTGGTCTATCCCCAGCCCCTGGCGATGCCGGAGCGATTCCTGGGCATTCGCGCAAGCCATTATTTCCTGTCGCCGATGGCCTCTCCCTCGATACCGGAAACGGCTGTGGATGAGATCAAACAAAGCAATACCCGACGCGCCACCGATTATTGTCTCGCGCATCCGCAGTGGCGCCTGACCCTGCAAATGCACAAGATCATCGGCATCGACTGATTACCCCGTGGCCAGTGCCCGCCTGGCGGTAATCAGCCCGGGGCCGGGTTGCGAAATTCGGTAATGGCTGGGGCTGCTGCCGGTCCAGCGCTTGAAAGCCCGGGTGAAATTCGCCGCGTCGGCGTAACCGAGGGCATCGGCAATCTGGCTCAGATTCATGGTGGTACTGCGGAGCAGATCCTGTGCCCGTTCCAGGCGGACCTGATCTACCAGCTGCTGGAAACTGGCGTCTTCTTCCTGCAGCCGCCGCTTGAGCGTTCTCTCGGACACAAACAGGGTGGCCGCTACCCTGGCCAGTTTTGGCGGGAAGGGGTGGCTGGTCTCGATTACCCGTCGGACGCGACAGGCAAATCCGGCGTCTTCGGTCAGCTGCCGCAGCGCCTCCTCGCACTGGGCTTTGGACGAGGCCGCCAGTTGATCATCGGTGAAGCGCACGGGCAGGCTCAGACGGCCAACCGGAATCACCAGGGCATTCTCCGTAGCGCCGAATTCCACCGGCACCGGGATCTGTGAGCGGAAACGCTGGAAATAGGCCGGCTCCGTTCCCCGGCGAACAATCCGCAAACCGTCAATGACCGAGCCTGTCAACTGTGCCCCCATGGAAACGCAACCGAACAGCATGGCATCCATGATAAAGCCGTGCAGAGGCCCCAGGTCGATATCACAATGCACAACGTACCAGGCCAGGTTGCCGGTCTCCCGTTTGCAGACCCGAAGGTGAGGCACCCTTAGCGTCAGGTATCGGGTCATCAGCTCCATGGCATCGCCCAGGGTACGGCTACTCATGACGGCCGTACCCAGGGCGCCGTGCAGGGGCAGCTTCAGCTCCCTGGCGAGCATGATACCGAGCCCCGGTTCGCCGCTCTCGATAATGGCCCGGGTGACGAATTCGCTGGCCTGGGTCTGGCTCACCCGCCGATCGGTGGATTGCAGGCGGACCGGGTCAAGACCGACCCGGAGGAGGAGGTCCTGTTCGTCAACACCGATGGTGTTCAGCAGTTCGGCCAGAAGATGCAGGTAGATGGCCGGCATGCCCAGGTCCTGTGCCGTTGAAACGGAGGCGCGCATGGGATTTCCTCGTCTGATTCTGTTCTTGTTATGTCGCAGAACGCTTGGTTTCGACGATTATGGCGCCTCGCGGCTCGTTGCCCCATGACTTCGGTGACGGAATAAATGGCCTGAAAGGCCAATCATCGGCCGGTTGGCAGGAAGCATCCGGATCGATCACTGGCCATGACGGCGGACGAAGTGTTCCAGGGCTGCGGCAGATCGCCCGGGCGTTTCCAGCATCGGAAGATGTCCGACACCCCGGAACATGTGGATTTCTGCCTGAGGCGTGGCCGAGCTGAACCAGTCAACGCAGCGGGTCGGGGTAATCACGTCACGGTCGCCCCACTGAACCTGCAGTGGTGGTGTCTCGGGGCCCAGGTAGCGGGCCGGTGCCAGCGCGTCTGCCACCATGTCACTGAAGATATGCCGGAGGGCCTCGGTGCGGCCCAGGAGATCCGGTCCGAGAAGGCCGGCCATGGCAAGTCCGGAGACCGTGGGCTTGCCGGTGCCAACACTGTTGAACATGCGGTAGACGCCTTTCCAGTCCCGTGGAATCAGGATGCCATCCCGGTCAGGCTTCAGGGGGGCGTGAATGTCTGCCTCTTTATGTTCGGGGATGCCGGCGCTGTTGAGCAACGTCACCGAGCGGGGCGCCGGATCCAGTGTGTGGGCCAGTATTGCGGCAATCGCGCCACCCATGGAGCTGCCGGCCAGATGGATGTTGTCCGTGTTAACGCCCGCAAGCCACTGAGCCAGTCGACGGGCCTGGGTTTCGTAGCGGTAGCAGGCCTCCGGCCGGTAATCACTCTCCCCGAATCCCGGCAGATCCGGCGCCAGAAGATGCCAGCGTCTTGGCAGTCTTTGCAGCCACAGCCCCCAGTTTTCCTTCATGGCGGCAAAGCCATGAATCAGGACGATCGTCGGGCGGCCGACACCTGGCGATCCCCGTTCCAGGAAAACCATCTTGTGGCCATCGACCATGGTTTCATGGCGGCGGGCCTGGAGAAGTAATCGTTGTCCCGTGCGGGCAGCGGGCCAGAAGTTGGGGGCAGGAATTCTCATGGTTGTCAGCGATCACCGGTTTTGGGTCTGACCACCAGTCTACCGGGACCAGTATCCGGAGCCTTGGCCACAGTGCCCGTGGACGTCGGCGAATGGGCAACAGATTGCCCGTGACGGGGCGTCGAAAGTCAGAGCTTCAGGTCGACAATCACCGGATTATGGTCGCTGGATCGCCAGGGTCCCCGGCCGGATGCCGGGTGATCGCTCCGGTAGTCGAGTACCCGGGGCTCATCGGCGTTCACCAGCCAGCTCCAGGCGCCCGTAACCCTTGGTTTTAAGGTCTCGGAGGCGAGTGCGAAATCCAGCGAGCCCTTCTGACCACGGTAACGGTAGGTGTAGTGACCACAGATCTTTTCGGTGCAGGGATGGAAATGGTGCACCATGCTGGTAAAACCTGCCTGCTCCAGCACTGCGATGGGATGTTCGCGGGCATAGCTGTTGAGGTCACCGATTATCAGGGTGCCGACTGAATGGTGCCTGCGGGTATCGCTGCCGGACCAGGCCGCCAGTGTTTTCGCTTCGTTGGTCCGCCGGCTCGCGTAGCAGCCCTGGCCATCGGCCTGGTCCTGATTATCGCCACGGGCGCCCCGACAGGATTTCGATTTAAGGTGAGGAACAATGACCCGAACGGTAGCATCACCGTCCGTTCGGCCGAAATCCTGAGCCAGGGGAGGCCGGCCTCCCGATTCAAATGGCCCTTTGGCAAGCCGTTCTGGCGAGCCAACCGCGCTAATCCGGTCGCTGCGGTAGAGCAGGCCGGTCCGGATCTCGTCATCGCCGTCCTGGCCGGGCGTGCTGACGAACCACCAGGTGCCGCCCAAGGCCTCTGCAAGTTCCGCTATGGAACTTGCCGGTCCATAGCCGTCGTTCTCAAGTTCGGTCAGCGCAAGAATGTCCGGATCGGGGGCCAGAAGTGTGTTCACCAGTTGTTGTTGCTGGCGCCGGAATTCCGCCGGTGTCCCGGCCCCGCGACTCGTTGGAAACTCGCCGCCCCGGCCATCTCCGTTAAAGAAATTACCAAGGTTCAGAGCCATGATCCGCACCGAAGCCTCATGCCGCGGCCCGGGTGCGGTTTCTCTGGGATTGGTGGCGAGGAAAGCCGGCTCCTGAGAGGGCTGGAGCCGCCAGGCATCGAAGCGGAAATCCAGCACACCGATGAGCCCTTTAATCTGATCCCCGGCCCTTACGGTTGCCGAAGACAGGCCGCCCGGGGGCCAGGGTACCGGGCGGGGGTCTCTCCTGGACCGGTTGTCATCAAGCAGAACGCGGTTTGCCCCGGCCCGGGTGAATGCCCGGTGTGCTTCTTTGCCGGGGGGCAGGTATTCCGTAGGCTGGACCTGGTCTGAGGCCGCCAGCCCAAGCTCGCCGTAGCGAGCCAGGTTGTAGTTGTCCACCACCGTCAGGGGCTGGCGAAAGGTAACTCTCATGTTCTCCAGATGTTCCGGATCGACGGCCCAGGGCAGGGTGATGGCAATGGGCGCTGGAAGCGGCCCACGCCCGCACGCCCGGATGCTCCGAACCGACACCAGTTCGGTCAGCCCGTGGTATTCCTTCACCTTTCCGGTTACCCGCACTCGCATGCCGACATCGGCGATTTCACGATCGGTGTAAATAAACAGCGCTTCGGAAGTGGCGGGATTCCCGTCGGTCTGATGGTCGGCTTGCTGCAGGTAAAAACCACCAAAGCCGCCCTTTGCCCGGGAATCCTGGGTCAGGATGCCCTCGACGGTGACGGTAGCTCCTGCCATGGGTGAGGCCGGTCCAGTGCCCTGGACCCGGGAAATGGGCGTTGCGGGATCACCACAGGCCGATTCTGCCCTCCCTGCTGCGGGCAGAAATGACAGAATCAGAACGCCGAGAAAGACATACCGCCAGGTCCCAGAGCTCACACTGGCAGTTTAGCTGAGGCCGGCAACGGCTTTGAGGGCCTGTTCGCGTTTGCTGCCAAATCCCAACTGGTCGGGATTGGCCAACTCAAGCTGTTGCACCAGCGGATCCGGGTGCTGATTGTCGAAGGTAATACCGAGCCGTGACAGCACGTAGGGGGCAAGCGCGGCACGGGTAGCAACTTCCAGCCGACCATGTTCCATGCCGTAGTCACGGGCAATGATCTCTTGCTGGGCTTGGGTCAGGCGCTGATCCGGGGTGACCACCAGGGTAACCTGCCGGTTCCAGTGCTCGTCCTGGTCCCGGGTGTGTCTGGCGCGCTGCCGGAGGGCCTCCGGCGAGGTCCGGAATCGGCTCAGGGCGAAATCCCGGAATTCCCGGTTTGAGTCGCACCATGCCCGCAAATGCCAGCTGTCGCCGGCACAAACCAGAGTATGCGGCTCAAGTATGCTTTCCACCGCTTCCGGTCGGCTCAGGGAGGCATAGCTGGCCCGCAGCTGTCTTCCCTGTCGTGTTGCCGTCACCACCGCACGCATGGTTTCGGGCGCGATGACCCGATTCGGACCCTGGACCACGGTGCTGTCCGGCAGGCCAATGTTCAGGGATTCAAACGTGGTGCTCAGGTTTTGCTGGCGGGCAAGCAGGTCCAGATATTCATTGACCACGCCTCGGGTGACCACCGGGCGAAATCTATCGGCCGGGACATAACCTTTCAGGTGACGGTCGTAAACCAGATTGCCCGGCGCCAGTTCGCGAAGATAGGTGTTGATATCCTTGGACGCCTGCTGACGACCGATCCCGAAACTGTGGCAGATGTGGTTGGTAGTCAGACGACCTTCCCACAGGGCAATCGTTTCGATAAGTCGATAGCGAAGCAGCAGATCCCAGCGGATGGGCCAGTCCGTTTTTTTCATAACCAGGCGCTCACGGTCCAATGAATAGCTCGTTTTCATGTTACCTGCTCCGGCACTCATGGTCTGTTACGGCGCATTAATGTAAAACCCTGTTAAACCGCTACACGGCGGCCTTTGCGGGTTTTTGTGATGCAGTTAACGGGTTTCGGGAAGTGCCTAGTGGCTTCACTTCCCGCTACTGATCTAATACGTCGCCGGCAAAGTCCGGGACTTGCTGCTATTTTGTCTGTCATTCAATCCAGAATACCCTGTAACGCCCGGAGCCGCTGTAATGACCCGAATGGTCACCTCCCTGTCTGCCCTGATTCTAAGCATTATTTTGCTGGTCAGCGGCAATGCATTCCTGATGACACTGCTGGGCATCCGTCTGAGTATCGAGGCGATATCGCCGGATATTATCGGCTGGATTCTGGTCTGCTATTCCATCGGTTTTGTGTTGGGTACGCTCTACGTTCACCGAATTATCGGCCGGGTTGGTCATATCCGGGCGTTCGCGGTGTTTGCCGCCGCTGCCGCTGTCACGTCGTTACTCTATCCGATGGCCGTTTCCGAGATTTTCTGGGCTGTTCTGCGGGTACTCTCCGGGTTCAGTATTGCCGGTGTGCTGGTGGTCATCGAGAGCTGGTTCTCCAGCCGTGCCACCAATGCCAACCGCGGTGCGTTGTTTGCGGTGTACCAGATTGTTTTCTATCTGTCCGCCGCCGGCGGCCAGCTCATCGTGAATATCGGCGACCCCGCCAATTTCATGCCTTTCTCGATTGCCGCGATTCTGTTGGCGCTGGCGCTGATGCCGCTGGCACTGACAAAAATGGAGGCGCCGGTCATTGAACAGGTCCAGCGCATCTCATTTTTTACCCTGGCCAGGGAGTCCTTCACCGGTGTTGCCGGTGCCGTGATCTGCGGCGTCATGATTGGCGGTTTCTATGCGCTCGGGCCGGTGTACGCAACCCTGGTCGGGCTGGACGTTGCCAGGACATCCACGTTCATGGCCAGTGCCATTGTCGCGGCCATGATCCTTGCCTGGCCGCTGGGCCGGCTCTGTGACCGTTTCGACCGCCGCCGGGTGATGTTCTGGATTGCCGTGTTGGCCGCGTCCGCAGCGGGTGGTGTTGGCGTCCTGGGGGCTGCCAACCCTTGGTTGCTGACCCTGCTGGTCGGTCTGTTCACCGGCCTTTCGGCCGCCCTTTATCCGGTCGCGGTGGCAATCACCAATGACCGTATGGAAAGTACCCGCATCGTTGCCGCCAGCGCCACGCTGCTGCTCAGTTACGGGGTTGGCAGTGTCATCGGGCCGGTTGTCATGGCCGAGCTGATCAACCTTCTGGGACCGAAAGGCCTGTTTTTCGGCAATGCCGGTTTCCTGTTGGTGCTGGCGGTGATTACCAGCTATCGGATCAGCCATACCGAAGACGTTGCCGTGGCGGATCAGGAGCACTTCGTGCCAGCCATGCCGGAGGCCTCGCCGGTGCTTGCCGAGATGGATCCACGAAATACCGAGTTCCACGAGTCTCCTGAAGTCGAGGAAATGCACGAAGAGCAGCGTCAGGCGAGCTGACGCTGCTTTCGGTTTTCCCCAATTTTGTTTTTACTTCCGTATCTGTTTTTATCACAATGGTTAGCATACTATTGGTGACTTTCCGATAATGTGATTAATTGGCCGAAGGCGCGGCAGCGCCCGGCCCGGGCCAAGCCCTCTTTTGATATGGAGTGACGACAAATGAGAGACCAGTTTCCTTTTGCGGTAGCGCGGGTTACCCGGCGCTGGAGAAAAATGCTGGACGAGCGCCTGAAGGATCTGGGCGTCACCCAGGCGCGCTGGAGCACGATGGTGTACCTGGAAAAAGGCGGTGAGGGCCTCACACAGCGTGAGCTGGCAAGCCTGATGGCGATCGAGAATCCGACCCTGGTTCGACTGCTGGACAGTCTCGAGCAACAGAATTTGATTGAGCGCCGGCCCTGCCCGAACGATCGCCGTGCGCGGCGGCTGCATCTGACCAACGCCGGCCGGGCGTTTATGGATGACCTTTCCGAGCGAGCCGAGGTGCTGCGCGAGGAAATGCTGGAAGGCATCAGCGACAAAGAGATCGAGTGCACCGTAAAGGTGTTCCACAAGATCCTGGAAAACGCCGAAAAGCAGAAATAACCCTTGGCTGATAACTCAGTTGAGGGTCTGAAAGCCCGCTACGGGGATCGCTGGCGTTGGCTGGCGGTGGCCACGGTGATGATAGGCACCATGGCTACCGTACTCAGCGCCACCGTAGTCAACGTGGCGTTGCACGATATCATGGTGGAGTTCGGCATTCGCCAGGGCCAGGTTCACTGGCTGGCAACGGGCTTTATCGCCGCCATGACCACCACCATGCTGGCCTCCTCCTGGCTGCTGGATCACTTCGGGGTTCGCAAGACCCTTGCCGTAGCCATGTTTCTCTTTACCCTGATTTCCCTTGCCGGCGGTTTTGCCGAGACGCCGGGGCAGCTTATCGCCGCCCGGATCGGCCAGGGTGCCATGGCCGGCCTGATGCAGCCCATGGGCATGTATCTGGTGTTCCGGATTTTCCCCCGCGATCGCCGCGGCCAGGCCATGGGTATCTACGGTATGGGGGTGATTCTGGCCCCGGCCCTCGGTCCGGTGCTGGGAGGCTTTCTGGTTGATCAGCTGGACTGGCGCTACGTGATGTTTGCACCGGCTCCGGTTACGCTTCTGGGTGTGTTGATGGCCTGGCGTTTCCTGCCTTTGCCGGTCTCCCGGCCGGCGCCCTATCGGTTTGATCTGCCCGGTTTGTTACTGCTCGGCCTCACCATTGCCCTGTCCCTGGATACCCTCAACCGACTGCAGCAGGCGTCAGGACAGCAGACGTGGATTCTTGCTGAAGCATTGCTGGCCCTTTGCGGGCTGGTGTTCTTTGTGTTGCGTGAACGGCAGACTGCGCACCCGCTGGTGAACATCGGCTTGCTGCGCAAACCGGCATTCCTGTTCGCCTGCCTCGGGGCCATGGCGCTGGGGCTGGCGCTGTTCGGATCCACTTATCTTATTCCGTTGTTTGTCCAGACAGCCCTCGGGTTCAGTGCGACGGAGGCAGGGTTGCTGATGCTGCCTGCAGGGATTGTCCTGGGTATGACGTTCCCGCTGGCCGGTCGGCTGGCGGACAGGCATAGCGCCCGGGTTCTGGTTGTCTTCGGGATTGGTGTATTTGCCCTTTCAGCCGTACTGTTCGCGATGTCAGACCTCGAGCTGGCGTTCGGCTGGCTGGTTCTCTGGACCGTTTTGGGGCGCGTTGGCATCGGATTCATGCTTCCGGCTCTGTCGACCGGTGCCCTGAACCCGCTGGAGCCACAGGAGTTAGGTGCCGGCTCCAGTAGCCTGAACTTTATGCGACAGCTCGGGGGCGCCTTTGGTGTCAACCTGGTGGCCCTGACCATCGAGTTCGGCGAGCACAGTGCGGGCATGCCAACGATCAATGCGTTCCATTCCGCCTGGTGGCTGGTGGCGGCATTCGTAGCGGTTGCGGCGATCCCGGTTTGGCGAATGCGGGTCTAGGAAGACCTGTGGTTGCGGCCCCGCGCCGGATTCATTATTATGCCGGCATCTCTTCAGGGGAGTAGCCTCCGCATCGGAATGTCCGAGCGGATGATAGTCAACATACTTGGGGCCAAATCCCCATGGCTATCATGTTTCACCGCAACACCGGTGATATTGGCAAGACCTGAGGCGGTTTCACCTCCATTGGGCGGAAGGTGGGCTGCCTCATGTCTGGTTATCCGCCCTGGAGTTTTTCATGGACGCTTTTCTCGCCTCGACGGTTGCTGTTGCCATAGCGGAAATTGGTGACAAGACCCAGTTGCTGTCGCTTTTCCTGGTTGCCAGATACGCCACACGCCTGCCTATTATTCTCGGCATTTTTGTCGCAACGGTTCTCAACCACGCCTTATCTGCCTGGCTCGGTGCCTGGGTCGCTTCCTTTATTCCAGAAGCCTGGCTGCCCTGGATTCTGGCCGGCAGCTTTGTCGCCATCGCTCTGTGGCTACTGGTGCCCGACAAGGATGACAGCGCAGACTCGAAGTTTCTGGGCATGGGGGCGTTCATGGCCACCACCATCATGTTTTTCCTGGCGGAAATCGGCGACAAGACCCAGGTGGCAACGGTCGTTCTCGCCGCCCGCTTTACCGAAACCTTCTGGGTTATTCTGGGCACCACGGTGGGGATGCTGCTGGCCAACATACCGGTTATCATGGCAGGACGCTGGCTGATGGAACGGTTGCCCCTTGCCACAGCCCGGATTGGCGCAAGCGTTCTGTTCGTGGTGCTTGCCGTTGTAACAGTGTGGGCAACCTTTATGAACTCCTGAGGGTACTTGCTGTCACTGTACCCGGTTGCCTGATGCTTTCGGAATGTTTTCTATGTGGTTCAGATTCTTAATGGTTTTTGCTTTGGCACAGCTCCTGGCATTTCCGACCATCGGTTCGGAACAGCCTGTGGAGGCTGTCAGTAATTCGGATACCCCGGAGAAACCCGACAGAAGCCCTCGTGTGCCCACCTTCCCGATCCAGGGGGACCTGGCCGGAGAGCTTGGCGTATTCGAGACCCGTTACGAGGACACTTTTGCCGGCATTGGCAACCGTCTGGCCATGGGCTATCTGGAGTTGGTGAAGGCCAATCCCGGTGTCGACCCCTGGCTACCCGGAGAAGGCACTACGATTACCCTGCCGCGCCATTATGTGCTGCCCGACTCCCGGCGCGAGGGCATTGTCATCAATCTTGCGGAGTACCGCCTGTATTACTTCACCAATGGGGGAGTTCAGGTGTACCCGGTTGGAGTGGGAACGGCTGAAAATCCCTCTCCGCTGACCGATGCCGAAGTCACCATGCCGCTGGAATCTCCGGCCTGGTATCCGCCGGCCAGTATTCGCGCGGAGTACGAGGCATCAGGTGAGTACCTGCCCCGTATGATTCCTCCGGGCCCCGGGAATCCGCTTGGTACCCACGCCCTGTTGCTGAGCGAGAAAGGCTATCTGATCCACGGCACCAACAAGAAGTTTGGTGTGGGCATGCCGGTCAGCCATGGCTGTTTCCGGATGTACAACGAGGATATCTCCCGGTTTGTTTACCAGGTTGAGAAAGGTACACCGGTTCAGGTTGTCCACGATGCCGTCAAGATCGGTTTCTCGGATGGTGAGGTCTGGCTTGAGGTGCACCGCCCCCATGAAGACTACCCCCGAGAAGATCGCGACCGTTTATGGCAGCAGGTCTTCGCTGAAGTTGAAGCTTTCCGCAGCCAGCACCCAGGCGTTGAGGTCAAGCGTGGCGCCATTGAGCTGGCAGTGGACCAGGCCGATGGTCTGCCAACCATGATTGGTGAACGGGTTACCCAAATGGCCGCAGACAAGACCGTGGAAGAGAAGTCACCGGAATCGGCCAACGAGCCGGAGCAGCGGCTATACTTCTGACATAGAGTTCCGGGCAAGAGTGCCGCGCTGCGTGAGTGCCTGAGACAGAACCGCGGCCACTGTGCCATCGTATGTCCAGCAATCAGAATTTTTCCGGATCCGGGGAGGCGTCATGCAGGTAAACCATCCCATGCGATCACAGAACCCTGCCCGGCTTCGGCGCTGGGCCCTGGTGATGATGACCGGCGCCCTGCTGGCACTGGCTTCCCTCGCCCATCAGGTTTTTGCCCAGCAGAAGGCTTCCGAGACCGCTCTGGTGCTTACAGTTGAGGGCGCCATTGGCCCCGCGACCATGGACTATGTCACCCGGGGTATTCGCAGGGCCGAATCTGAGGGTGCCGGCCTGGTGATCATTGAAATGGACACCCCGGGCGGCCTGATGGATTCCATGCGGGATATCATCAAGGTGATTCTTGCCTCTGAAGTTCCCGTGGCTACCTATGTTTCCCCGCAGGGCGCCCGGGCTGCCAGCGCAGGCACCTACATTCTGTATGGCAGTCACATTGCCGCCATGGCGCCTGCCACCAACCTGGGATCGGCCACGCCGGTCCAGATGGGTGGGCTGCCGGGTAGCCCTGAACCCGAGAGCGATCCGGCCTCCGAAGCTCCGACCTCCGAGGAAGGGTCGGATTCCGCCTCCGAATCGTCATCCGACAATGAGCGTCAAGCCGGCGACGACGAAGGCAAACGGCGCGGAGGTACCGCCATGGAGCGCAAGGTTCTGGAGGACGCGGTCAGTTACATCCGCGGCCTGGCCGAACGCCATGGTCGCAACGCCGACTGGGCTGAAGAGGCCGTCCGTGAGGCTGTAAACCTCGGTGCCGAAGAGGCGCTGGAGAAGAACGTCATTGACGTGGTCTCCCCCAACCTCCGGGATCTGTTGCAGCAAGTGGATGGACGCACCGTTCGCATGGCGTCAGGCGACAGGACCCTGAACACGGCCAATATGGAAATCGTCAGATCCCAGCCGGACTGGCGCACCCGCCTGTTGTCGGTGATTACCAATCCGAACGTGGCCTACTTTCTGATGATCATCGGCTTCTACGGCATCATCTTCGAGCTGGCCAACCCCGGTGCCGTCGTGCCCGGCGTGATTGGCGCGATTTCTCTGATCCTTGCGCTATTCGCCTTCCAGGTCCTGTCGGTGAATTATGCCGGCCTCGCCCTCATTCTGCTCGGGTTGGCGTTCATCGTGGGCGAGGCGTTTGTGCCCAGTTTCGGGATACTGGGGGTTGGCGGGATTGTCGCCTTCGTGACTGGCTCGATCATCTTGATGGACGGCAGTCACCGGGATATTTCACTGCCGACCATTGGCGGCACGGCCATCGTGGCTGCCGGTTTTATCCTGTGGACGGTGACACGGTTTATCGGGCTGCGTCGACGGCATCCGGTCAGTGGTGCTGAACAGATTACCCACGAGGAAGGTGTGGCGCTGGATGACTTCTCCGGAGACCATGGTCATTTTCGCGGCCACGTCCGTCTGAGCGGTGAGCGGTGGAACGCCATCAGCGAAGGACCGGTCAACGAAGGTGACCGGGTTCAGGTGACAGCAATCGAGGGTTTGACGGTAACCGTCAGGGTCATTCCGGACAACGGCTGACCTGGCAGACAAAGTAACGGCAATACAAGGAGGCCGTATGATTGGCGATCTGATTCCCTATTTGGCACCCACGGTGGTGTTACTGCTGATTCTCGCTTCGGCCATCAAGATCCTGCCGGAGTATGAGCGGGGCGTCGTGTTCTTTCTCGGTCGGTTCCAGGGTGTTAAAGGCCCGGGGCTGATCATTGTGATTCCCGGCATTCAGCAGATGGTGCGGGTGGACCTGCGGGTCATCACTCTGGATGTGCCCAGCCAGGATGTCATTTCCCGGGATAACGTGACGGTGCGAGTGAATGCCGTGCTTTATTTCCGTGTCGTGGATCCGGAGCGGGCCATTATCCGGGTGGAGGATTTCAATTCCGCAACCAGCCAGCTCGCCCAGACAACTCTCCGGTCGGTGCTGGGTAAGCACGACCTGGATGAAATGCTGTCAGAACGGGACAAGCTCAATTCGGATATCCAGGAAATCATCGATGCCCAGACCGAGGAATGGGGCATCAAGGTGGCCAACGTGGAAATCAAGCACGTGGATCTCAACGAGTCCATGATTCGTGCCATTGCCCGCCAGGCCGAGGCCGAGCGCGAGCGGCGTGCCAAGGTCATCCACGCCGAGGGCGAATTACAGGCGTCCAAGAAGCTGGTGGAAGCGGCGGATGTCATGTCTACCAACTCCGGTTCCATGCAGCTGCGTTACCTGCAGACCCTGGCGGATATGAGCAATACCAATTCATCCACCATTGTGTTTCCGCTGCCAATGGAGTTGATGACCACGTTCCTGAAGGAAAACAAACCCTTTACGCCTGATAAGCCCGATCCGGACAAACCCGAACCCGAGGCATAAAAAAAGGCCGGCATTGCCGGCCTTTTCTGTTACGTATCAGCCTTACTTCTGGCTGGCACGCTCGAGCATACGCTTGGCACGCTCGTTTGCTTCGTCAGCGGCTTTCTGGGCTGCCTTGGCAGCGGCCAGAGCTTCTTCTGCAGTCTGCTGGGCAGTACGTGCAGAGCTTGCAGCGCTGTTAGCGGTGTTCATTGCATTTTCAGCAGTGCGCTCAGCGGAGCTGGCGGTTGCATTCGCTTCGTCGAGGGCGCCTTGGTCAGTCGTGGCACAACCTGCAGTCAGAGCAGTGGCCAGTGCAATCCCGGCGATCGTCAGTTTACGCATTGTAAATCCCCTTATTGGTCGAGTTATTTCCTGTGATCCAAAAGTCAGTATAGACGACTTCCTGTCAACCTGTGCCCGATAGGCATAATAGGCATTGACTACCGGAGTCGTTAAACAGTGTAAAACACTGTAAGCCAAAATGTTAACTCAGGATAGGTAAATATTCTTAGCGTATGACAACAACTTAATTCTGCTGTCAGGCTTTTCTCAGGGGTGAATGCTGATCGGGGTCCCGTTCGACACCAGTTGCCAGATTTCGTCCATCTCTTCGTTGGTCACGGCAATACAGCCATCGGTCCAATCCAGACCGGTGTAGGCGAAGGCCATGTCGCCCACATCATTGGGAAGGCCATGGATCATGATGCTGCCACCGGGGTCCAGGCCCCAGGCGGATGCCAGTTCCCGATCCCGCTCACTGGGGTAGGAGATGTGGATGGATTTGTAGAAATCGCTCTCGGCATTGCGCCAGTCCAGGGTGTAATCGCCCTCCGGTGTGCGCTCGTCACCCTCGTACAGCTTGTGGCCTTCCGGATTGTCGCCCAGGGAAATGCGGTAGCTGCGAACCACGTCCTCGCCATCCATCAGGTACAGGCGGCGCTCTCCCTTGCGAACCACCACCCTACTGACGTTCTGAATGTCCGCGGGCTCATACATGGTGGCAACCGGCATCCGGGTGTCGGCCTTGGCCAGCAGCTCGGTTGCAAAGGCGGTTGGAGCGGCCGCCATGCAGAGCAGGGCGAGGCTGGATAATAGGGCGCGGAAAATGCTCATGTCCTTAACTTACCAATGATTAATCTTTGTACAGGCGATTTATACCATAGCCCGCAAGGGATCTGTTAAGGGGTTTTGTTAACTTTTTTGGCTATCTGGTTCGCTGATCAACCATTTTGTGAATTGTCCATCTTCAGTCCCACCTTGGTTACCTGGTCAGCACTGGTGGCCCGGGCCACCAGCGTTACCGGGCCAAGGGTAACCACGTCACCGACAACCGGGTGCCCCTTGGTGCGCCTCGCAAAGCATTCAGCCAGGGACAGTTCCGGGGGCAGATCGTCAAATTCAATGCCATAAACCTGCTCGACGTCACCCAGAAGGGCATCGCCGTTGAGCACAAAATCTCCGAAAAATGCCCGTTCAGCCAGGTACTTGGGCGCGTGGCGGCCGCTCAGAGCCTTGCCGAGCTCCGGCAGCACGCTCGGGGTTGCGAACATCGCCACCATGTCGCCACTGGAAACTTCCAGATCGGCTTTCGGCTGCAGGCAAACCCGGTTCCGGAAGACGCCAGCGACCGCGGTGTTCTCGGGAAACCGCAGCTGGCTCAGCCGCCGCGGCGTCTCCCAGATTTCGCCCCGCAGCGGAAACAGCATCAATTCGTGGTCGCCGGCGGCCGGCGCATCCAGGGGCAGCCTTCGATAGGGATCCTCTCCGGCCGGAACTTCCAGGCGAAGTTTCCGGGCCAGGGGTGTCATGGTGGTGCCCTGAACCAGGAGCGAGACCAGCACGATAAAGAAAGCCGCGTGGAAGACCAGTTGAGCTTCCGGCAAGTCGGCGATGATCGGGAACAGGGCCAGTACAATCGGCACCGCACCCCGGAGGCCGACCCAGCTGATGAAACCCAGCTCGCGGCGATTGAAGGCAAACGGCCAGAGGGTGAGCATGACCGTCAGCGGGCGGATAATGAAGATCAGCGAGAGGGCCAGGATCAACCCGCCGCCGGCCAGAGGAATCAGATCGGAGGGCGTTACCAGCAGTCCGAGCATCAGGAACAGGCACAGTTGGGCCAGCCAAGCCAGACCATCGTGCACCTGCAGGATCATCGGCATCATCCGGACATGGCGGTTACCGATCACCACGCCGGTCAGATAAATGGCCAGAAACCCGCTGCCGCCGAGGGCGTTTGTGGCAGAAAACACCGAGATGCCAGCAGCGGCGACCAGAAGGGGATACAGCGAAGGCGTCAGGCGGATCCGGTTGGCCAGCTCAACCACGGCGAAGCCGCCAATGATCCCGGCAACGGCGCCGACACCGAATTGCTGCACCAGCATGGTCAAGACCGCCCAGCCCGCGTGGTCGCCATCGTTACCGATGAGCGTGACCAGCATCAGGGTCAGGAAAATCGCCATGGGGTCGTTACTGCCGGATTCGATCTCCAGGGTGGCACTGACCCGTTCGTTCAGGTGCAGGCCCCGCCCCTGAAGCAGCGAAAACACGGCTGCGGCATCGGTGGATGAGATGATGGCGCCAATCAGCAGGGCCGTCAGCCAGTGCAGGTCGAACACCCACCAGGCCACAACTGCGGCACCAGCGGCGGTCATCGCGACCCCGAGTGTAGCGAGCACCAGGGCGGGTTTCAGCCCCACGCGGAAGGTTTCCGCACGGGTGCGCATGCCGCCGTCCAGCAGGATCACGCCCAGCGCCAGATTGGCAATCAGGAACGCGAGCTCGAAATCGTCGAACTGGATGCCACCCGGGCCGTCCTCGCCCATCATCATGCCGACCACCAGAAAGATCAGCAGCACCGGCATGCCCACCCGGCTGGAAAGCGGGCTGAGCACAATACTGATGACCAGCATCAGGGCGCCAATCAGAGTCAGGGTGGGATCCATTGTTGCTCCAGACAGAATGCTTGCCCATTGCCGGGCGGACCGCTTATATTGCTTTCGCGGCCCTTTTTTTGCGGGTGTAGTTCAATGGTAGAACGGCAGCTTCCCAAGCTGCATACGAGGGTTCGATTCCCTTCACCCGCTCCACTTCATTGCCGCTCGACTGTATCTCTAGTGTAGTTTGAGTCGGGGTTGCATGGCACGGCTGATTTTATCCATCAGCCAGATAATCCCGGTGCGGAACATGCCGTGCAGGGCTACCTGATGCATCCGATAGAGGGACAGGTAGAACATGCGGGCCACCTTGCCCTCGATGTACATGCTGCGGCCGGACAGGTTGCCCATCAGATTGCCGACGGTGGTGTAGCGGCTGAAATTGATCAGCGAGCCGTGGTCGTTGTAGACGAAGGGCACCGCCTCGCCATTGTCCAGGCGGTTGCAGAGGGTCTTGAACAGGGTGTTTGCCTGCTGGTGCGCAGCCTGGGCCCGGGGGGGAACCGGCAGGTCGGAATCCGGTTGCGGACAGGCAGCGCAGTCGCCGAAGGCGAAGATATTGGCATCCTGGGTGGTTTGCAGGGTCTGTTCCACCACCAGTTGATTGCTCCGGTTCACCTCCAGACCTTCCAGCTCGGCCAGGAAGGCCGGGGCCTTGATGCCCGCTGCCCAGATGGTCATTTCCGAGGGTAATTCGGTGCCGTCTTTCATCACGACCGTACTGGGCCGTACCTCACTCACCGGCTGGCCGGTCAGTACTTTCACCCGCTGGTGTTCCAGCTCCCTGGTGGCCGCCGCAGACAGCCGGCCAGGCAGGGCGGGAAGAATGCGGTCAGCGGCCTCGATCACGGAAATGGAAACGTCCGAGGGCTGAAGGTGGTTCATGCCGTACACCGGCAGCTCGCGGGACGCCAGTCGCAATTCTGCTGCCAGTTCCACACCGGTGGCACCCGCGCCGATGATGCTGATATTCAGGGTATGCTCAGCCCCCTGCAACGCCTCGTGATTCTTGCGCAGAAAGGCGTTGAGCATCAGGTTGTGGAAGCGCCGGGCCTGTTTGAGGCTGTCCAGGAACAGGCAGTTGTCCTGGGCGCCGGGCGTGCCAAAGTCGTTGGCGGTGCTGCCCACGGCAATCACCAGTGTGTCGTAGGGGATATGGCGTTCGGGAACGACCTCTGTACCGTCGACATCGTGGAACGGGGCTATGACCACTTTCTTGCTATCGCGGTCCAGTCCGCTCATGCGGCCGAGCTGGAATTCGTAATGGTGTTTGCGGGCATGGGCGCGGTAGTTGATCTCGTTCGCGCTGGCATCCAGGGAACCGGAGGCAACTTCGTGCAGCAGGGGTTTCCAGACGTGGGTCAGACCGGAATCCACCAGCGTGATTCTGGCTTTTCCCTTTCTACCCAGTTTGTTCCCGAGGCTGGTAACAAGTTCGAGACCGCCGGCGCCACCGCCGACCACAACAATGTGATGAAGGTTATCCATACCAATCAGACCTGTAAGTGAAGAGAGCCAAGGACTCTTCAGGCGAGAATGCTTGGCTGTCCTCACTCGGAACCAGACGAGAAGCCGGAATTCGATCGGGAAACAGGGCGGGGCCTGAGCCGGGCAATAATGTTAACGCGCCCGGACCTGTGGGTACAATTCTACGGAAGTGCTGTTTCCTTCCGGCCTGGCGCTCGCGAACCTGTGGATGGCGCGCTCGCCGCAGCTGCAGAAGGAACAGCGGGTCTAATGCTGGGTGCGATACCCGTCCAGGATGGCGGCCATATCGTCACCAAGGTCTTTCATGGCTTGCGGATCCAGATTGCGTTCACCCATGGACCTCAGGCCCATGATCTGCGCCTGCAGGAGCCGGGCAAGTCGACGGCTGTCTACGGATTGCGCCAGCTCCCCTTTCACCCGAGCCTGCTCTACCAGGTCTGCAAGAGATCCCTCGATCGCAGCAAGAATGCTGTTGGCCTGGTCCGCCAGGGCCGAATGCGTATTGCTGGATTCCAGCAGTGTTTTCACGATCATGCAGGCTCGTGAAGGTGCCGCGCTTCCGTCGCCGCAACCGCAGGCGATGCCGCGCAGATAGTCCTGAAGGCCGTCAACAATGGAATCAAAACCCTTGAGGTGAACGGCCAACTCCCGGCCGCCCTGTTCCGCATAGGCGGCCAGTGCTTCTGAAAACAGACCGTCCTTGCTGCCAAACGTGGCGTAGATGCTGCCCGGCCGCATATCGAGGGCCTGCTCGATCTGCTTCATGGAGCTGCCGTGATAGCCCTTCTCCCAAAACAGACCAACGGCCTTTTCCAGAGCGGTTTTTCGGTCATAGCGTGCGTGTCTGGCCATAACAACAATTCACCATCGTAGTGATTTGAATGACCCCTCAATTATATCTTGAGTGACCGCTCAATAACAGTTAGCCTGAAGTGGTAAATGAGCAATCATTCAATAAAGGAGTTGGCAATGACAGATTTCCCCCTTCACGACAAAGACACGGCACCGGAGAAATCCAGACCATTGCTGGACAACTCGCTCAAGGCGTTCGGCATGATTCCTGGCCTGCATGCGGTCATGGCGGAGGCGCCGGGCATCCTTGAGGGTTACCAGCAACTGCATCAACTGGTGCTGGACAGCAGCTTTGATAATGATGAAAAGACTGTCGTCTGGCAGACCATCAACGTGGAAAACGCCTGTCATTACTGCGTTCCGGCCCATACCGGGATTGCCAAAATGATGGATGTGTCTGACGACATTACCAATGCACTGCGGGACGAAACGCCGCTGCCGAGCGACAAGCTCGAGGCGCTCAGAACCTTCACTCTTGCGGTCATGCGCAAACACGGCAATGTCAGCAAAGAGGATCTGGACGCGTTTTACGAAGCGGGTTACCAGCACCGCCAGGTGCTGGAAGTGATTCTGGTGTTGTCCCAGAAAGTCATGAGTAACTACGTCAACCACATTGCGGAGACGCCCGTTGATGAGCCGTTCAAGAAGTTTGAATGGCAGAAGAAGCAATAATCCGGGCTTCGCGGCAACGGGACGGGTCAGCCCGCGTCCGTTGCCAGTATGTTCGCCTGTCTTGATCGTTTTTTGGTCTCGAGCCGCTTGTCGACGCACCGGGTGTCGTCCTCGAGAATAACGACGCATTCCAGGCACTGAATGCATTCGTCGTAATCGATCCGGCCATCCTTGCGAATGGCATTGATACCGCACTCATTCTTGCAGTGCTGGCAGGGGTTGCCACAGAGCTCAACCCGGTCCAGCCAGCTGAACAAGCGTAACCGGCCGAGCGCCGCGAGGCCGGCGCCCAGCGGGCACAGGTAGCGGCAGTAGAATTTGTGGATGAACATGCCGATCACAAGCAGGCCGACGGCGTAGAGAACGAAGGGCCAGGAGCGAACGAAAAACAGGGTTATGCTGGTTTTGAATGGTTCCACCTCCGCCATTTTTTCGGCGACGGTCAGGGAGTAGAAAGCGGTGCCCACCAGAGCCAGCAGGATCGGATATTTGAGCAGAATCAGGCGCCGGTGCCAGTGCTCGGGCACTTTGATCTGGCGGAACTTCAGTTTCTCGCCAAGCCAGGCGGCCATTTCCTGCAGGGCGCCAAACGGGCAGAGCCAGCCGCAGAAAAGGCCACGGCCCCAGATGAACAGGGTTATGAATGTGTACACCCAGAGAATAAAGATGATCGGATCCAGCAGGAACACATTGAGAGAGAAACCGTCCCAGATCGCCAGGAACAGGGTGTAGATGTTAACCACCGAAAGCTGGCCCTGGGCGTAGAAGCCGATAAAGAACAGGGTGAAGAACAGAAATCCCCAGCGGAACCGGTGTACCAGCTTCGGGTTGCGGCTCAGGGTTTTCTGGCGGGCGAAGAACACGGTCAGAACGGTCAGGCCGATTACCAGCAGTGAAATCTGCCACCAACGTTCTTTCCAAAGGCCGAACCAGACCGGTTCACGGGTGTCCTCCGGGTTGGGAGCAACCTCGACGGTTTCGAACAGTTCTTCGTTGAAGCGAACCGGGATATTCAGGGACGTGCGGTCCACCATCAGGTGATTGCGGGCCAGTTCGACATTGAGCTTCAGATTGGCTTCCGCCCCGGGGTTGAAGCCGGCGTTACCGCCCACGCGGAACAGGTTTCCGGCATCGAATGACGGAATGCCGGCCGCCCGGAAATCGAGATTCTGGTCCAGCAGGTTGAGGTCGCGCATTTCCACGGCAAGGTTGTTCTGGGTGAGCCCAACACGGTCCGGAGAGCTGCCGGGCACGAACTCTCGGGAAACGTGGGGAAAGGCGCCCCGGGACATGACGGCCAGAACCTGTGCGCCGTCATCCAGCCGTTGCATGAGGCGCTGATAGCCATCGTCTCCAAGCAGGTTTCGTCCCACCATGGGCGAATTGATGTAGGCGAAGAAAAGCTCGGTAAAAGGTTCGCCGTCTGCGGGTTCGATGTCCATGGGGTAGTCTGAAAGAGGCCGGCCCAGCTCGGCCTCGATGGATTCGGCAGCAATCTGCCAGTGTCCGATGTAACCGCGATCCACCAGTTGCTGCCAGGACATGGGCTGGTAGAAATCCGGTTTCGCCCGTGTGGGTGCGCTCTGGGCAAAGCCCTCGAGTTTCTTGCGGGCCACCTTGAGGGCTGAAGAGAGCACGGTGTCGTTGATGATCAGGACCGAAACCGTGGCCTTGCTGACACCGTCAAAGTGCACCACGTTGCCGTCGCTGGTTCGTCCGGAACGGCTGGAGTTGGAGGTGCTGACAATAATCTGCTCTTGTAACGAATGCCCTTCGTATTGGTCTACAAAGTCGAACAGGGGGCCTTCGCCCAGGCCATGGAGAAAAACCGGCTCGTGGTGATTCAGCACCTTGATGCCGGTGAAACGCCCTTTGCTGTCGAGGCCGATCAGCATGCTGATCGGTTTGCCGGCAAAGCCCTGTAGGCGGCTATGGTCTGCGGTTTCGTAGGCATAGCCAAGCAGTTCCTGGAGTTGATACACCGGGTACACGGGAAAATCGGGCAGCTTGTCTTCAATGACCGTTGCCGAGGGAAACAGCTCCTGAATCAGCGCCCGCTTGCTGTCTGACAGCTCGGCGTGAACCGGGGGCACTAAAAACAGACAGGCAAGAAGGAGCACGATGCGCCCTGCCATGGGGTACTCCTGTGGTTCTTTTTGTTTGAACTTCCATGCTAGAGTTTTCGGCCCCGGGCTCAATGCGACCTCGGAGCCAGCTGAATGCTACTTTGTGAGGAGAAATGCCATGACCGACGCTACCTACACGCCACCCAAAGTCTGGAAATGGGACTCTGAGAGCGGAGGTCGGTTTGCCAGTATCAATCGCCCGATCGCCGGTCCGACCCACGACAAGGCGCTACCGGTTGGCAAGCATCCGTTGCAGCTTTATTCGCTGGCGACGCCCAACGGCGTGAAAGTAACGGTGATGCTGGAGGAGCTGCTGGAGCTGGGTATCAAGGACGCCGAGTACGATGCGTGGCTCGTCAGGATTACCGAGGGCGATCAGTTTGGCAGCGGGTTTGTGGAAGTGAACCCCAACTCCAAGATCCCGGCCATGGTGGACCACAGTGTCACCCCGTCCATCCGCCTGTTCGAATCCGGGTCCATCCTGCTTTACCTGGCGGAAAAATTCGGGGCGTTCCTGCCCAGTGACATCGCCGGACGCGCGGAGACCATGAACTGGCTGTTCTGGCAGATGGGCAGTGCGCCCATGCTCGGTGGCGGCTTCGGTCATTTCTACGCCTACGCGCCGGAATACTACGAGTACCCGATCAACCGCTACACCATGGAAGTCAAGCGTCAGCTGGATGTGCTCGACCGGCAGCTGGCCAATAACCGCTACATCGCGGGCGATGAATACACCATCGCCGATATGGCGATCTGGCCCTGGTACGGCGCCCTGGTGAAAAACAAGGTGTATGACGCGGCCGAGTTCCTGGAAGCCCACACCTATACCAACGTCATTCGCTGGGCGGATGAGATCGCCCAGCGCCCGGCGGTCAGGCGTGGCCGCATGGTCAACCGGGCCTGGGGTGAGCCGAGCAGCCAGCTGCACGAGCGTCACGACGCCAGTGATTTCGAGACCCAAACCCAGGACAAGATTGGTGACGGTGAATGAAGGTCGCGGTTTATTGCGGCTCCCGGTCCGGAAATGATCCGCTTTACGCGGACAAGGCCCGGGAGTTAGGTGATTACTTCGGTCGAAATGGCATTGAGCTGGTGTTCGGTGGCGGGCACGTCGGCCTGATGGGTGTTGTGGCGGATGCGGTCCTGGCCGCGGGCGGCCGGGTCCACGGGGTCATCCCCGAGCATCTGCGGGACCGGGAGCTGGCCCACTCCGGCCTGACCGAGCTGCATGTGGTCAAAAACATGCACGAGCGCAAGGCCCTGATGGCGGATCTGGCTGACGGTTTCGTTGCGCTGCCAGGCGGGATTGGCACACTGGAAGAACTGTTTGAGGCCTGGACGTGGGGCCAGTTGGGGTTGCACCAGAAGCCGTGTGCCATCTACAACGTCAACGGGTTTTTTGACCCTTTGCTGGCACTGGCGGAGAACATGGAACGTGCCGGTTTTTTGCAGCAGCAATACATCGACATGCTGATCCGGACTGACCAACCTGATCGCCTGCACAGGGCCTTCCGGGACTATCAGAGCCCCGGAGAAAAATGGACCTGATCGTGTCCAGGGGCCCGGCTCAGTCGGGCCCTGTTACTGCTCGTTCTTGGCTTTCTGAATGGTTTCCAGCTTCTCGTGCAGCAGGGCCTCAAGCTTTATCAGCTTTTCGCGGTTTTCCTCATTCGGCCGGTTGGTATACAGATCGACGTAGGTCTTGGTGACCTCGCTCAGTACCGGATGCAGCTTTTTATAGTCTTCCTCGCTCATGGTCAGCACTCCTTTCGAACATAGTGGATTCCATACCAGTAACTATGGATCATCCCCAATAATCATCAAGGACGCAGATCAAGTCCGGGACGATTTTCCAGCTCACTCCATCCGGCTGACTTTCGCCATCAATCGACGCCAGTCTATTGGTAGCCGGTTCTCCAGTTCCTCCAGCACCGGGTCCTTCGGGTGCACCGACTGGAAGTGCTGTTTGCTGGCATAAACCACGGTGTTGTTACTTTTGCTTCGAAAGCCAAGAAGCACCGCAAAGTGCCTCTTGAGCCGCCGGAAGTAAGCCCCCTGGACATCCGGAGTCCGGTGGTAATTCAGCACCAGCCAGCCGTCCTCCGTGAGCACCCGGGCGCACTCATCCACAAACTGTTTCTGGGCCTGTGCAGGGCTCATCCGGTCTGCGTTGTACAGATCGGCCAGAATCATATCCGTGCTCGCCTCAGGCAGCTTTTCCAGGGCATCCCGGGCATCGGCAATGGTTACCTCAAGGCGCTCACTGCCGGGCAGATCAAAAAATTCCCTGGCAGTGTCCAGTACCGCCTGGCGCAGTTCGACGGCGTGTATCCGACACTCGGGATAAAGATGGTGAAAAGCGCCCGCCATCACGCCGCCGCCCAGACCCAGAATGGTGACGTGGCGAGGGTTGGCAAAGACCGCCGGCAGCATCATGGCCCGGTTGTACTCATGGACTGGCAGATAGGGAAATCGGCGATCAATCTTGCTTTGCTCGAACACCGAATTGAAGGTAAGCACCCGGTGTTTGCGGTAATCGACCACCAGAATGCTGCCCAGGGCATCCCGGGTGTGGTGGATAATCTCGCCTTTGTTGAACATGCCGGCTTACCGGCCGGATTCTTCGAACAGGCGCTTTACGCTGTCGGTTTTTGCCAGCGACAGAGCGGTATTGCCGTTGCTGTCCTTCGCTTCGCGATCGGCGCCTTTTTCCAGCAGAAGACGTACCGTTTCCGGGTGGCCGTGCTTGCTGGCCAGGATCAGCAGGGTCTCGCCCTCGCTGGTGCGCATGTTCACCGGGACACCGGCATCAAGCATCACGCTCAGAGGTCCGGCACCGCCGTTGCGGGCCAGTTCGAAAATACCCTGGGCGAAGGCAACCGCATCCTCGTCTTTCTGGTTCGCGGGTTGTTGCGGCTTGCCGGGCTTCTGTTGGCTCATCGGGGCTCCGTGGTCAGTTCAATCGATTTTGTGTTAAAAACGTATTATCACAGAATGAGACTGTCCCAGACACAGTCAATGAGCCCAAGGCTAAAAACGACAGGAGGCAACGCCGTGAAACTACAGGTTGAAGGCATCGAAGAAGGCCAGCCGATTCCCGAGAAGTTCGCATTCGGGGTATACAGCGAAGATGACCACATGAGCTTCGGTCCCAACCGGAACCCCGAAGTTGTCTGGGACGGTGCGCCCGAGGGCACGAAAAGCTTCGTGGTGATGATGTTTGATCCGGACGTGCCTAGCGTTGCGGATGATGTAAACCAGGAAGGCAAGACGGTTTCCAGGGACATCCCGAGGGTCGATTTTTTCCACTGGCTGCTGGTTGATGTGCCTGCCGGCACCACCCGGATTCCGGAAGGCGAAGACAGCGATGGCGTGATTCCCAAGGGCAAGGAGCCGGGGCCCGGCCCCATCGGTATCCGCGGCGTGAACAATTACACCCAGTTCCTGGCGGGCAATCCCGACATGAACGGCACCTACGCCGGGTACGATGGTCCCTGTCCGCCCTGGAACGATGAGATCATCCATCACTACCACTTCGAGGTGCATGCACTGGATGTGGATACCCTTGCCCTGGATGGCGAGTTCGATGGTAACGATGTGCGCGAAGCCATGGCAGGCCACGTACTGGCCAGCGCCCGGGTGACGGGTACCTACACCCTGAATCCGGACCTGCGCTAACGGATTCAGACACCGAGCAGTGATATTCCGGTAACCCAATCGGTTACCGGATAGCCATCGTTCCCTCCCCCTGATTCCTTTCTGAACGTCACAGAAGTGTCTTGTTGTTGTCATGTCCCCGTCACCCGGTCTTGCCAAGGTGTCAGCATCCGGAATGGTTGAAAGACGGGAGGCAAGATGCGGAGCTACCGGAGCGTTTTCATTTCCGATGTGCACCTGGGCACGGCTGACTGCCAGGCCGAGTATCTGCTGGATTTCCTGAACCAGGTCCGCTGCGAAACTCTGTATCTGGTGGGCGATATCATCGACCTGATTGCGATGCAGCGACGGGTTCACTTCCCGGATTCCCATCGGGCCGTCATTCACAAACTCATTGAGCTGGCTGCCAGTGGAACGCGGGTGGTCTATGTGCCCGGTAACCACGACGATTTCCTGCGCCGGTTCTGCGGCCAGACCATTGCCGGTATTGAGCTGCGCTACAAGGCCATACACACCACCGCAGATGGTCGACGCTTCATGGTCTGCCACGGCGACCAGTTTGACCAGGTGGTGCGTTGCAGCCCGCTGATGCTTCTGGTCGGTGACCGTGCCCACGGTATCCTGCTCCGCCTGAACCGCTGGTTCAACGCCTGGCGCCGGCTCAAGGGCAAGCCTTACTGGTCGCTGGCAGCCTGGGTAAAGAGCAGAATCGGCAAGGCGCGCACGTTCATCCGGCGGTTTGAACTGGCGGCGCTGACGGTCGCGGAAAAGGGCAACTACGACGGTTTTATCTGCGGCCACATCCACTCCGCCGGCTTCCTGCGCAGCGAAGATGGTCTTTACTGCAATGACGGCGATTGGGTAGAACACTGCACGGCGCTGGTGGAGCAGGAGAACGGCACACTGGAGCTGCTGCATTGGTCGGAAAACCCCAATGTTCTGGCCAGAGAGCCTGACGCCCCGCATCCGGATGTTTGCGGAGACGCCCGGCCGGTGATTGATGCCCTGCCCACAGCGTTCGTGGAGCAGGTCAACCGGCTCGTCAGCTGAGCAGAGGTGTGCGGCGACCTCGGTCGCCCACCCTGGCACTCGCTCAGGCCGATCGAGGCTTCAATATCCCTCCTTCAGGGTGGCTATTTTTCATAACGCCATCGTATCCCTTATACTCCGTGTCCCTACCAGCCCTTCATAGGCTTTATGGCTGAACATACGACATCACAGACAAGCGGTTTTGCTGGCGCTGGCCCCGGAACCGGCGCCGCCAGTCATCGCGCGCGTCGTTTCAATGCCTGGACGGTCAGCACCCTCGTGATCGCCCTGCTGGTTGCGATGCCAGTGCTGGTCATCCTTGCCCATGTGTTTTTCCCGTCCGGTGAAGTCTGGCAACACCTTGTCAGCACGGTTCTTGGAAGATACCTCAGTAACACCGTGGTGCTCAGTGTCTCTGTGGCTGTAGGAACCACCCTGATTGGCACTGCCTGCGCCTGGCTGGTGGTTATGTGCCGGTTTCCCGGCAGGCGGCTGTTCGAGTGGGCCCTTCTGCTGCCGCTGGCGGTGCCAACCTACGTTATTGCTTATGCTTACACGGATTTCCTGCAGTTTGCGGGGCCACTACAAAGCGCCTTGCGCGACTGGTTCGGCTGGGAGTTTGGCGACTATTACTTTCCGGATATCCGGTCCCTGGGCGGTGCTGCCCTGCTGATTACCATGGTGCTCTACCCCTACGTGTACCTGCTTGCCCGGGCGTCGTTCATGGAGCAGTCGGTAAGTGCACTTGATGTTGGCCGCACTCTGGGCCTGGGGCCATGGCGTATGTTCAAACGCATTGCTCTGCCGCTGTCCCGTCCTGGGATCATCGGCGGCGTTTCGCTGGTCCTGATGGAAACACTGAACGAGTTCGGGGCAGTCCAGTTCTTTGGCGTCGATACCTTCACCACCGGAATCTACCGGACCTGGTTTGGCCTGGGTGAGCCGGTTGCAGCGGCTCAGCTCGCAGCCTGCCTGCTGGTGTTCGTGGTTCTTGTTGTTGTTCTGGAACGCGTTTCCCGCGGTGGCAAGCAATACCATACCTCGGCACGGTACCAGGCATTGCCCGAGTATTCGCTGAATTCAGGTCAGGCTGCGCTCGCCTTTGCAGTGTGTTTCCTGCCTGTTCTTATTGGTTTTATTGTTCCGGCCCTGATTCTGCTGGAAATGGCGATTACGACCGGCGACAGCCTTTTCGGGACGCGTTTTCTGGAATTCGCGTTCAACAGTCTGATACTCGCCTCAAGCGCGGCGCTGGTTGCCGTTACGCTTGCTGTAATGCTGAGTTACGGCGCACGGCTGAATCCCAGCTCCTGGGTCCGGAGTGCGAACCGGATTGCGGCCATGGGCTATGCCATCCCAGGGTCTGTCATTGCCGTGGGCATCATGATTCCGCTGGCCTGGCTGGATCAGAAGCTCAATCTCTTTCTTCGTGACAACTTTGGTTTCATGGTGGGTCTGGTACTCAGTGGCAGCGCTTTTGTCCTGATCTACGCCTACACGGTGAGATTCCTGGCCGTCTCCTTCAATACGGTTGAGGCCAGTCTGGGGAAGGTTACGCCCTCAATGGACGCAGCTGCGCGAACCCTCGGTCAAACCGCCGGTGGTACCTTGCGCAAGGTTCATACGCCGATCATGCGCAGTAGCCTGCTGGCGGCCGGTATACTGGTGTTTGTGGACGTGATGAAGGAGTTGCCGGCGACCATCATACTCCGGCCGTTCAACTTCGATACCCTGGCGGTCCGTGCCTACAGCCTGGCCTCTGACGAGCGATTGGCCGAGTCGGCCATGTCCTCCCTCGCCATTGTTGTGGTCGGGATCATTCCCGTGGTCATTCTGAGCCTGGCGATGCGTCGGTCCCGCCCGGGAAGTAAAACGGGGTAGCCACGGTTTACTCGGCGAACAGAAAAACCTGCGACATATCCAGCTCAAGCGAGACAGCCTGTCCCTCTTCCGGCAGAAACACCCCGGGCACTTTTGCATGCAGGTGCATTTCCTGCCCGTCCGGCCCGTGAGCACAAATATGCAACAGACTGGTCGGGCCGAGCAGTCGGGACATCAGAACATGGCTGGTGCGGTCATCACCGGCCTGTCCTTCAAGTTGCCTGACTTTGACCGCCTCCGGACGGATCAGAATTCTAGCGCTGCTGCCGTCCTCAAAACCTTTAGCTTCCAGGTGGCCCAATGGCGTTGTCACCACGCCGTTGTGGACAACGCCGCGATGTTCGTTCACCTGCCCGAAAAAGTTGACCACGAACGGCTCGGCAGGATTGCAGTAAAGGTCTGTAGGAGTTCCCGTTTGCACGATCTCTCCGTCTCGCATCAGTGCGATCCGATCTGCCATGAACATGGCTTCCTCCGGGTCATGAGTAACCAGAAGAGTGGCCGTGTTCAGCTCTTTCAGCACATGCAGTGTATCGTCCCGAATCTGGTCGCGCAGCCGGGCGTCGAGGCTGGAGAATGGTTCGTCCAGCAGCATGACCCGTGGCGACGGAGCAAGGGCCCTGGCCAGGGCTACCCGCTGCTGCTGACCACCTGAGAGGGTATGTGGGTAAACATTGGCGGCATCGGCCATGCCCAGGCGCCCCAACAGTTCGAGTGCGCGCGTACGTTGCTGCTTTTTCGGCATGGAGCTGATGCCGAAGCAGACGTTCTCCAGCACCGTCAGATGGGGGAAGAGTGCAGATTCCTGGAATGCCAGGCCCACATTCCGCTTTTCCGGGGGTACCTGCACGCCACCGGGTGCCGAAACCAGGGAGCTGCCGAGAAAGACTTTGCCGCGGGACGGCGTCTGGAGGCCTGCAGCGATACGCAGCAGCGTTGTTTTGCCGCAGCCAGAAGGGCCGAGGAGGCAGACAACCTCGCCTGCTTCCAGATGCAGGTTGATGTCTTTGACAACGCTATCGCCATGGAATTGGCAATGCACGCGGTCAAGCATCAATGACGGGCCCGACAGGCCGTTCTCGAGTTGGTCGCTGTAGGTTGGGCTTTCCTGATAAATGCTCATGGTGCCGATCCAGCCTCCCGGTTCAAACTCCAGTGGAGGTGCAATTGTAAGCTTGTTGCGTCTGATTGTGTATTGAATACGTAAAAGCGACTGATTCCTATTTATTGACTTCTATGCCCGGGTTCGTTTAAATCGCATCTAAATACTAATCGTTTTCACCTGCAATAGTAATTAGCAACCAAGGAGAGATCCCGTGGTATCTCATAAAGCGAAGTTGGCAGCCGCTGCCCTGGCAACAACACTGGCAGCAACGAGTGTCTCCGCGAGTGAAGTCAACCTGTACTCTGCGCGGCACTACGATTCGGACCAGGCAATTTATAACGCCTTCACCGAGGAGACCGGCATCAAGGTCAACCTGATTGAGGGGAAGTCCGATGCGTTGATCCAGCGAATCCAGCGAGAAGGTGTCGCCAGCCCGGCCGATATCCTGATTACCGTTGACGCGGGTAACCTCTGGCGAGCCGACCAGGAAGGCATCTTCCAGCCGGTGGATTCGGAAGTTCTGAACAGCCGTCTGCCGGATTCCCTGCGTCATCCGGAAGGGCATTGGTTCGGCTTCAGTCAGCGTCTGCGCGTGATCTACTACGATCGTTCAGACTTTGATCCTTCCCGGATCAGTCAGTACGAGGACCTGGCCAACCCGGAATTCAAGGGCGAGATCTGCATCCGGTCCTCCAGCAACATCTACAACCAGTCATTGCTGGCCAGCCTCGTTGAGTACCACGGCGAAGAAGGCGCTGAGGAGTGGGCGCAGGGCGTAGTCAATAACATGGCCCGTGATCCCCAGGGTGGCGACACCGATCAGATCCGTGCTGTGGCTGCCGGTGAATGCAACCTGGCGGTTGGCAACCATTACTACTACGCGCGCCTGCTGAACTCTGATGATGTTGCAGACCGTGAAGTGGCCCGGGAGGTTGGCATTATCTTCCCGAACCAGGATGGCCGTGGTGTTCACGCCAACATCGGTGGTGCGGGTGTGGTGGCTACCGCGCCTAACCGCGACAACGCTGTCCGGTTCCTGGAGTTCCTGTCCTCCGATACCGCCCAGCAGATCTTCGCTGAGAGCAATCACGAGTTCCCGGCGGTAGACGGTGTACTGAAGAATCCGGTGCTGGATTCCTGGGGCAACCTGAACATTGATGACATCAATGTGAGCGTACTGGGCACCAACAATCCGGAAGCGGTGAAGATCTTCGACCGTGTGGGCTGGCGTTAATCGAAGTATCACGAAATTGATCGCAGATTACGCTTGAGAGAGCGTGCCCAAGGGCCGGATGTTGGTAAGACATCCGGCCCTTTTTATTTTATCGAGGCACCGGCTGTGCTTCCTGTTACCTGATGAGCGGGTAGAATAGCCGGATGACCCGATCGCCGCTGGTTTTCCGTCTCTCCTTTCTTGCCATTGTCGCGTTTTTGATGGCCATGATCTGGCTTCTGCTGCGGCAACTGGGCATGCCTGCCAGCTTTGCACCAACGGTGCTGTCCGACTGGTTTGCCAGTCAGGGGACTCTTGGGCCGGTATTACTGATGCTCCTGATGGTTCTTGCTGTCGTGGTCGGGCCAATACCCACGTTGCCGATCAGTGCGGCGTCCGGCCTGGTTTACGGAATGTTCAACGGAACGGCAATCGCGGTAGCCGGTGCACTGGCGGGTTCGCTGATTGCCTTTTATCTGGCGCGAGTGCTTGGTCGCGATGCTGTTCAGCAGAAGCTCGAAAACAACCCGGTATTCTCGGCCAGAGGGTCACAGCGGTTCCTGTTTATTGCAGTCCTCCTCACCCGGTTAATCCCGGTGTTCTCCTTCGCCCTGATCAGCTATGCCGCCGGAGTGACGGCGATACACCTTTGGCGTTACGCCTTGGCAACGGTTATTGGAATGTTACCCATGACCTTTGTGTTTGCCGGGTTGGGGCATACCCTCGAGCTTAACCCCACCCTGACCGTTATAGCGGCAGCTACGGTATTGCTGGTCATGAGCACGTTGCCCCTTTACCTGCGGCATCGCCCACATTCCCGTCTGGCTCGCTGGCTGCAGCTGGATGGAAGGGTCTGATGCCCGCTGCAGATTCTCAATTTCCCACAAGCGACTCGATATCCTGATAGACGGTCGCAGCATCCGTTACCCTGGCGAGCCAGCTCAGAGGAATGCCGTTCTCACCGCCAACACCGTGCATGGCGGCCATGGCCGGGCCAATCAGCCAGGCTCGACCGCAGGAGTCACCACCACAATGAATGTTGGCGCGGATGGCTTCGGTGTAGCTCCGGGCCGTGTTCAGAATGTGAAAGCTGACCGGCATGGCTTCCTGCAGGTAACAGGTGCGGCCAAACGTGTCACCGGCAGCAACGCCGTTCAGTTCCGAGCTCTCAAGTGCCCGTTTGAGGGACGCCTGATCGGGTGCTTCGTCGATGGCCGAATTCATTGCCTTGGCAAGAGGCTCGCCCCTGAATAGCCCGTCCAGAAGCACCGCTGCACACTTTGCCCAGGCAACGGCCTCGTCGTTGTGATTGGTAACCCGCACGGCTGCTTCAACAACGTCCAGGAGGTTTGTGCTTCCGCTATGGGCGGCAACGAGTGGCGGCAGCTTGGACACCGCAGGCAACTGCATGTCGTCGGCGCCACTCGCCGGTACCAGATTGCGGTCGATGGTTTCCGCCAGATGAACGCCGGCGTCCTGAATGGCCTTTTCCTTGTACGTCAGGCTGATGGCCTCCCGCACCGGCTGCGCAAGCGCGCTGCCGCTCAGACGGCGGGTGTAGGGCATGACCTTCTGCACCAGAATCCGCTTCTGTTTGTCGGAAAGATCATCCGGCATGCCGGACTGCGCCTCCTCGACCGCCTTGCGCTCGATCGCATTGAAATTCTCCAGCGTGATCCGTGTCGGGTTATCGATGAATCCCCGCCACTGGCCACCGGGCCCAAAGAACGAACGAAACCGGCGCTGGTAATCGCGGATGTCCAGATTGCCGTTGGTGGCCAGTAAGCTGTCGGTCAGCACGCCGGTGGCTGCGCCGTAGTGACTCACATCGCCAACCTGTTTCCCCTCGTGAGCGAAGTAACCGAATCCCTTTGTGTAGTACTCGGCTCGTGGAGGCAGGAATTCGGGCGACTGTCCACCCACCTCCAGAATGCGCTCGCTGTTGTAGAGCCAGTGCAAACCCAGGCTGGCTGCGTCTGCGACCCAGCCGCCTGCCAGAGCAGCGGTGATGGCGCCTTTTCTTTCGGGAGGGAGATTGCTGACCATGGGAGATCCTTGATGTCCGGTTTGTGAGTCCGACCTGAAGGATTATTCGATAACGTCGCTGATCTGGACCGTTGGCTGAACGTTGGTGAAGTTCGGGATGTCGCCAAGAATTTCCTTGGCATGGGGGCCGAAGGCGGTCTGGAAATCGGCAACAGAGTCAAAATACATGTGGCCCATGGCAATGTAAGTGGGGCCCTCTCCCGGGGCGCCGCCGGCCAACCCGGATTCGATGGCTGTGCGCTTGCAGGCATCGCCCAGCCTGTCGCGGACCAACGCCATGTGCGTGTCTCGGTAGTAGGCAAGGTCAAAGGTGCTTTCTGCGGTTTTCGGATACATCACACTGACTTTGATCATTTCGGGCCTCGGTTTGTGGAATCGCGGGGACCCTCTTTTAGCGCCTCGGCCACCCGTTCGTCAATCTTGCGGATAAGCTCCTCGTCTGCCTCGCCAGAGGAATGTGCTTTTAACATGTCGGTGCTTGCCCGCAGATTGCCGATAAAGGTCCGGCAGTCCTTGCACATCATCAGGTGCATTTTGACTGACATGTTCTGGAGAACAGGCAGCTCGCCATCAATATAGTCGCTGGCAATTACCGCGAGATCCCTGCACATCAGCATTCGCCGGTCTCCTGGAAATTCTCCACCATCAGAAAGATCTTTTGCCTCGCTCGATGCAAAAGAACACGAAGATTAGAGGCACTGACGTCAAGAATGTTACAGACGTCATCGGATTTATGCTGGTGGGCTTCGTAGAGCATCAGCGCCGAGCGCTGGGTTTCCGGAAGGGAGGAGAGGTGTTTGTCGAGGCAATCGCTGAGGGCGCCGTTCTCCATCAGGGTGTCGGCGGATTCATGGAATTGAAGTTTGGGTGGCAACTCCCAGCGTCCTTTGGCGTTAAAACGATGGGCCAGTTCTGGCTCCAGGATGTCCGAAAAGTCTGTTGGGACTTCCCTGTTGGCCGATCGAAGCTGATTCTTGCAACGGTTGGCAACAACCCGGTGCAACCAGGTTTTTAAACCTGAACGACCTTCAAAGCCATGGATCGCATCAATAACTTTAACCCAGCAATCCTGAACGGCTTCTTCTGCACTGGAATGATCCAGATAGAACCGGGCGACTGCTAACATGCCGGGGGTGTAGGCACGTACTGCTTCCTGAAAAGAGTCATTATCACCCGTTTTCAAGCCCTGAATCAGTTCTATCTCCTTTTCCCGACTTGAGTCAGTCATGACCGTTCCCTTTTATGAGCAATTGTTCAAGAATAGCAGTAAGTTTGGAAATCGGTCGATAAGTTCCCGGCGTATTCGGTAGGCGGTGTAATCAAATTGTTAGATATTCATGAGCAATCGTTGACACAATGCGTTGCCGAACGACGTACAACAACGGTAAGCCGGTAACGAACACTGAGCCCAAGGTTTGATGTAACACTTCCGGGATTGGGGTGTCTCTTCGTTATCACGTTCAAGGTAGAAAGGATTATTTCATGACACTCAAGAAATGGATTCTGGTCGCGTTGATTGCGGCTGTGGTTGTCGGGTTTATTGCCAGTGGTGGTAGCGAGCTTCTGACTCTCGAGAACCTGAAGCAAAACCAACAGTCCCTCGGTAACTGGATCGATCATAATCTGTTGGTTGCGGTGCTGGGCTTCGTTGTTGTTTATGTCGTGGTAACAGCGCTTTCTCTGCCAGGCGCTACCATCATGACTCTGGCTGGTGGTGCGTTTTTCGGCAATCTCTACGGTCTGGCAGCCGTCTCCGTTGCTTCAACTATCGGTGCGTCGCTTGCTTTCCTGGTGGCGCGGTTCCTGATGCGAGACACGCTTCGAAAACGGTATGGCGAAACCGTGGCGAAGATGGATCGCGGCATTGAAAAAGACGGCGCCTTCTACCTTGCAACCCTGCGGCTTGTGCCGGTATTTCCCTTCTTCCTGATCAACCTGGCCATGGGCCTGACGGCCATGAAGCTGCGCACCTATGCGCTGGTAAGCTGGATCGCCATGTTGCCCGGCACCTTTGTTTATGTGAATGCGGGTACCCAGTTGGGCCAGATCCAGTCCACCGGCGACATCGTCTCGGCCGATCTACTGCTCTCCTTCGCGCTACTGGGTCTGTTCCCGCTGATTGCCAAATTTGTGGTGGGCTTTATCCGCCGCCGCAAAGTGTACGCCGGCTGGCAGAAGCCCGAACATTTCGATTACAACCTGCTGGTCATAGGCGGTGGCTCTGCCGGTCTGGTCTCCGCCTACATTGCCGCAGCCGTGAAAGCCAGGGTGGCTCTCATAGAGAAGCACAAGATGGGTGGCGATTGCCTGAATACCGGCTGCGTACCCTCCAAGGCCCTGATCCGCAGCGCCAAGGCCGCGGATACCCTGCGCCATGCCAATCGGTACGGGTTGGAGTCCGTGCCGGTTAAAGGCTCGTTCAAGACCATTATGAACCGAGTCAAAGATGTTATCGCCAAAGTGGAGCCCCACGACTCCCCGGAGCGATACCGAAAGCTGGGTGTTGATTGCATCGCCGGTGAAGCCAGCTTCGTGTCGCCCTGGGAGCTTGAGGTCCGGCACAACGATGGCCGCACGGAGCGCCTGACTGCCCGCAGTATCGTTGTTGCCACCGGCGGCAAGCCGGCCGTACCTCCGATCCCCGGTCTCAAGGACATGCAGCCGCTGACCTCCGACAACCTGTGGGAGCTGGAAGAGCAGCCGGAACGTCTGTTGGTGCTGGGCGGTGGTCCGATTGGCTCCGAACTGGCCCATGCCTTTGCCCGACTGGGCAGCAAGGTGACCCAGGTGGAGATGGGTGAACGCCTGCTGGCCAAGGAGGATGAGGATGTCTCCGAACTGGTTCTGAAGCAGTTCCAGGCGGACGGTGTGGATGTCCGGCTGAAACATGCTGCTGCCGAGTTCCGTATAGAGGAAGGAGAGAAAGTTGCCTATTGCGAGCACGCGGGTGAGCGGGTGCGCATTCCTTTCGACCAGGTTCTGGTTGCTGTTGGCCGTGCGGCCAACACCGCCGGCCTGAACCTGGAGCGGATTGGTGTGGATACCCTGCCGAACGGAACCGTACCGGTAGAGGAAGACATGAGCCTGAGGTACCCGAACGTATTTGCCTGCGGCGATGTGGCTGGTCCATACCAGTTCACCCACGCGGCGGCCCATCAGGCCTGGTACGCGGCGGTCAACGGTCTGTTCGGGCAGTTCAAGCGCTTCAAGGTAGACTACCGCGTAATGCCCTGGGTGACCTTTACCTCGCCGGAAGTGGCGCGGGTGGGACTCAGTGAAGCCGAGGCAACCGCGCAGGGCGTGGCCTACGAAGTGACCCGCTACGGGCTGGATGATCTGGATCGTGCCATTGCCGAGAATGAGGATCATGGTTTTATCAAGGTGCTGACCCCGCCGGGCAAGGACAAGATCCTGGGCGCCGTGGTGGTTGGCAGCCACGCCGGGGAAATCTTGGCCGAATTCACCCTGGCCATGAAGCATGGCCTGGGCCTGAACAAGATCCTGGGCACCATTCACCCGTACCCGACCTGGAACGAGTCGGCGAAATACGCTGCCGGCGAATGGAAGCGTGCCCATGCCCCCGAAGGCATCCTGAAGCTGCTGGAGAAACTGCACGGCTGGCGCCGTGGGAAAAACACGAATACACCGAGGAGCATCTATGCCCCTGACTGAAGCCAGACCGGCCCGGAAAAATCGAATTCCGGCCGTTGAAGTCCTGGAACCCCGGGCCCGTGATAGCTGGACCCACACTCGCAACGGCGACCCCCGGGGTTACATCGATGCCGACAAGCTCAAAGAGCTGTGGATCCACACCGGCACCGCCTGCAACCTGGCCTGCCCGTTTTGCCTGGAGGGATCGCACCCCGGCGATGGCCGCATTCCGGGCATGAAACTGAGTGACGTAAAACCGTTTATCCACGAAGCCATCGACATGGGCGTGGAGCAGTTTTCCTTCACTGGTGGCGAGCCCTTTGTGATCCGCGACTTCGTCAATATCCTGGACTACGCCAGCCAGCACCGGCCCTGCTTCGTGCTGACCAACGCCACCGAGCCGCTGCACAAGCGACAGCATCAGGTGCTGCCTTTGCTGGATAACCCCTACCCGATTCATTTCCGGGTCAGCCTGGACTTCCCGGACAGGGCCCGTCACGACAAGGACCGCGGTGACGGCAGCTTTGATGAGGCCTTGCAGGGCATCCGCTGGCTGGTCGATCAGGGCTTCAAGGTGTCCATTGCCCGCCAGACCGATCCGGAGGAAATTCCGGCAGATGTCGAAGCCGCGTTCCGTGACATCTTCCGGGAGTGGGGCATTCCGGAGAACCTGGCATTCACCGCATTTCCGGATCTGGGTACGCCAGGCTCGGAAGACGGCAGCCCGGAGATTACCGAGACCTGCATGGAGAAGTATCCGACCAAGGAGGCTCGCTCTCATTTCATGTGCACCTATACCCGGATGCTGGTGAAGAAGGGCGATGAGGTTCGGGTGTATGCCTGCACTTTGGTGGACGATGACCCGCAGTATGACCTGGGGGGGACGCTGACCGAGAGTATGGATGAGCGCATTATGTTGCGGCATCACCGGTGTTTTTCCTGTTACCGCTTTGGGGCTAGTTGTTCGGCGCCGGCTTGATTCTGGTGTAGGGCCGCTCAGGACTGATTGCTGGTCATTGGCGGCCTGGGAGGTGACGTTATTTTCCCTTGGGAAAAACAACTCGCTTCGCTCAGACATCTTTTTCCTGGCGGGAAAATAACCTCACCACCCAGACCGCGGGTACGGCTTTGCTATTCGGTTGTTGGCTATCTCCTTCGCCGGGGAAACCAGAACGGAAGTTGAACAAGGGGCAGGCCGGTAGGGATTTCAAAAAATGTGGAGCGCCATGGACGGCGCGACCAAGCCCCCCATGGATGGGTTCACGGGCGTTTTTTTGAAATCCCTACCGGCCTGTCCCGAAAGGCACCCAAACCAGAAACCCGGGAAAAACCCCGGATTAAACGACAAAGAACAAGGTAAGAAAACATGAACTTCACAGAGGCCTCCCTGTTCTGGGGATTCCTGCTGGTCTACGGCGTGGTGATGTATTGGCTGTCGCCCAGGAGCAAGAACGCGAATTCTTTTTATAAAGGCGCCGATGACCAGGGTAACCCGGTGGGGCAGTGGTCGCTTACGGCCAGTATTTTTATCAGCTGGATCTTTGCCAAGTCGGTGACCAATGCGGCGAACCTGGGTGCGGCTTATGGCGTGGTGGGCGGTCTGGCCTATGCCAGTTACTGGCTGTCGATTCCTGTGGCGGGGTATGTGATTTACCTGATCCGAACCCAGACCGGGGCGCGGAGTCTGCAGGATTTTCTGACCTCCCGCTTTGGCCGGCTGGCCAGTCTGGCGTTTGCGGCGGCGATTCTGATCCGGCTTTATAACGAAGTCTGGAGTAATACGGCGGTGGTGGGCGGTTATTTCGGGTTGCCCGGTGAGTGGGAGTATTACGCGGCGGCGATGCTGTTTACGGTGTTTACTCTGGCCTACAGCCTGAAGGGTGGGCTGCGGTCTTCGATTTTCACCGATGTGATTCAGGCTTTCGTGTTTGTGTTCTTTGTGGGAGCGGTGCTGTTCCTGATCATTCCGGCCAACGATACCAGCGCCTTGCTGACCAATGGTGAGTTCCGGCTCAACGCCGGTTTTGACCTGCTGTTGGTGGCTTTGCTGCAGCTGTTCAGTTATCCGTTCCACGATCCGGTGCTGACCGACCGGGGCTTTGTGAACAAGGAAAAGACCATGCTGAAGAGCTTTGTGGTGGCCGGGCTACTGGGCTTCGTGGCGGTGTTTATCTTCAGTCTGGTGGGTGTTCACGCCCGTCTTAACGGCATTGAGGCCATGGGCAACGCGCCTGCTGCCGTGGGCCAGTCTCTGGGCCTGGCAGCGTTGTTCTTCATGAGCGTGGTCATGATGACGTCGGCGGGGTCCACCCTGGATTCCACTTTCACGTCGCTGGCCAAGTCGCTGGCGGTAGATCTGCCCAGGCTGGCGCAACGTGCCTCTGACAAGCTGCCGAGCATGCGGGTGGGTGCGGTCGTGATGGTGATCTTTGCCTTCCTGGGCAACCTGCCGATGTTCGCCGGCACCGATATCCTCAAGGCCACGACCATCTCCGGGACGATGGTCATGGGGCTGGCGCCGGTGTTCCTGTTCTACGGTTTCACCAAGTGGTCGCCGTGGAGTTTCCATCTGAGTTTCTGGACCGGCCTGGGGCTCGGGGTCTTGCTTGCGGTTGGGCTGATTCCAGCAAGCTGGGCCATTGGCGATGGCAAATACGCCATGTTGCTGGGCGTGAACGCCTATGGCTTCCTGATCTGCACGGCTGGCTTCTTTACGCCTTTAGTGCTTCGTCGTCTTGCCGGACGGTCACTGGCGGCGGGGGAGGCCTGAGCCGATGAGCGAAGGCCGCAGCTGTCCGTTGGCGTACCGGTACTCTGCCGAATCGCTTTGCGAGGATCCCCGCACGGTTTCCGAGGACGTGCTGTATATCATTGGAGGGCTTTACGGGAATCCCTGGGCCCTCGATGAAATCGAGCAGATGGCGCTGGCGGAGGAGCGTCAGGGGCACCGGGTGAAGCTGGTGTTCAATGGTGACTTCAACTGGTTCAACGCCAGCGATCGCCTGTTCCGAACCATCAATAACCGGGTGTTGGATCACACGGTCAGTCTCGGGAATGTGGATTTCGAGCTGGCGAATCCCAGTGCCGGTGCCGGATGCGGTTGCGCCTACCCGGATTTTGTCGATCAGGGCGTAGTGGAGCGGTCGAACCTTATCATGGAGCGGCTTCAGGGGATTGCCGGGGAACATCCGGATATCCAGCGTCGCTTGTCCTTGCTGCCGCGGTATCGATGCCTGATCTTTGGAGGCCTAAAGGTTTTGGTGGTGCACGGGGATCTGGAGTCCCTGGCCGGATGGGGGTTGGCTCACGAAGCTTTTGTCGAGGGTAACGATGGCAAGCTCTCGCAATGGTTCCTGGCGTCGGGGGCCGATGTCATTGCCTCAACCCACACGTGCCTGCCGGTGCTCTGGTCGGGGTTGGTGGGTGAGCAGAATCGGGTGGTAGTGAACAATGGCTCCGCAGGCATGGGGAATCTGCAATCAGACCCGCGTGGGCTGATCACCCGGATTGGTCTGTCCAGCCCCGTCATTGAGCCGGTTGCCGGAATTGAGCGGCATGGGCTGCATGTGTCTCTGCTGCCTGTATCCTATGCACTTGAGGCCTGGTTGCCGGAGTTTGACCGGTTGTGGCCGGTCGGCTCGCCTGCCGCTGTGTCCTATCGGAACCGAATTCTGAAAGGCACCTCACTGAGTGCCGATGATGTGATTTTTCCTTCACTAATTTAACCATTTTGTCACTGGCGAATGCTTCAATCCGGTCTATTCTGAAAGAGTGAGCTGGAGCCTTGCCGTAGGCGGGTTTGAGCTGTACTTGAAATATATTTTGTGGTCTATATAATTCAACACTAACTTTTTGCCACGAATTGATCTCGTTATGACATCAGAAGGATCGAATACCACCGCCATCACGCTTCGCACACCGGTGAAAGATGATGGCTTCAGGCTCCACCAGCTGGTGGCAGAGTGCCCGCCGCTGGACCCCAACTCGATTTACTGCAACCTGTTGCAGTGCAGCCACTTTGCCGAAACCGGCGTGGCCGCGGAGAAGGACGGCGATCTGGTCGGCTTTATCTCCGGATACATCCCTCCCCAACAGCCCGAAACCATGTTTGTCTGGCAGGTGGCCGTGCATGAGAAAGGTCGTGGACAGGGCCTGGCCAAGCGGATGCTGAAAGAAATCGTTGGCCGTGATGCGTGCAAGAACGTCACCCATATGGAGACAACCATCACCGAGGACAACGAGGCCTCATGGGCGCTGTTCCGTTCATTCGCCCGTGATATGGGAGCCGAGCTCACCTACCACGAGCATTTCGAGAAAGAGACCCACTTTGGCGGCAAGCACGATTCCGAATTCTTGCTGCGCATAGGGCCTTTCACGAAGCCAGCCTGAGGGCCGCGGTCCTGGATCAGCCCTGCAACAAGATTGCGGCGCTGTGAACGACTGTAAAGCTGTGATTTGAATTAGCCGGCGGACCACTGAGGTAGGTCTGTCACAGGGCTTTAATCAACGCACGGTAGGCCTATCGCTACCCCATCAGCAGTTTTTGATAAGCCACCGCGCATCTACCTCGAACCTGACATGCTAAGAGGCAAGACGATGGAAATTTTCAAGTCGACTGAATCCGAAGTACGTGTATACAGCCGTGCGTTTCCGGTTATCTTCAACCGTGCCAAGAACGCGCACCTGTACACTGAAGATGGCAAGGAATACCTGGATTTTCTCGCCGGCGCCGGGTCCCTGAACTACGGCCACAACAACGACACCCTGAAGAAGGCTTTGCTTGAGTACATCGAGGCAGACGGCGTGAGCCAGGGCCTTGATATGTTTACCACGGCCAAGCACGACTTCATGGAATCCTACAAGAAGCACATCCTGGATCCCCGTGGTCTGGACTACAAAATGCAGTTCACCGGTCCCACCGGCACCAACTGTGTGGAAGCGGCCCTGAAGCTGGCCCGTAAGGTGAAAGGCCGCAGCGGCATTATTTCCTTTACCAACGGTTTCCACGGCGTGACCATGGGCGCGGTTGCCACTACGGGTAACAAGCATCACCGCGGCGGTGTTGGCACGCCCCTGGGCAATGTCGACTTCATGTTCTATGACGGCTACCTGGGCGACGATGTCGATACCCTGGCGATCATGGATAAACTGCTGAGCGATGGTTCCTCCGGTTTTGAACTGCCAGCGGCGGTAATCGTCGAAGCGGTTCAGGGCGAAGGCGGTCTGAACGCCTGTCGCGCGGAATGGCTGAAAGGTCTGTCGGAGCTGTGCAAGAAGCACGATATTCTGCTGATCCTGGATGATATCCAGGCGGGCAATGGCCGCACCGGCGAGTTCTTCAGCTTTGAATTTGCCGGTATCAAGCCGGACATCGTAACGGTTTCCAAGTCCCTCAGCGGCTATGGCCTGCCGATGGCCCTGGTACTGTTCAAGCCGGAGCTGGACGTGTGGGATCCGGGCGAGCACAACGGTACCTTCCGCGGCAACAACATGGCGTTTATCACTGCCCGCGCTGCTGTCGAGAACTACTGGAAAGACGATGCCTTTGCCAATGAGGTGAAGGCCAAGACCAAGGTGCTGGGCGATGCCCTTCAGTCGATTTGCGACAAGTACCCCGGTCAGTTCAAAATGAAGGGGCGCGGTTTGATGCGTGGTATTGAAGCAAAACACGCAGACATCACAGGCCCGATCACCAAACGTGCCTTCGAGCACGGCCTGATCATCGAGACCAGTGGTCCGAATGATGAAGTCATCAAGTGCCTGATGCCGCTTACAACCAGCGAGGAAGACCTCAAGAAAGGGGCTGCTCTGCTGGCAAAAAGTGTGGACGAAATCATGCAGGAAGGGCTCAGCGAGGCGTCGTAAGACGCCTGCACCTCCGGACATTCATGCTGCAGGATAGCAAAGGCAAGATTATGACCAGCCAACTACATACCGTTGAGAAAATCGGCGGCACCTCGATGAGTAACTACGAGGCCGTTCGTGACAACATCATTATCGGTAATCGCAAGAAGGACAATCTGTACCAGCGCATTTTCGTGGTCTCTGCCTATGGCGGCGTGACCAATGAACTGCTGGAACACAAGAAGACCGGTGAGCCAGGCGTCTATGCCCTGTTTGCGGATGCAGAGTCTGACTGGGCCTGGGGTGACGATCTCACCAAGCTGGTCAAGTTCCTGACCGACATCAACGGCGAGCTGTTCGAAGACCCGATGCTGAAGCAGCAGGCGGATCAGTTTATCACCGACCGGATTGAAGGTGTTCGGGGCTGCCTCATCGACCTGCAGCGCCTGTGCTCCTATGGCCAGTTCCAGCTGGAAGAACATCTGCTGACGGTGCGTGAAATGCTGGCCGGTATTGGTGAGGCCCACAGTGCCTTCAATACCGCCCTGAAGCTCCAGCAGGAAGGCATCAATGCCCGCTTTGTGGATTTGACCGGCTGGCGCGATAACGAGTTGCTGCCGCTGGACGAAAAGCTCAAGCAGGCCTTCGATGCGGTGGACCTCACCCGTGAGCTGCCGATCGTGACCGGTTATGCCCAGTGCAAGGAAGGTCTGATGCGTACCTTCGACCGGGGTTACAGCGAGATGACCTTCAGCCGGGTAGCAGTAATCACCGAGGCCCGGGAGGCGATTATCCACAAGGAATACCACCTGAGCTCTGCCGACCCCAACATTGTTGGCGCAGACAAGGTGGTGCCACTGGGCCGGACCAACTATGACGTGGCCGACCAGCTGGCCAATCTGGGCATGGAAGCGATCCATCCCCGTGCCGGTAAAGGCATGCGCCAGAACGAGATTCCGCTGCGTGTGATGAACACCTTTGAGCCGGAGCACACCGGTACGCTGATCACCGGCGATTACGTCAGTGAGAAGCCTCAGGTGGAGATCATCGCGGGCGCCAAAGGCGTTTTTGCCGTGGAAGTGTTCGATCAGGACATGCAGGGCGAGCCGGGCTCCGATCGCCGTATTCTGGATGTATTGAGCCGTTTCAAGGTTCGGTTCATGTCCAAGGACACCAACGCCAACACCATTACCCACTATGTGGGCAGCACGCTGAAACACGTCAAGCGGGTGGTCAAAGCGCTGAAGGAAGAGTTCCCCAATGCCGAAATCAACACCCGGAAGGTGGCGGTTGTTTCGGCCATCGGCAGCGATATGAAGGTTCCGGGTATTCTGGCCCGTTCCGTGAAGGCGCTGGCCGATGAGGAAATCAGTATTCTTGCGCTGCACCAGTGCATGCGTCAGGTGGACATCCAGTTTGTGGTGGATGAGGACGACTATGAGAAAGCCATCGTTGCTCTGCATGGCGTTCTGATCGAGCCTCACAACCATGAGTATGCGATCGTCGCAGCCTGAGTTTCTGTAACTTCCCCGCACGATACCCACAGCCGACCGTCCGTGTCGCCTGTGGGTTTTTACTGACCCTGCCCCGGTAAATCCATCAGCTACAGCACGTCGTATTCTTTGGTGTAAATTCTGACCGGTACCTAAGCCATGCGAACGACCGAAAGGCTGGGACCGTCTCCGACAACGCCCAACGATGGTGAAAGGGATTCCCTGGTCGGGCTGTACTTCAGGGATGCGTCCCGGTATGAACTGCTGACAGATGAGGCCGAACGCCGCCTCTCCCGCAAACTGACACTGTGCTACCGAATTATCAGTACCGAACTGGCCCTGCCGGAGGAGACTCCGCAGACGTTCCGGGAAGTGATTGGTAGCCTCGGAGACGCCTGTGCGTTTTCATCTCGATGTCGCCGGGCCTTTCATCTGGCGACGGCTTGTCGTCGCAAGCTGATACAGAGCAATCTGCGTCTGGCGGTGCATATTGCCCGCCGTTACGGGCAGCACGGCATCCCTATGTCTGACCTCATCCAGGACGCCAACGTCGGTCTGATCAAGGCGGTAGAGCGTTTTGATCCCACCAAGGGCTTCCGATTCTCGACTTATGCCTACTGGTGGATAAGCGAGGAAGTCAAACGCTGCCTGCAGCGGGGGACGCGGCTGGTGCACACACCGGAAAATGTGGTGGATGAAATTCGACAGCTGCACAAGGTGTCGCTGCGAATGCATCAGAGCCTTGGGCGGACGCCTTCCCAATCGGAGCTTGCCCGCGAAATGGAGGCAAGCCCGTCGAGGATCGGCGAGTTAAGGGCGCTGGCGACCCGGGAGATATCAACCGATGTTCCCCTTGTTGAGGACGGGTCCGTCACCCTCGGAGACAGCCTGGACGCCGGCGACCAGATGGCGCCGGATCACCCGATGTCGGACAGGGACCGGCAGCGCACCCTGAAGTCGATGCTCAGCGAGCTGAATGATCGTGAGAAAGACATTCTGTCGCGTCGTTATGGTCTGGGACTGCCGGAACCGGAAACGCTGCAGGTGATTTCCGACGATCTTGGCATCAGCAGAGAGCGGGTGCGCCAGATCGAGAAAACTGCCCTGAAGAAGCTGCAGAGTCGTTACGAATCCCCCGAAGATGCGTTTGGAGCCTGATTTACGTCAGGCTCCCGCATTCCCCTTCAGAATTCAGTGAGCAGTGTGCAGCAGGAGAAACCAGGCTGCCGCTGTAAGCTGACAGACCAGGACGACTGAGGTGAGGACGAGTCTCAGGCGAAGATACCAGGCTGGCCAATAGACCTTCATCCAGCGGGCGTCCACCAGATAGAGGGCGAGATAGGCACTGGTATACAACACAATCTGGCCACTGACAGGCAGAAGTAGCCCTATCCCTGCGGCCACAAAGAAGACCTGGCTGAGTAGCATAGTCATCAGTGGAGACAACGGGTAGCAGCAGTTGTCCAGCTGCATGGCAATGGGCCAATAGACGCCAGCCATAAACGCCAGAATGCCTGCGCTGTACAGATAGAAGTAGCCGAGAAGCGCCACACTGTATTGCGGCATGAAAAACAGCCCCGCCAAGAGGCCGATAAACGGGATCAACCCCGCGATGCCAACAAGGATGGCTAGTCTCGCTACAGCAATCACGGTTTCTGCCTCTGCACCCGGATTCGCATCGGTTCAACGTCGGTCGGTTCCATTCCCACCATTTCGTGGTAAGCGGAGGGGTGGACCACCTGGGTCTCCCGAATGTCGAACGACGCCAGGGTGTCCTGGATCTGCCAGGCACCCCGGAAAAGGCTGGTGGTTCCGTTCTTTTCCGAGAGGAGCAGGGTCTGGTTGTCCATACTCAGGCGGGCCATGTAGTGCTGGCCCTCAAGCGAGAGGATCTCAAGCAGGTCGATAACCGGACTCTGCAGGCTTCTGAGTTGGTCAAGAGTGATTCGCACAGTAAAGCTCCGCGGTTTCAAACACTCCAGAACTTACGACCCCCCAGCCTATTGAGATCATTGGCTTAGTAAATAGCATTCCCGGTGTTGTGGGCACTGAACCAGATGATCATTCACCATGCCGGTCGCCTGCATGAAGGCGTACACAATGGTTGGGCCGACAAAGGTGAAACCGGACCGCTTCAGAGCTTTCGACATGGCCTCGGATTCTGCGGTTGTGGTCGGCACTTCGGAGAAGGCGCGCCAATGGTTCTGGATTGGTTTATCGCCAACAAACGACCAGAGAAAATCACTGAAACCGATACCTTGTTCTCGCAGATCCAGATAGCCCCGGGCATTCTTGATGATCGATCTGACCTTTAACCGGTTGCGGATGATGCCCGGGTCTGACAGCAGTTCCTCGACCTTCGCTTCATCGTAACGGACGATCTTTTCCGGATTGAAGTCATCGTAAGCGGCTCGGTAATTGTGCTGTTTTCGCAAGATGGTGATCCAGCTCAGGCCGGCCTGTTGGCCGTCCAGGCAGAGTTTTTCGAAAAGGGCGAGATCGTCGTACTCCGGGCGGCCCCAGACGGTGTCGTGATAGTGCACGTAAAGCGGATCATTTCCACACCAGGGGCAGCGTTCAGCGGTCTCCATACAATAGCCTGTGTTATTTGTGTCTGGTTCGGGTTACGGGCTTTTTCGACGAATCGTGCGTTGGAACAGTGGCTCCCAGTAGGCCTCCATCGGCTCGGCATCCACCAGGGCGAAGTCCCGTGGCGGCGGCTCAAGTAGGGTGATTTCCGGCCATAGGGGCCGGCTTCCACGGTACACCACGGTCAACAGATAGCCTTCAATATAGCAACAGGCCGCCTGCCAGTCCTGCTCGGGCTGGTCGCCGTAGATCTCGAAATTCTTCCGCACCTCAAGCGTTTGCAGGTTGCCGGCAATGCCCCTGCCCGTGGCTTTCAGCCATGCTTCCTTCAGGGTCCAGACCTTGAGGAAGGTGTTGGAGTCGTCTTCGCGGAACAGCCACTCCTGCTCGACGGGGGAGAACCAGCGTTTTACTACTTTCTGCCATTGAGCATGGCGCTGGCAGGGTTCAAGATCCAGTCCAATGGGGGAGCCTGATAGAGTGGCGCAGGCAGACAGGCCCTGGCTGTGGCTGAGGGACAGTCGCCAGCCCTCGGGCGTGCCGGACGCATTAGGGCGCCCGGATACCGGGCAGCAGAGGTCCGGTGCCATCTGCGCTGACTTGCCGATGGCCTGACGAATCAGCCAGCGGCTGGAAAGGTATTCTCGTTCCCGGGGACCGCTGAACTTGCTCGCTGTCTGGCGTTCGTAGTCAGTCAGCCAGTGCGGGTGCGCAATTTCGGGCCCGTCGGTCTGGTGACACAGCCAGACCGACGGTCGGGATTCAGGGTTGAAGTCGCTGGATGAGCCAGCCATCGCCTTTCCTCACATATTCAAAACGGTCGTGAAGCCGGCTGGGCCTGCCCTGCCAGAATTCGATACGCTCCGGCACGATGCGATAGCCGCCCCAGAAGCTGGGAAGAGGCACTTCGCCCTCGCTGAACTTCCGCTTGATTTCGGCAACCTTCTGTTCGAGTAGGCCCCTGGACGTAATGGCCTTGCTCTGTTCGGAAACCCAGGCGCCGATCTGGCTGCCCCTGGGGCGCGATGCGAAGTACCGCAGGGATTCGGCCTTGCTGACTTTCTCAACGGCACCCTGGATCCTTACTTGTCGGTTCAATCCGATCCAGGGGAACAAAAGCGCCGCCTGCGGATTTTCCTCCATCTCCTTCGCTTTGCGACTGCCGTAGTTGGTGTAGAACACAAAGCCATGGTCGTCGAAGTACTTCAGCAATACCGTGCGGAGATCTGGCATGCCGTCCTGCCCCGTGGTCGCCAGCGACATGGCGTTGGGTTCCAGAATGCCTGCTTCCCGGGCATCCTCAAACCAGTTCTGGAACTGCTGCACCGGATTATTGTCCAGTGCATCGCGATCCAGCCCCTCGCTCTCGAAATCACGACGCATATCGCCGATGTCCATAACCTGTCCTCTTGCCTGCGCGTAAAACGCCCCGGGAGAAATACGAGCCAGAAGCATATCGGGTTCAGGGTTCACTGTCAGCGCTGCTTATGTCTGAAACGGTTACATAAACCCAACAATAAAGTGAGACCTGTATCACAGCTGGCCCGTATCTCCTTCGACGCCGATGCGGGTCTGGTTTGGGCAAACTGCCTGGCTGGCCCGCGCGCACACACAAAACAAAGGTTTGCACAAATGATGTCCGAATATGATCTGCCCCTGGTTGTCGCCTCCTTTCTGGTTGCTGTATTGGCAGCTTATGCGGCTCTGTTTTTTGGTGCCAGACTCGTTAATGCGGAGTCTGGCGAACGTCGGAAATGGCTACTGGCCGGCGCCCTGCTGATGGGCACCGGAGTCTGGACGATGCATTTCGTCGGAATGCGGGCTATGCCGATGGGTGTTCCCATGTCGTTTGATGTGATGATGACGTTGGTTTCCTGGCTCGCAGCCGTGCTCGCTTCCGGTGTGGCTCTGCACATCATCGGGCGCAAACAATTGGGAGTCCCTCTGTTCGTCAGTGCGACCCTGTCCATGGCCAGCGGTATCGTAGTGATGCACTACCTGGGCATGTATGCCATGCGCATGTCAGCGCCGCCAACGTTTAACACCGTATTTTTGCTGATTTCGATCGCGATTGCCGTTGTGGCTTCGGGAGCTGCGCTTGCCCTCTGCCGGAAACTGCAGGGCATGGACGGATCCGGCACCCTGGCGGTACAGTTCGTGGCCGCCCTGGTGATGGCCGCTGCAATCTGTGGGATGCATTACACGGGCATGATGGCGATGACCTTTCCGGAGGGCGCCGTGCCTGCAGCTGACAACGGCCTGCGGGGGAACTGGATGGGAATACCCCTGGCAGTCTTCTGCATTGCGATGCTGGCCGTGGCCCTGGTTGTGACCGTTCTGGATGTAAAACATCAGCGGGCACTTGAGGCATTCAAGGCGGAAGAGGATAAACGGGTGGCAGAGCTTGCCTTTACCGATGCCGTTACCGGCCTGCCCAACCGGTCAGCGCTGGAACAACGCCTGCTGGATATCCTTGCCCGGGACAACGACCGCGGCAACCCGTTTGCCTTGATTTACCTCGACATCGCCAACTTCCGTGAACTGTCCACCGGAATGGGTGATGAGTCGTTGAACGCGGTCGTCAGGGAAATCAGCGAGGCATTGCGTGATCAGATGTCGGATCAGGTGTTTCTCGCCCGATACTCGGCCAGCGCCTTCTTTGCCCTGGTGCCAGATCATGAAGATAGCCAGCATGCCTTCATGTACAAGCGGTTGCGGCAGATTGATCAGCGTATCGGCACGCCTTCAATGCCGGTTACCTGGCGCGCCGGCCAGGCGGCCTATCCGAAAACCGGCAATTCGACCCGCAAGTTGGTGCGGGCTGCCATGGTACCCAGAGACCTCAATGAGATCGGCGAATTTGCGAACATGGCCGCCGACCCGGAGTTAGTGATGCCGGGTCATAACCGTCACAGCTGACAAACAGCCTCTGGGACGACTATCCTTGTGAACAGGCAGGTGGGCAAGATTGCCCCGGGAATCCGCCGTTTAGAAGGAGATGTCCGTGGCCCAGAGCCGTAAACGCAGTCATATGCCCAGGAATCTGTTGATCGGATTCCTGGTGCTTTTCATCCTCTATGCCCTGGCCGGTTTCCTGCTACTTCCCTGGTGGCTGGAGCGTCTGGTACCCGAGCAGCTGGACCAGCGTATGGGCTGGCAGGCAGAAATCACTGATATCCGAACCAACCCGTTCACCCTTCGAGTTGAGGCGCTGGGTCTGTCGGCCAACGATCCCCAGGGTGAGCAGGTGGTTGCCTTTGACCGGCTCATGTTGGACATGAACTTTTTCCAGCTGGTTCGGGGTATTGCCGGGTTTGAAGCCATCCAGCTGGATGAGCCCTATGTTCGGGTGGATCTGCTGGAGGACTACAGCGTCAATTTTGCGAGAGACTGGCAGGCGGCCAACCCGGGACCTGCAGAACCAGCGCCTGAAGCGTCGCAATCGGATGACGCGGCGGCGCCACCCCGGCTGTACTTCGGGAAAATTGAACTCAACGGCGGCGAAATGTTGTTCCGGGATTTTACCCAGGCGGACATGGCCGAGTTCCGGATTACCCCGATGGATCTTACCCTGAGTGATCTGGCCACCTGGCGTCGCGAGGGGCAGGACAGCGATTACTCCCTGCTGGCGGCGCTGGGCAGTCAGACCATCGAGTGGCAGGGTGATCTGAGCGTCGCCCCGTTCTACTCGAACGGCACGCTCAAGGTGTCATCGGTGGGCTATGAAACCCTGGCTCATTTCCTGGCTCCTTTCTTTCCCTATGATCTGCGTGGTGGCAGCGTCACCCTGAGCTCCGACTATGAAATCCAGGCCGGCGACGGCTTTTTCCTGGAGACGGCCAACGGTCAGCTGCAACTCGAGAATCTGGCCGTCGCTCTGGATGAACAGAGTGAGCAGGCGAGATTGACCAACGCTGAGCTTTCTGTGGATGCTGTCGGGTTCGACTTGAATGGCCGCGAAATCCGTATCGGCCAGGTCTCTCTGGACAAGCTCGATGTGGCCGTGGCCAGGAGCGCAAACGGAGAGATTGACTGGTTGGCGCCGCTGGCCACCAACAACGGTGAGACGGAGGGCGGCGGCGAAGCGTCTACCGGCGGCCAGCCATTCCGCTGGTCAGTGGCGGGCGTCGCGCTCTCCGGTGGGCGTATTCTCTGGCAGGACAGTCAACCGGCGACAGCGACTGAAATTGCCGTAGAGCAGCTTTCCGCATCCATCGGGCCACTGAGCCATCTACTTGAAGAACCGGTCTCTTACGAAATAACCGGAAGCCTGGCCAGTGGCGGCCAACTGTCACTGAACGGCCAGCTGACACCTGCACCGTTTACCCTGGAAGCCGCCATCTCCGGAAACGGCATCGCTCTGGCCGCCTTTGAGCCCTACGTTCAGGAAGGCGCCAACCTCGCCATTACCAGCGGCACTCTGGGCGTTGACGGCAACCTTGATCTGGATGGGCAGCAGGAGCCTCTCACGGGCACCTTCAGCGGCACCGCGGAAGTGGCCGGTCTGGATCTGAAGCTGCCCGACAGTTCTGGTTCGCTGGTTTCCTGGCAAACTCTGCGCCTGGCACCTATTGAATACAACGTGTATCCGGCACGCCTGGAAATAGGAACGGTGACCCTGGCCCAGCCGGTCATCAACGTTGTCCGCAATACCGACAATATCCACAACGTCGAGCGGATCGCCAAAGCGCCAGCGGCCGGTGGTCAGCAGGAGGCGACCGCAGATGCTCAGCAGGGGGAGGATTCCGAGCCGGGGTTCATTTTCCGTATTGGCCAGCTGATGCTGGAAAATGGCGAGCTGGCGTATACCGACCGCACGTTGGCGCCGGCGTTTACCACCTGGTTTGATGAGCTGAACGGCAGCGTGACAGGCCTCAGCAACATTTCCCCACAACAGGGCAAGGTCTCTATCCGGGGCCGGGTCGGCGGCGTGGCGGACCTGGACTTTGAAGGCACCATTGGCACCCTTGGTACCGAGGATGTCAGCGATCTGAAACTGAATATGCAGGAATTGTCCCTGCCTGCGCTTTCGCCTTACTTTGGTCGTTACCTGGGTTATGGCGTGGACAGTGGCAAGCTGAACCTGAATCTTGATTATGAAATTGCCGGATCCAGGATCGATGCGTCCAATCTGGTGGTGATGGATCGTCTCGAGCTGGGTTCGGCCATCGCCAGTGATCAGGCCGTTAATGCGCCGGTAAAACTCGGCCTCGCGCTGCTTCGGGACAGTAAGGGAGTGATTGAAGTCGACTTGCCCATCAGCGGCGACCTGTCTGACCCGGACTTCAGCGTCGGAAAAGTTGTGATGCGGGCGTTCGTGAACCTTCTGGCCAAGGCAGCGGCCTCACCGTTCAGTATGCTCGGCTCGATTGCCGAGCTCGCCGGCCTGAGCGGGGAGGAGCTCGGGAAGGTGAGGTTTATCCCCGGCAGTATCCAACTGGCCGAAGGCGAGGCGGAAAAGCTGGCCGCTCTGGCAGACGCGCTGCTGGACCGGCCGGACCTGTTGCTGAACATACGTGGCAACGTTGAGTCCCAGGCAGATGGCCTTGCCCTGTTGCGTGATGAACTGACTGCAAGTGGTGAGCAGGACCTGTCGGAGGAGGCATGGCAGGAGGCCCGGGAAGCCTACCTGGCCGGTGAGCGGTCACTTGCGCCGGAGGCATTGAGAAATCTGGCATCCTCGCGAGGCCAAAGCTTGCGTAACATCATGCAGCAAACCCACGGAGTCCCTGCCGATCAATTGTTCCTTCTGAGTCCGGCCCGCAATGCGGAAGTGGGTGATGAGGGCAACGTTATCGTGGCGTTCAACCTGGACGTGCGATGAAGTCAGGGTGCCTCGAAGCTGGTCAGAAAGCCCGCTGGCAACCGCAGGCCCCAGTTTTCAACGAGTTGCCGGTAGCGGCCGTCGTCCACCAGTGGCGCCAGTAGTCGAAGCATTTCGTCCGCACTCGGGGCGCCGCCCTTTCGGGCAATGATGCTGAGCTGGTAGCGTTGATCCGGCTCGTTCGAGATCAGCAATTTGTCCCGGTCTTGCGGGTGCTGGGCAAAATGTTTCTGCAGGTAAGAACGGCTGATGATGGCAACCTCGGCAACAGAAGGCCGGTCGGCCTTGATCAGATTCATGTTGCGCGTGTGGCTGTCGGAAAACTCGATATTGAATTTTTCTTCCAGCACGGAGTTGTCAGTTTCGTACCCGGTAAAACCATAGTAATAGCCGGAAATGGCCACAATAGATCGGTTGCGCAGGTCGTTAAAGAATGAGGAGTCTCTGCCGGGTTTCTTGAGAGCGACATAAAGTTCCTCGTCGGCCAGGATCGGGCGGGTAATGTCCACATCCTTCTCTGTCCAACCCCAGTCAGGGCTTTGAAAGAAGATGACGTCGTAGAGACCGGCATCGAAATCCAGGTGGCGGCGTTTGGGGGAGGTGTGGATGATATGGAATGAGACATCCGGGTGTATCTGCTCAAGCACCTCCAGCAGTCCCCCGAGGAAGCCCTCGACTTTGCCATCGGAATTGACACTGGCGATCGGGGGAAAGTGGTAAACGCCCACAGTGATTTCGGTTTCGTTTGCCCGAACCGGCGCCGTTGCCAGCATAATAGCCGCAACAAGAATGGCCATTAATCTTCGAATATGGGCTTCAGCGGACACGATATCCCCGGTTATGTAACAATTGAATACGCATTCAGAATAGCACGGGGATTTTGTGCACCTGAAGCAAAAGATTATGAACTTATGCAAAACAGGTCTGTAAGTGATGGGTAACGTTGCCAGCCATTTTTTCGCCTATGTTTCCCGCCTGCGCTGGATCAAGCGCTGGGGGCTGATGCGAAATGCCATTGAGGAAAATGTGGCCACCCATTCCTGGGAGGTGGCGACCCTCGCCCACGCCCTTGCCATCATCCGCAACCGGCATTTTGGCGGCCAGGTGAACGCCGACCGCATTGCAGCGGCAGCGCTTTACCATGATGCGACGGAAGTAATTACCGGGGATATGCCAACACCGGTGAAATACCATTCGAAGGTGATGCGTGAGGCGTTCGGGGACATCGAGCACAAGGCCGAGGCCGAGCTGCTGGCGCTGTTACCGGAGGATTTGCGGGAGGATTTTTCGCCCTACGTTCGGGAGTCTCAGCTACCGGCCGAAGACCGGGAATTGATCAAGGCCGCCGACAGGCTCTCGGCGTGGCTCAAGTGCCAGGCGGAGATCCGGGCCGGCAACAAGGAATTCGAGCCGGCCGCCCGGCAGATCCGCCAGCGGTTGGACGCAGACGGGCTGTCAGAGGTTGCCTATTTCCTGAAGGTGTTTGCCCCCAGTTACGAGCAACCCCTGGACAACCTGCTGGGGTGAAAGCTTTCAGGGCTTAACTGTTACCGGCCGAGCCAACCAGTCCGCCACGCAAGCCATCGCGCTGCAAGTGCTGGCGAACGGTGTCTTCGGGGCTGCCGGCCAGTTCCCGGAACATGCCCATGGAACCCAGCAGCGCTGAGGATTCATAGGGCACGAACACCCGCTCTCCCTCTTTCGCCATATTTGGCAGAACCTTGATATAGCTCTGGCCCAGCAGGTAGCCAATGACGGTCTGTTTGTTTTCCTCGGAGTCGCCCATGGCGCTGAGTACCAGACGGATGGACTCCTGTTCGCCCTGGGCCCGGAGAATGGCCGATTCCTTGTCGCCCTGGGCGTTGAGGATGGCGGACTCCCGCTGACCCTGGGCCATGGCGATGGCTGCTGACTTTTCACCCTCGGCTTCGGTGACCGTGGCCCGGCGTTTCCGCTCCGCAGCCATCTGCAATCGCATGGCTTCTTCCACTTCTTCCGGCATGCTGATGTCCTGAACCTCCACCCGGGTGAGTTTTACACCCCACTTGGAAGCGGCCTCTTCCATCTCGGCCTGGATCGCGTTATTCACCTCGCTGCGGGATTCAAACAGCTTGTCCAGTTCCATCTTGCCGACCACCGAGCGCAGGGTGGTCTTGGCCAGCACTTCCACCGCCTGGCTCATGTTGGCCACTTCGTACACGGCCCGGCGCGGGTCGATGATCTGGTAGTAGAGGGCGCCGTTGATCTTCACCGTCACGTTGTCGGTGGTCACCACGGGCTGTCCCGGAAAGTCCATGACCGTTTCCCGGCGGTCGATGCGGGTTTCGTCGCTCATCACCGGATGATAATCCTCACCCATGCGTACGTAGCGGATCATGGTGATCGGCCGTGGGCGCTCGATGAAGGGAATAATGATGTTCACACCGCTTTCGAGGATCCGGTTGAACGAACCGAGGCGCTCAATGACCATAACCTCGGATTGGCGCACGATGACCAGACCCTTGGCGATGATGAAGATGCCAATAGCGACCAGAATCAGGCTGATGATCAGCCCGGGTGAAAGATACTGTTCCATGCTTACTGTTCCTTGTGTGTGATCGTCTCAACAACGGCGGTCGTGCCGTCAAACTGTTTGAAAATGACGTCGGTTCCTTCCGGAAGGTCGGTTTCTCCGGTGTCAGTCACTCGCAGGCGATAGAAATCGCCATTGACCTTGATGCCTGTGGCTCCATCGAAATCCCGCTTCAGGGTCTGATAACGCCGGCCTTGCTCCACGCCGGTACCGGTTGTGCCATATGCCACACCTTTGGGTGAGAAGCGCGGACGGATCCAGCGAATGGCGACAGGTACCAGAATTCCCGAGAACAGCCCCATACCGGCCAGCTGCCATTCGAATGGTGCTCCCAGAAAGGCCAGCAAGGCGGTCAGCGCGGCCGCAATGCCCAGGGCCAGAAGTAACAGGACACCTGAGGCCAGTTCAGCCAGGCCCAGCACCAGCGCCAGGATCAGCCAGAAATGCGTAAGACTCCATTCCATACAGAAAATCCACAGATTCGGGGGAGGTAGAGGGCCGGTGTCGTGCACCGGCCAACGGCAAGGGATTGTACCGGAAACCGGGTGCCGCGTCAGAGGGTGGCCGGAATGCCATGTGGCCTGGTTCACTAAAGCCATATCCCGCAAGCAGGCAATTGTTAGAGTATCTGCTTTAATTGATGTGCCTACAATTAAGAGGTCTGTGACCATGAAGAATCTGAAGAACAAAGTTGCCGTTGTTACCGGTGCCGGTTCGGGTATCGGCCGCGCGCTCGCCAAATCGCTGGCGGACCGGGGCTGCCGACTGGCGCTGTCCGACGTCAATGAGTCAGGCCTGGCCGAAACCGCTGCAGCGCTAAGCGGCGCTGATGTAAAAACCTACCGGCTGGACGTGTCTGATCGCGATGCCATCTTTGCCCATGCGGAGGAGGTTGTGAAAGATTTCGGTCAGGTCAATCTGGTCATCAACAACGCGGGCGTTGCCCTGTCTGCCACGGTCCGTGAGATGACCGACGAAGACTTCAAATGGGTCATGGACATTGATTTCTGGGGGGTTGCTCACGGTACCCGGGCCTTCCTGCCCCATCTGATTGCCTCGGGCGATGGCCATGTGGTGAACGTTTCCAGTGTATTTGGCCTGATTGGAGTGCCCAAGCAGAGCGCCTACAACGCCGCCAAGTTTGCGGTGCGAGGATTCACCGAAGCCCTGCGCCAGGAAATGAAGCTGGAGAACCAGCCGGTGGCGGTGAGTTGTGTGCATCCTGGTGGTATCCGCACCAACATTGTCAATGCAGCGCGCATGGGCAAGTCCGAGAACGCCGTCGCCCAGCGTAAAGGCTTCGATAAACTCGCCATGACCACGCCCGAGAAAGCCGCAGAAATCATTGTAAAAGGCATCCTCAAGAATGAGTCCCGCATATTGGTGGGCCCGGACGCCTGGGGTATTGATGCGATCAACCGCCTGCTGGGTTCTGCTTACCAGCCGCTGGTGGAGCGTTTCTCCCGCAAGAACCTCTATATCTGAAGACTCGATGCGTGCGGCGGGCCTGAAGCTTGGGCTCGCTGTACGTTTTACAAACAGTTTTTCGGGGCTATACTCGGAAGCTGATCCAAGGAAGAGTCAGCATGAATACGCCTCACCATTCTGACCTGGGGGCCACTCTGGAACAGAGCCGCTCGGGTCTGCGCGACAGCCATCGCCGCTCACTGATGCGGCTGCTTTTTCTGATCACCGGCTCGGCTCTGGTGATTTTTGCTTGCCTGCAGTTTCTCAATGGCTACCCATGGGTGGCGGTTGCTGAGCTGTTTGCCAGCACTTTGCTTTTTTTCGGCGTCTGGCGCCTGAAATCCACTCCTCATCTGCAGCAGTGGGTCTATGCCTATCTGGTGCCTTTGTTCGCGTTCTTCCTGGTGATCATGCTGTTACCGGAAGCCTCGGTGTCCGCTTTCGTCTGGGTGCTGATGATGCCGGTTCTCGCCTACCTGTTGCTTGGCAAGAAAGAAGGCATGATTCTCAGCGCACCCTTTATGCTCGTCGGGGGCGTTATCTATTACATTCACCTTGGCCAGGTCGGCAGCCCCCACGCGATGATCGATCTGCTCAACATGGTGTTGTGCGGTGCACTGATGCTGGCCTTCATTCACCTGTATGAGGTGCGCCGCGAAGAGTCCGAGCAGCGCCTGGTGGACATGGCCCAGACTGACGCACTGACCGGCCTCGCCAATCGCAGCAACTTCCAGGGTACGTTGAATCGCACCATTGCCGAGTGCGATCGCAGTGGAGCCGGTTTTGCGCTGGTGGTGATGGATATTGACCACTTCAAGGTCGTTAACGACACTCTGGGCCATGAGGCCGGAGACTTTGTTCTGAAAAACATCAGCCGATGCATGACCGAACGGCTGAGGAGCACCGATTTTGTCGGCCGCCTGGGTGGCGAGGAGTTCGGCCTGATTCTGAGAGATGTGAAGCCGGCGGATGCCTTTGTCCTGATGGACGAGCTGCGCCAGCGGATATCTGACCTTGAACTGCCCTACGGGGAAGCCCGCATCCGGGTGACTGCCTCCTTCGGGATAGCCCAGTGGCCAGACCATGGTCGCGAGGCCGAAAGCCTGTTCCGGGTTGCCGATCGGTGGCTCTACAGTGGCAAGCGAGCGGGGCGTAACTGTGTGGTCGGCGCCGGCCACAATCCCCGCCAGCTTGAGATTCTCACTGTCGAAGCGAGTTGATTACGTTATTCTTGTGGCAGACATCCTCCGGCAAGAATGACGTAACCCATGTGCGAATTACTGGCCATGAGCGCCAACACCCCCACTGACCTGTGTTTCAGCTTTACCGGCCTGACCCGTCGGGGTGGACAGACCGGCCCGCACAAGGACGGCTGGGGCGTCGCCTTTTACGAAGGCAAAGGCGTACGGGCCTTCCACGACGCCGATGCCAGCGCCAATTCCCGAATCGCCGCAGTGGTCCAGACTCATCCAATAAAAAGCGAAGTGGCCATCTGCCACATTCGCCAGGCCAACGTCGGCGACACCTGCCTGGCCAACACCCATCCCTTCATGCGCGAACTCTGGGGTCGCTACTGGGTGTTCGCCCACAACGGCCAGCTCTCCGGCTTCCGTTCAAATCCGGGCTTCTACGAGCCGGTCGGCACCACCGACAGCGAAGCCCTGTTCTGCGATATCCTCAACCACCTGCGCAGCCATTGTGACCGGAACACCCCCACCGACGACATCATTGAGCGGCTGGTGCGCTTATCGAAGGCTTACGCCAGCCAGGGCGTGTTCAACCTCCTGCTGAGCAACGGCGACTGGCTGTTCACCTACTGCACCACCAAAATGGCCAGCATTACCAGAAGGGCGCCGTTTGGTCCCGCTCGTCTGAAAGACGCGGATGTAACGGTGGATTTCGAATCGGAAACGACGCCCAACGACATCGTCAGCGTGATCGTTACTGAACCTCTGACCACAGATGAAAAGTGGGATGTTTACCAGCCAGGTGAATGGCGGCTTTGGCGGAAGGGAGAAGTCATTCGATCCGGAGTCGCTGAGCCGAATGCCTGACCCGGAAGTGGGGAATCGGGCGGGGAGGTCTTTCTTCCGGGAAAAGGCAACTCGCTACGCTCAGACATCATTTTCCCTGCACAAAGACCTCCCCACCCGCTTCCCTTCAGGGTTGGGAGTTGCTTCCGTGGTTTACTGAAGCGTCCTGCGATTACCTTTCTTGTACTGTGGTGCGATGTGCGCCTGAATCTCCTCTTTGAAACGGGCAATCAGATCGCTATTGTCGTGGTCCCAGGGGTGAAAACCCGGTTTGAAGTACTCAAGCCATGTGGGAATCAGACTTGAGAAGGTGCCGTTTACGCCCCAGAGGCGCCAGAGACCCGTAGCCGTGTCTACAAGAGAGAAGTTCTTGCGGTCGTTGAGCATCATCCGGCTGGTGAAATAGGTGCTCATCACGCCCAGTGCGGCGGTGCTGAACATAAGATAAAACGCACGCTCTGCATAAGTGCCGCCAGCTGCCTGGAAAACGTCGTAGGCAACCGCCTTGTGCTCGGTTTCTTCAATGGCGTGCCAGACCCACAGCGGGCGCATGGATTCATCCATGTCCTGGCGCACATCGTCACGCTCCAGCAGCATGTCGGCCATCATGGCGGTGAGGTGCTCGAGGGCACAGGTGATGGCCAGCTGGTGACGCTTGGGCAGCTTCTTGGCAATCCCCAGAACCACCTCCAGATGCTTTTCCAGTTCTTCCACCGGCATGTCCTGGTCACGAACGTGCTGGTTCATGGCGATGTGCTCCAGGGAGTGCATGGCCTCCTGGCCGATGAACCCGCGTATCTCCTCTTTTAGTTTGGGATCGGAGATCTGGTCCCGGAACGCTCTTACCGAATCCACGAAGAACTGCTCGCCCTGCGGAAACAGGACCGAGAGGGCATTCATGATGTGGCTGATGGTGTAGCTGTTATCGACCCAGTAACGGGGCACCTGCTCACCGAACTCAAACCCCATGCGCTGGGCTGTGATGGTGACGTTGTCCGGTGTGTTGGAGGCCCGGGTAACCGGCGCCGTTTTGTTTTCTGCGGTTTTGTTGCTCAGCATGTGTGTACTCCTCACTCTGGCTGATGTCATGGCTCCAGTGTGTGGCAGTCAAGGCCGGGTAGGAAGGCGCAAAGGGGACGTCAGTCGATCAGGATGGGACACTGGCGGGAAATTGATTGGCCAGGCTGACGGCGACCCGGGTGTGCCGGGCCCCACTGTTCCGGCGGGAGGCATCTGATAGAGTCAGTTCAAGTGCTTCAGCCAACTCAATAATAAGGAATGCCAATGAGCGCAACTGGTCCGGACAAAGAACGGCAGATGCTGGGATTGTTCCTGGTGCCGGGCGCTTACCTGCGGGTTCTGGCCGAGACCGTCCGGCAACTGGGCTATAACGACCGAGTACTCTATGAAGGCCTGGATTTCACCCCGGAAGATCTCAAGTCTAACGACAGCCGGGTGTTTGTCACTGATGCCATCATCTTGGCCAAGCGGGCCGTGAACCTGGCCGGTCAGGACGGTCTCAGCTTTATGCTGGCCCGGGAGTTGCGGCTGACAATCCACGGCACCCTGGGCTTCGCGGCCCTAACCAGTCCCACCTTTGCCGATGCCCTGGATTCTGTGCGTCGATACCTGCACCTGCGGGTGCCGTTTCTCAGTATGAGCCAGTCCGAAGCGGGGGATCAGGTACTGGTAAAACTCTGCACCGAATTCGAAGTGCCCGGCCTCTACCCGTTTCTGGCCGAGACCGTCAGCGCCACCCTGATTCTGCTGACCGAACAGCTCCTGGACCGCGAGGACGCCGCCAAACACGGCTTTGCCCTGGAAGACGGCAAACTGCCGGGTGTCACCGTTCGCCTGAGCGCTCCGGAGCCGCCCTGGTACCAGCGGTTTGCCGACCAGCTTCCGGTTCGGTTCGAGTACGGCCAGGCCGACGAAATGATGGTGTTCCCCCGGGAGCTTCTCGATGTGCGTATGCGCCTGGCCGATGCGGAAGCCTCCCGAATGGCCCGGGACCAATGCGAATTCGAGCTGCAGAAGGCGCTGAAGGAACAGGGCGATATCGTCCTGGCGATCCGCAACATGCTCCGAATGATGCCCGGGCCGTTGCCGTCACTGGAAGCCATGGCCGAACGCTTCTGCGTCTCGTCGCGCACCCTGAAACGCCGGCTGGCGGACCGGGATACCAGCTATCGGGAAATTGTCGAATCGGTGCTGAAAGACCGGGCGATCCAGCTGCTCCGGTATACCAACCAATCGGTCAGCGAGATTGCCTACGAGCTGGGCTATGCCGACCTTTCCAACTTCAGCCGCGCCTTCCGGAAGTGGACCGGCAAGTCGGCCAGCGAGTTTCGCGAGGGTGGTCCGGATCCTGCCCCAGAGGTTGGGCCCTGATTTTTTGGGCCTCTTGGTTTGGAGCGTGGTCGCAGGGTGGGGCATAAATTTTTCGGGTAAAAAGCAACTCGCTTCGCTCAGACATCTTTTTCCCCGAAAAATTTATGCCCCACCCCACGCCCTGCTGACAGCTGAGAATGCCGTCAGAAGAGTTATTGCTCGTTCTTAATTTGTTTTTCTAATCCTATGCCACAATGGTTCGACGGACGGGGGGAAGGAATATTTTCCCGACAGGAAAAAGATGTCTGAGCGAAGCGAGTTGTTTTTCCCGAGGGAAAATATTCCTTCCCCCCGGCCAGCCCCCAGCACATGCAGGCTGGGTCTATAGTGTAAATCGGCTACGAATCCAGAAGGATGAGAACGGATATGACAGAACGCCCAGACACCCACAGCAAACTGATCGGCTACCTGCTCTGGATCTTCGGATTCCTGGGCTCACACCGGTTTTACTACGGCAAACCCGTTACCGGCACCATCTGGTTCTTTACCCTGGGGCTGCTGTTCATCGGCTGGATCATCGACCTGTTCCTGATCCCGGCCATGGACCGGGAGGCGGATCTTCGGTTCCGGGAAGGTGAGGTCAGCTACAACATAAGCTGGATCCTGCTGACCTTCCTGGGGGTGTTCGGGATTCATCGGATGTACATGGGCAAGTGGATTACCGGCATCATCTACCTGTTTACCGGCGGCCTGTTCCTGATCGGCGTGCTGTATGACTTCTGGACCCTGAACAACCAGATTTCCATCCGGAACGAAGAACGCCGGTTCGGTTGATCGGTTTTGCCTAAAGGCCGGCGGCGGTTTCCAGTTCGACCAGGGCCTCTTCCAGATAGTCGAGCATCCGCTGCAGGCTGGGTAGCGTGCGGCGGCAGCCGATAAGGCCGAATTCCACCTGGTCGCCGTAGCTGGTCAGGGTCATGTTCAGGGCCAGGCGATCCATGGCGATGGAGACCGGGTACATGCCGTCCATCGTGGCGCCGTTCCAGTAGCAAGTCTCTCGCGGGCCGGGAACGTTGGAAATCACCACGTTCAAGGTCTGCCATTTCGGTGCCATGCCGGTGAGCAGATTGAACGCCGCCGGCGCCAGGGTCAGGGCGGTGTAGTTGATGATTTCTTCCGCAGACATGTCGGCGTAGCGGTCCTTGGCGGCTTTCACGTCCTCATGGATCTGCATCAGTCGTGTCACCGGGCTGGTGACATCGGTGTGCAGTGAGGCGAGGATAACGCCGACCTGGTTGCCGCCGGAGCTGTCATCCTTGCGCAGGGACACCGGCACCATGGCGATCAGCGGCTTTTCCGGCAGGGCGTCCTGGTTCATCAGGTAGCTGCGCAGCGCGGTGGCGCACATGGCCATCACCACATCATTCACCGTGGTTCCGTAGATTTTACACACTGCCTTTATCCGGCTGAGGTCATAGGACTGTGCGGCGAAGCGTCGGGAGCCGGTGATCTTCTGGTTAAGAATGCTGCGGGGCGCGTGGAATATGGAGGAGTACGCGGGGTCTTTGCGGGCGTTATTGATGGTTCGCAGCAGTTCCCGGGCGACGGTGGGCACGGTACCCAGTTGCTTCCCGGATTCACCCAGCAGGTGGCCAATGCTTCGCCATAGCGAGGGGCCGCCATCATCCTTCTCACGCTCCGGGCGTGGTGGCATGGCCCAGATCGGCGGCATGTCCCGCTCGCCGGTGTCCTGGCAGAGCATCTGGGTGACCATCCGCATTGCGGATACACCATCCACCAGGGCATGGTGCACCTTGATATACACCGCAAACTGCCGTTCCCCCAGGCCTTCAATCAGATGAAACTCCCACAGCGGACGTTCCCGGTCCATCAGGTGGGAATGTTCCGCCGAGACAAACGACAAGAGTTCCCTGACCCGCCCGGGTGTCGGCAGTGCCTCGAAGCGGAAGTGGTGTTCCAGGTCCAGGTGCTCGTCTTCCACCCAGACCGGCTGGCCGAAACGGTAATCCAGACGCTGATTAAACGGCGGAGTCACCTTCGTGTACTGCCTGAGCCGGTCGGCCAGCTGTGCGACGTAATCATCCGGTGCGTCGTCGGGAAAAGAGAACAGCTGAAGACCGCCCACGTGCATGGGCTGCTGCCGCTTTTCCAGCCAGAGAAAAAGCTGATCCGTAGGGCTAAGAGGTTTCACAGGGCGTCCTTGTTGTCGGTGTTGTGACAATAGTAGCGCAGATAGCTGGCAACGTGATTGACCACGGTTCGCATTCTCCGCACCGGCCAGGTCAAACGCGGGCCAAGGTCTGGACGGGGTTTTTCTTCGTAAGCCATGAACTAAGGTTAGTAATTGCATCCATCGAAATGAATCTTGGAGAAAAGGACGTGGCTACCCCCATGAAGAGCCTGCAGGGTGTTGTTCTGTTTTTGTGCAGCCTGTTTCCGGTGCTCACCGCTGCCCAGGACCTGCCTGGTGTTCAGCTGGAAACCGTCTCTTCAGAAGATATCGTTCAGGAAGTGACCCTGAATGGTACGGTGAATGCCCTTCGGGTATCTGGCATGTCGGCGGCGGTTGCGGGCCTGCTGGACGAGGTTCGGGTGGAAACCGGTGATCGTGTTGACCGGGGCGATGTGTTGGTCGAGCTGGATGACGAATTGGTTACCTGGGAGTTGGCCGCGGCAAGAGCCGAGGCAGAAGAGGCCCGCAGTCGCCTGGAGGAAGCCCGGCGTCGCCTGCGTGAGGCCAGATCCGTCGGCGCAGGCCGCAATATCGCGGCCACCGAAGTCAGTGCACGGGAAAGTGAAGTGGCCGCCAGCGAAGCGACCCTGGCTCGCCTGGAAGCCGCCCGCCGCCAGGTGGAAGTCCGGGCCGGGCGCCACCGCGTGACCGCGCCCTTCGACGGTGTGGTCAGCCAGCGCTCCCGGGATCTCGGGGAATGGGTTACCCCCGGTGACCAGCTGCTGACTCTGGTGGATACCGACAACCTTCGTCTGGATTTCCAGGTACCCCAGTCCTTCTACAAACGCATCGACGACAACAGCCGGCTGCTGGTGCAGGATGACCAGGCACTGAGCAGCGCCACCATCGATGTTCTGGTACCGGTCAACGATCCCCAGTCCAGAACCTTTCTCCTCCGCGCCATCAAGCCCGAATCCGTGAAGCTGCTCCCGGGGATGTCGGTACAGGCGGTACTGCGGGTCACTACCGGTGAACGTGGCCTGACGGTTTCCCGCGATGCCATCAACCGGTATCCCGAAGGACGAACCACCGTGTGGATCGCCGAACCGGGGGATGAAGACACCTGGACCGTGAGCGAAAAGCGGGTGCGCCTTGGCACCGGCTTCGAGGGCCGGGTAGAGGTCACTAGTGGTCTTGAAGCGGACCAGCAGGTGGTGGTCCGTGGCAACGAGTCCCTGAGCGAGGGCATCAGCGTTCGCATTGCCGAACGGGAGAGCCGCTGATGTTTGCCGGCATTATCCGCCACGGCACTCTGGTCACCGTTATTGCCCTGATTGTCGCGATCCTTGGGGCTGCTGCAGCACTGCGGATTCCGGTCCAGATGATTCCGGATCTGGAGGTGCGGACGGTCACGGTGGAAACCAGCTGGCCAGGCGCCACGCCCCAGGACATTGAGAAGGACATACTGATTGAGCAGGAACGGTTCCTGCGCAATGTTCCTAACCTGAGCCGGATGACTTCCACCGCATCCAGCGGAGCGGCGGAGATCGAGCTGGAGTTCCCGTTCGGGGTGGATATCACCGAGACCCTGATCCAGATCAATAATGCCCTGAGCCAGGTGCCGGATTATCCGAGGAACGTCGATGAGCCGCGCATAGTGGCGGCGTCGTTCTCCTCCAACGCATTCATGTATTTTCGCATCGCCACCCTCGAAGGCAATCCCCGTGAGCTGGACATCGAGCTGATGCGCGATTTTATCGAGGACCGCGTGCGGCCCAGGATGGAGAGCGTGCCGGGGGTTTCCGAGGTTACCGTTGGCGGTGGTGCCGACCGGCAGATGCAGATCATTGTGGACGAATCCGCCCTGGCCCAGCGCGGCCTGAGCCTGGTGGATCTGCGCAACGCAATCGTGGCCCGTAACCAGGACATTTCCGGCGGCGAGATCGACTCTGGCAAGCGCCGGTATCTGTTGCGCACGGTCGGGCGCTTTGACGACGTTGAATCCCTGGAACAGCTGGTGGTACGCCGGCAGGGTGACAGCGTGGTGCGCCTTGGTGAGGTGGCCCGGGTTCAGCAGGGCCATTCCCGGATCCGGGAGCTGTCCTTTATCGACGGCCAGCGGGTGATTGGCCTGCAGGTGCGCCGTGAAAGCGGCTCCAACGTCATAGATATCAAACGCGCGATGATGGACGAAGTGGCCGCCATCAACCAGGAGGTGCTGGAGCCGGCGGGCATGAGGCTGGGCCTGACCGCAGACGATGCCCGTTACGTGGAAGCCTCGGTGGCCAATGTCTGGACCAATCTGGGTATCGGTGCCGCCTTCGCAACCCTGGTGATGTTCCTGTTTCTGAGATCCGGCCGGGCCACGTTTGCCGGGGTGGTGGGCATACCGCTGTGTGCCATAGCCGCGTTTATCGGGTTGCTGATCACCGGCCGCACCATCAACGTGATCTCTCTGGCCGGTATCGCCTTTGCCATCGGCATGACGGTGGACAACAGCATCGTGGTGCTGGAGAACATCGAGCGACACCGGCGTTTGGGGCTGGACCGTTTCGAATCGGCCCTCAAGGGCGTGCGTGAAGTCTGGCCGGCGGTGCTGGCGTCCACCACCACAACCATTCTGGTGTTCTTGCCGATCCTGTTTATCGAGGAAGAGGCGGGCCAGTTGTATTCCGACGTAGCCATTGCCATCTCTGCCGCCATTCTCGCCTCCATGTTGGTGGCAATCACCATCATACCCACCCTCTGCGCCCGGCTGGATTTCGGCCGCCGGGGCGTGACCACCGATGAATACGGCAACGAAACCTCGGGTCGCTGGAGCGGGGCCGCCATGGGGGCGGTGCGATGGCTGGTGAATGGCACGGTGCGCCGGCTTCTGGTGATGGCAGCCACCGTCGGCTTCAGCCTGTGGGTGATTTTTGTGCTGACCCCACCCGCCGAATACCTGCCGGAAGGCGAGGAGCCCAAGACCTTTGCCGCCATGTCGGCGCCGCCGGGTTACAACCTGCAGGAGATGGAAGCCATTGCCCGCCAGGTGGAAGACTACTTCCTGCCCCACGTGAACGCGGACGGCCAGGCCTACGCCGCGGGCGAAACCAGCGTGCCGCCCATGGCCTATCTCAACATGCAGGTAACGCCCACCAGGATCCGGATCATCGCCGAGACCCTGAATCCAAGGCACATCGAAGCCCTGATGGACGAGATCACCCGGTTCTATGAACAGTTCCCGGGCATGCGCGCCTTCGCGGCCAAAGGCTCCATCATTTCCAGCAACGACGGCGGCACCCGCAGCATCAACCTGGACATCTCCGGCCCGGACCTGGTGTCGGTCTACAGCGCCGCCAATGCCGCTTACCAGCGGGCCGAGGAGATCTTCGACAACCCCCGCATCCAGAGCCAGCCCTCCACGCTGTCCCTGGCGCAACCGCTGATCCAGATTATGCCCGACTGGGATCGCGCGGCTGAACTGGGTCTGGGAGCAGAAAGCATTGGCTTCACCGTAGCCTCTCTAACCGAGGGCAGCTACGTCGACGATTTCTTCCTGGACGACGAAAAGATCGATATCTACGTCTACGGCAGCGAGGGTCGCAACCCGTCACTGGACAGCCTGCCGGATGTCATGGTGCACACCCCCCAGGGTGCTACCCTGCCGCTCTCCAGCCTGGCTACCATCGAGGAAACCGTCGATACCAGCACGGTCCGCCGGGTGGACGGTCGCCGCACGGTGACTCTGAACGTGATTCCCCCGGACGATGTGCCGCTCGAAGCCGGCGTTGAGAGGGTACGCACGGAACTGTTGCAGTTCATGCGGGACAGCGGCGCATTGCCCGCGAATGTGAACGTGGATATTTCCGGCGCCAGCGATCAGCTTAATGCCACACGGGAGGCTCTGACCGGCAATTTCATCATTGCCATTGCCATTGTCTACCTGCTGCTGGTGGCCATCTTCGCGCACTGGGGATTCCCGCTGCTGATCATGACCGCAATACCGCTTGGCGTGGCCGGTGGCATTGTGGGCCTGGCCCTGATGAACCTGGTCGGTGGCCTGCTGCCCATGATCGGCCTCCAGCCTCTGCGACAACCCTTCGACATGATTACCATGCTGGGCTTCCTGATACTGATGGGAACCGTGGTGAACAACCCGATCCTGGTGGTGGACCAGGCCCGGCAGAACCTGCGCCAGAAAGGCGTTACCGTAGTACAGGCCGTCACCGCCGCCGTCCAGACCCGCCTGCGCCCGATTGCCATGACCACCCTGACCACCATCTGCGGCCTCTCGCCCCTGGTGTTCCTGCCCGGCGAAGGCACCGAGCTGTATCGGGGCGTGGGCGCCATCGTTCTGTTTGGCCTGCTTGGGGCAGCGATCGTAACCGTGACTTTTCTGCCGTCACTGACCATCTTTGTTCTTGGCTGGCGGGAGCGTTGGCGTCGCTCCAGAGAGGTTTAGCCTCGGAGTATCGCCGTCACGCGCCATGGGAAGTCTTTCTTCCGGGGAAAAGCAACTCGCTTCGCTCAGACATCTTTTCCCCTGCACAAAGACTTCCCATACCACGCGCCGGCTTTCGCCGGCATTGTTAAGGGCCTAGGCCGCGATGGATTCTCGCTGGTTGGCCCGTACTTCCAAGCGGATCTGGTTGCCGTCCAGCAGGACAGGGTAGGTTTTGACCCGCACGGTATCGTCTTCCAGACAGACACCCGTAAGCAGACTGAAATGTTGCTTGTACAACGGCGACGCCACCACCGGCTCCCCTTTCAGATCCCCGGTAATCCCCCGGGCCAGCACATTGGCGCCGCTGAACGGGTCCGTATGGCTGATGGCAAACAACGCCGGCAGCCGATGCGGCAGATAAAACACCGCCACCGGACCTTCTTCGGTCCATACCGCGATGCCAGATTCCGGCACCAGGTCGTCAACGGTACAGACGGCTTCCCAACGAGTGCGTGGTTTCATGTGCTCCTCCAATGTCGCTATTGCGAATCAACCGAATATTTCTGGTTTGTGGGGTGATTCAGCTTCAAAATTCGGTTTTATTTGTCTTATGGCGTTAACGGGTGATTTGATGAGCGTGGGGGTGGATATCTTTTACCGACAGGAAAAAGGTGTCTGAGCGCAGCGAGTTCTTTTTCCCGAGGGAAAAGATATCTGCCCCCGCGCTCCGCCCCCCAACAAGAAATCTACACGGCCTCGCTCTCCAGCTCGTTTTCGAGTAAAGGCCGACGCTGCCCCCGCTCAACAGTCCACTCCTGAACCGGATCGCACTGCGAAGGCGCATTAACAAACTCCCGGAACCGCTTCCGCTTCTCCGGATCCTCGACGGCCGTCTTCCACTCGCACTGGTAGGTCCCAACAATCCCCTCCATGTGCTCCTCCAGCTCAGCGCCGATCCCCAGACTGTCCTCAAGAACCACCTGCTTCAGGTACTCCAGGCCGCCCTCCAGATTTTCCATCCAGACACTGGTGCGCTGCAGCCGGTCGGCCGTGCGCACATAGAACATCACCACCCGGTCAATGGTCCGGATCAGCTCCTCGTCAGACAGATCCGTGGCAAACAGATCGGCGTGGCGGGGCCGCATGCCACCGTTGCCGCAGACATACAGGTTCCAGCCGTTCTCCGTGGCAATCACACCAAAGTCCTTGCTCTGGGCTTCCGCGCATTCCCGGGTACAGCCCGAGACCGCCATCTTCACCTTGTGGGGCGCCCGCAGGCCTTTGTAGCGGTCCTCCAGGCGAATCGCCATGCCCACGCTGTCCTGAACGCCGTAGCGACACCAGGTATTGCCGACGCAGGATTTCACGGTACGGAGTGACTTGCCGTAGGCGTGGCCGGTCTCGAAACCCGCAGCGATCAGCTTTTCCCAGATCTCCGGCAACTGGCTCAGGGTGGCGCCGAACAGGTCCACGCGCTGGCCGCCGGTGATCTTGGTGTAAAGATCGTATTCCTTCGCCACCTCACCCAGCACAATCAGTTTGTCCGGGGTGATCTCGCCGCCGGGAATGCGCGGCACAATCGAGTAAGTGCCGTTCTTCTGCATGTTGGCCATGAAGGTGTCGTTGGTGTCCTGAAGCGGCACGTGGTCGGTGGCCAGGATGTGCTCGTTCCAGCAGGTGGCGAGAATCGACGCCACCGCCGGTTTGCAGATGTCGCAGCCGTGCCCCTTGCCGTGCTGACTGATCAGGGTGCGGAAGGTGCGGATGCCGTTCACCTTCACCAAGTGGAACAGCTCCTGGCGACTGTACGGGAAGTGCTCGCACAGATCCTTGCTGACCTCCACGCCGCGTTTTTCCAGCTCGCTGTCCACTACGTTCTTGAGCAGGGCGGTGCAGCCGCCACAGCCGGTGCTGGCCTTGGTTTCGGCCTTGACGCTGCCAAGGTCCGAGCAGCCGGCATCAATGGCGCCGCAGATATCGCCCTTGGTGACGTTGTGGCAGGAGCAAATGGAGGCAGTTTCCGGCAGGGCATCCGGGCCCAGGGCCGGCGCTCCGCCCTGGCTCTCCGGCAGGATCAGCGTTTCCGGATTCTCCGGCAGGGTGATGCCATTGAGGGCATATTGCAGCAGGGTGTCGTAGTGGCTGTTGTCGCCCACCAGAATTGCGCCCAGCAGGGTCTTGCCATCCTCGCTGATCACCATTCGTCGATAGTGGCCGGCCTGTTCATCGTTAAAGCGGATGTTGCGAGCGCCCGGGGTCTGGGCATGGGCGTCGCCGATGGAACCCACGTCGACACCCAGCAATTTGAGCTTGGTGCTCATGTCGGCGCCGGTGAAAGCAGTCTCCCGATCACCGTTCAGGGCGGAAGACAGAGTGCGGGCCATGGTATAGCCGGGGGCCACCAGGCCGAAAATCTTCTGCTCCCAAAGTGCGCACTCGCCAATGGCGTGCACATGGGGGTCCGAAGTGGTGCAGTGGTTGTCGATGGCGATGCCGCCGCGCTCGCCGATCTCCAGTCCACTGGCCCGGGCCAGGGCGTCCTGGGGCCGAATGCCTGCGGAGAAGACGATCAGGTCTGTCTCGAGGAAGGATTCGTCGCTGAAATTCATGCGCAGACGGGCATCCTCGCCCTCGGTAATCGCTGTGGTGGCCTTCTCGGTGTGCACCTGAACGCCAAGCTCCTCAATCTTGTGGCGCAGCAGGGCGCCGCCATCGGCATCCAGCTGAACCGGCATCAGCCGGGGTGCAAATTCCACAACGTGGGCTTCCAGTCCCAGGCTCTTGAGCGCATTGGCAGCTTCAAGACCCAGCAGGCCGCCGCCTACCACCACGCCTGTGCGGGCACCTTCCGAGCTGGCGTGAATGGCATCCAGGTCATCCAGGGTCCGGTAAACCAGGCAGTGCGGGCGGTCATTGCCCTTGATAGGGGGTACAAACGGATAGGAGCCGGTGGACAGCACCAGTTCGTCGTACCGGTAGCTGCCACGGGGCGTTTCCAGAGTGCGATTTTCCCGGTTTATGCCGGTTACCTGTTCGTTCAGGTGCAGTTGAATCCCCTGCTCGGTGTACCACTCCAGGGTACCCATGGCGAGATCGGCATGGCTGGAGCCGCCGAAATACTCGGACAGGTGAACCCGGTCATAGGCCAGCTGTTTTTCCTCGCCGAACACGATGATCTCGAAATCGGCAGCGGCCGGGCTGGCGCAGAATTGTTCCAGGAAGTGATGGCCGACCATGCCGTTGCCGACGACTATCAGGGTTTTCTTGCTCATGGGTCTGTCCTCTTTCCGGAGCGGCTCATGCCGCCGCCTCGCAGTAGTTCTTGCCGAATGCAATGAAGTCCCGGTAGCGGGAAATATCGTCCTGCTGCTGAATGCGCTGGCTGTACCAGGGGCCGTCCCGGGTGTCGCCCAGCAGTACGGCGCCGGTCAGGCGCTGATTGCGGATCAGCAGCCGGCAATAGTGGTTCTGTTCGTGGTCCTGCCAGACCACGGATTCGGTGTCCCCGTCGGGGCTGATCTGTCCGCAGGAGAAAATCGGAACGCCGCTGATCTTCAGGCGGGTCGGTGTGTCCACCGGCCGATACTCGGCGTCTGGAGTGTTTCCGTTGAGCACGCCTGCAAGCACCTCGGCCTGCTGGTACCCGGGTTCCACCAGTCCGAAGGTGGTGTTTCCACGCTGACAACACTCACCCAGCGCAGAGATTGCCGGATCGCTGGTGCTTAGCTGCCCGTCCACGAGAATGCCGCGATCGCATTCCAGGCCGGCAGTCCGGGCAAGCTCGGTAGCAGGCGTGATACCGGTGGCGAATAGCACCAGATCCGTGCTGACGAGAGTTTCGTCATCCAGCTGGACGGCCCGGACCATGGAACGCCCGAGCAGGGCTTTGGGAGCCGTTCCGGTGCGAATATTTACGCCCCGCTCTTCCATGTGCTGTTGCAGGAGCTGACCCCCGATTCTGTCCAACTGACGGTTCAGAAGATGGCCGCTGCGGTGCAGCAGGGTGACGGCCATACCACGCTGGCGGAGACCTTCAGCGGCTTCCAGGCCAAGAAAGCCTCCGCCGACGACCACCGCCCGCCGATGGCGGCCAGCAGACTCAATCAGGGTCCTGGTGTCTTCCAGGTCCCGGAAGGTCATGACACCCGGAAGGTCTGCGCCCGGTAGCCCCGGTTTGGCGGGCCGAGATCCGGTGGCCAGCACCAGATGGGTATAGGGTTGCACCCGACCGGATCCGGTGGTCACCGTCTGATCTTCCCGATTGATGGTGACTACCGGTTCTCCGTTGCAGACTTCAATGCCGTTGTTCCGAAACCACTCGTCCTGTTGCAAGGCCAGCGAAGCTTCGTTTGTTTCACCGGCGAGCAGCAGCGAGAGTTGTATCCGGTTGTAGGCAGCGGATGCTTCGCCGTTGAACACGATGATGCGGGTAAACGGTCTGACTCGCCCACGGCAGAGAGCTTCCAGCAGGCGTTGCGAAACCATGCCGTGCCCGCAGATCACCAGTGTCGATTCAGTGTTTCCTGTCATTTCGCTCGAACCCGTACTTTTCGACCAAACAAAAAAAGCCGGAGCATCTATTCCCGAGGGGAAGTCGATGGTCCGGCGCCAATGCCAACAACAATGATCTGATGGTCCGGCCTGATCCTTGGCCGAGACGTTCGTCCTTACCAATTGCAAAGCGATCTTCGTGCCAGTTCTACGAACCTTTAAAAATCAGATAATTAGAATTTTATAAGGCTGCTATCACCAGTACGAACACTTGAAAACTGCCCTGCGACGGGGCGGATTGCACGGTTTTGGGCCAGATGCGGTGGCGCGGTAATTGCTGCGCACTGGCAGGAGGTTGGTTACGCGAGTGACTGATCTGACCGTGATTGTCGCATTTGAGGCTGTCTGCCTCCGGAGTCTGTTATGAACACCAAACGTGCCCCCGCCTATAAATCGCCATCCGCGGGCGACTACCTGATTGCCTCGAAAAGCTGCGAGTTGATGAACCTCCAGTACTTCTTGCAGATGGGCAAACTGGTCCAGTGCATCAGCAATCTGGTACATGCACTGCAGTGCGAGCGGGGTGCGTCTAACGTGTTTCTTGGTTCTTCCGGCGAAAAGTTTGCCCAGGAGCGAAAACACCTGGTTGCGACGTCGGATCAGCTCCGTTCTGAGTTTGAGCAGGCCCTTGCCGAGATTCACCAGGAACTGACGGCGCATCCTGTCAGTAGCCGCCTGCTTAACCAGCTTGCGAGCGCCCTTCACGGCCTTGAGGGCTTGCCCGAACTGCGACGGTGTGTGGTGGCCCGGAAAGTAACCGCGGCCTCTGCCACCGAGGATTACAGTACCCTGATCCACAACCTGATTGCGGTGGTGTTTGAGGCCGCAGATACCGCGGTTGACCCCACCATAGCGGGGCTTCTGGTGGCCATGGTGCACCTGATGAACGGCAAAGAATTCTGTGGACAGGAGCGGGCTGTCGGTTCGGCGGGGTTTTCCAGTGGCCGGTTTGATCGTGCACTGTCAGAGCGCATGGCGCACCTGATTGAGGCGCAGGAACGCTGTTTCGAGGTGTTTAACAGCTTTGCCGATGAGGGTTCCCTGGACCTGTGGGAAAAACTGCGCGAAAACCCCCGTGAGTCCGAAATTGAAAACCTCCGCCAGCGGGGCACAGCCATTGGTCGTTATAAAGACCTGGACCCGGCCCTGGCCGATGAATGGTTCAGGCTCATGTCTGAGCGGATGGATGAACTCAAAAAGATAGAGGATTCCGTGGAGGGCTGTTTTCACGCCCGTTGCACCGAGCGTTTTGCCGATGCCAGAAACTCGCTGGCCCACCAGGAAACCCTGATTACTTCCCTGGATGCCCAGGAACCGGCTTCTCAACCCATGTTGGTGCTGTGCGATTCCGGAAACGAACAACAGGCCGGTGAGTCATGGGCCAGCGACGGTATTGGTCAGCAGTTTGGCCGTTCCATCTTCGATCTGGTCCAGGAGCAAACCCGGCGCCTGCAGCAGATGACCGATGAGCTGCAGAGTGCCAGGGAAGCTCTGGAAGACCGCAAAACCCAGGAAAAGGCCGTGCTGCTGCTGATGGAACATCGCAGGATCAGCAACGACGAAGCTCACCGGGTATTAAGGAAACTGGCCATGGACCAGGGCCGGAAGTTGCCCGAGGTAGCCCGGGCCCTGGTGTCCATGGCGGATGTTCTGAAGTAACCGAAACGTATCACGCCCTGGCGGCCCGGGCCTTCGGTTGCTCACCCTCGGAGGCTTCCGGCTTTCCCGAACGACGTGTCGAGATGTGTTCCAGCTTGCGCTGTTTCTCGTACAGGAAGCGCAAGACCTCCTGCCGGTAATGCACGTATTCCGGGTTATCGGCCAGAGTCACCCGGTTGCGCGGCCGGGGCAGGTCAATGTAGAGATCCTCGCCCACGGTGGCCTCGGGCCCGTTGGTCATCATGATGATCCGGTCTGACAGCAACACCGCCTCGTCCACATCGTGGGTGATCATGATTACCGTGTTGTTCAACTCCTGCTGAATCTCCATCAACGAGTCCTGTAAGTGGGCCCGCGTCAGTGCATCCAGCGCGCCGAACGGTTCGTCCATCAGCAGCACGCTGGGCTTCATGGCCAGGGCACGGGCAATCCCCACCCGCTGGGCCATACCACCCGATACCTCACCCGGTCGCTTGTCCGCCGCATGGGCCATATTCACCAGCTCCAGGTTGTGATGAATCCAGTCGCGTCGCTCCTGCTTGCCCATGGATTTTCGAAAAACCTGCTGCACTGCCAGCTCGACATTCTCGTACACCGTCAGCCAGGGCATCAGCGCATGGTTCTGAAACACCACCGCACGCTCCGGCCCCGGCGAATTCACCTCATGGCCATCCAGCACACAGCCGCCCCTGGTCGCCTGAAGCAGGCCAGCCACAATGTTCAGGACGGTGGACTTGCCACAACCGGAGTGGCCAATCAGGGAAACAAACTCGCCCTTCTGTATCTTCAGATTAATGTTGTCCAGGGCCACAAATGGCCCCTTCGGCGTATCAAACGCCATCTCAACACCAGTCAGTTCCAAATGTGTTTTACTCATAGAAGTCACCTCTCAATCATGCGGAGCACCGGGCAGGGGATGCCTCCCGGGACCCTCAAAAACATGGATGTTTTTGCGGAGCGTACAGGGATGTATTCACCGCGTGTCCCGGGAGGCATCCCCTGCCCGGTGCGGCATACTCCAAACCAGGGCTCATTCGTTCCAGGCCGCCCTGCGCTGAATCAACAGCATCACCCGATCCAGCACAAACCCGATAAACCCGATAGCCAGAACCGCCACCATGATCCTGCTCAGGGACTGGCTGCTGCCGTTCTGGAACTCGTCCCAGACAAACTTGCCCAGCCCCGGGCTCTGGGCCAGCATCTCGGCCGCGATCAGCACCATCCAGGCAATGCCCAGCGACACCCGAAGGCCGGTGAAAATCATCGGCACCGAAGAAGGTAAAACCACCTTGCGGACATGGGTCCAGAACGACAGCCGCAGCACCCTGGAGACATTCAGCAGATCCGGATTGACCGCGGCCACACCGACGCTGGTATTGATCAACGTGGGCCATAGACTGCACAGAGTGACCGTGATCATGGAGGTCAGGAACGACTTCTCGAACATCGGGTCATCGCTCACGTAGGTTGCTGAGACCACCATGGTCACCAGCGGCAACCAGGCCAGCGGTGACACCGGCTTGAACACCTGGATCAGCGGGTTGACCGCCGCCTGGAAATGCCGGTTCAGGCCAACCACGATGCCCAGGGGCACGGCGATAGCGGTCGCCACGATGAATCCGGCCAGGACCGTAACCAGACTGGTCAGGATCTGGTCGGGAAAGGTGGGGGCACCGGGGTAATTCCGAATCCTGACCTCAGCCTCAGGGTTGTCCGCCAGAATCCGGGCGTTCCGCTCTTCCTGCATGGCAATGAACTTGTCGGCCCGCTCGCGCTGGTTGACGTGCTCCTGCCAGAGTTGCCCCGATTGTTCCCAGACCTGTGCCGGGCCCGGGAAGCTGCCCAGTGAGGTATCCACCTGCGGTGCAGCCAGATGCCAGAAACCGACGAATACCAGAATACCTATCAGTGGCAGCAACATCTGGCGCCCGGTGGCGGCGAGCTGGCCGGGTGTCAGCGACTCACCGAGGGACCTGAATCTCTGGCCCAGCCAGCGCGGCGGCTGGGAGGGTTTTTTGGCCGAAGTAATCGTAGTCATGGTTATCAAACCTCCTTGCAAACCCGGTTACGGGGTTTGCGTACCTTTCAGGCCGATCTCGAAACTGTCGATATAGGCGTTGGGTGTTCGGGGGGTGAAGGCGATACCGTCAATCAGCTCGCCCTGTTGCGGGCGCTGAAAGTTCTCGGCATCGAAGTCCGGAAAATCCTTGGCCTTCAGCGTGCCGTCGGCAATCAGTGAACGAGCTGCCTGCTCGTAGATGTCGGCCCGGTAAACCCTGGCTGCGGTTTCCATGTACCAGTCGTCCGGCTTGGCCTCGGGGATCTGGCCCCACCGGCGCATCTGGGTGAGATACCAGATGGCATCAGACGGATAGGGGTAGGTGGCGTGATACCGGAAGAAGACATTGAAGTCCGGAACCTCGCGAATGTCGCCTTTTTCATACTCGAAGGTGCCGGTCATGGAGTTGGCGATCACCGCCTTATCGGCACCCACGTAGCTGGGCCGGGCCAGGATTTTTACGGCCTCGTCCCGGTTGGCGTTGTTGTTCTCATCCAGCCAGTGGGCGGCCCGAATCATGGCGCGCAAAAGTCGCAGGTGGGTGTTGGGATAGTCTTCGGCCCACTGCCGGGTAACCCCAAAGACCTTTTCCGGGTTATTCGGCCAGATTTCGTAATCGGTGATCACCGGCACGCCGATGCCCATGAAAACCGCTTGCTGATTCCACGGCTCACCCACGCAGTAGCCCTGGATGGTGCCCGCCTCCATGGTGGCGGGCATCTGCGGCGGCGGAGTTACGGACAGATGCACGTCGGCTTCCAGGGTGCCGCTGGTGTCGCCGCGCTGGGGCGCGTAGTAGCCGGGATTCAGGCCACCGGCCGCCAGCCAGTAGCGAAGCTCGTAATTATGGGTGGACACGGGAAACACCATGCCCATCCGGAACCGTTCGCCCCGATCCCGGGCTGCTTCCACGACCGGCCGCAGCGCGCTGGCGCTAATGGGATGTTCGGGCCTGCCGTCGGCATTGTCGGGGATGTGCTGGCTCATGGTGTCCCAGACATCGTTTGAAACCGTAATGCCATTGCCGTTCAGGTCCATGCTGAAGGCCGTGATGATATCGGCCCGGGTGCCGTAGCCGATGGAGGCGCCAAGAGGCTGGCCAGCGAGCATATGGGCGCCATCCAGTTCTCCGGTGATGACCCGGTCCAGCAGCACCTTCCAGTTCGCCTGCGCTTCAAGTTCCACGAAAAGGCCTTCGTCCATAAAGAAGCCCTGTTCCCAGGCAATCGCCAGGGGCGCCATATCGGTCAGCTTGATAAAGCCGAGCTTGAGGTCCGGCTTCTCGGCCGGACCAATTTCCGCGTGAGTCCCCGTGCTGACTGTCCAGAAGGTGGCTGTTAGCAGAATTCGAGTGAGCCAGCGGGCGGTTCTTCGTGTGAGCGTGTACATGGATATACCTCATTCTGTTTGGCCCAAATGCAAAAACGCCCGCTCTCCGTTACCGGAAAGCAGGCGCCTGTGCCTGGGGATCAGTTTTCTGTTGAGTCGTAACGCGCGTCTCTGTTTATAGTCTTGCACGGGCCGTGCCATCTCGGCTGGTCTCAATAAAACAACGAGTTAGGAGAGTTCTTCGAGGAGGCGGCAGGTATGGTGAGCGGGCATTCGTCTGGTTTTAGTGCGTGGTAGGCCAGGTTTGCACCACTTTGATACCGGATTTGATGGTTGGCCCGGAGCCTTGGCGCATTGATGCGGGGCTGAAATCCTCGAGAGCCGCCATAGTCGGTGTCTGGCAGAGCCCGGAGCCGCCCTTGATCGGAATGGCCCTGTTATTGCAGCCGGTAATGCGACTGTTCAAGACAACCTGATTCCATTGGCAAAGAAGCCCGCCCCTGATGCGCCTCCAAGGCATCCGGATTGGCGGGCTTTTTTTATGAAACCCGAGGAGGTGCTGTGACCGGTACCAACAAAAAACCGGCGACGGTTCAAACCACCTGCCCGTATTGCGGTGTGGGTTGTGGAGTGAGCGCAACGCCATCTGCGACCCGCGGGGATGAGACACATCCGGCGAATCTGGGGCGCCTTTGCGTGAAGGGCTCTGCCTTACACGAAACGCTGACTCCTGATGGACGACTGTTGCGGCCTGTTGTTCACGGTCGTGAAAGTGCCTGGCCGCAGGCAGTGGCGGAAGTGGCCCGACGGATTCGTGAATCAGTGGCGCTTCATGGGCCCCGGTCTGTGGCCTTCTATCTCTCCGGTCAGTTATTGACGGAAGATTATTACGTGGCCAACAAACTCGCCAAGGGGTTTATCCGCACACCCAACGTGGATACCAATTCCCGCCTGTGCATGTCGTCTGCCGTTGCAGCCCATAAAAGGGCCTTTGGCGGGGATCTGGTTCCCGGCTGTTATGAAGACCTGGAGTTGGCCAACCTGTTGGTGCTGGCCGGCAGCAATGCGGCCTGGGCGCATCCGGTGCTCTATCAGAGAATGCAGGCTTCGGCGCGACCCGGTCGCCGGGTCGTAGTGATTGATCCCCGTAAAACCGCGACCAGCGATCTGGCGGATTTGCATCTGGCCATCCGCCCCGGGACCGATACGGTGCTGTTCAATGGCTTACTGGTCTGGCTGGCCGACCAGCAGGCTGTTGATAATGGCTATCTGGAGGACCATTGTGAGGGTTTCGACGCCAGCCTCAGCGCTGCCAGAATCGCGGCACCCTCTTCCGAAGCGGTGTCCAGGATCTGTGAACTGCCGGTAGAAGATGTCATTGCCTTTTACCGATGGTTCGCAGAAGAACAGCGCACGGTGACGGCGTTCTCCCAGGGCATCAACCAGTCCTCAGCCGGCACCGATAAAGGCAACGCCATTATCAACTGCCATCTGGCCACAGGCCGGGTGGGAAAGCCCGGCGCCAGCCCCTTTTCCCTGACCGGCCAACCCAATGCCATGGGTGGCCGGGAAGTGGGTGGGCTGGCCAACACCCTTGCCGCTCATATGGATTACGACAGACCGGATGCCCGGGACCGCGTGGCCCGGTTCTGGGAGACCGAGGCGGTCGCAGATGGACCGGGCATGAAAGCCGTCGACCTGTTCGATGCGGTTGAGCGGGGTGATATCAAGGTGTTGTGGATCATGGCCACCAACCCTGCGGTCAGTTTGCCGGAGACCCATCGTATTCGGCGGGCTCTGGACCTGTGCCCGACTGTCATTGTGTCTGATTGCGTCAGGGACACAGACACCGCTCGCCATGCGGACATCCTGTTGCCGGCGGCAGGTTGGGGTGAGAAAGACGGCACGGTTACCAATTCCGAACGCTGCATTTCCCGTCAGCGGCGCTTTTTGCCGTTGCCCGGAGAGGCCCGGCCCGACTGGTGGATCGTCAGTGCGGTGGCCCGCGCCCTGGGACACCAGGCGGGCTTTGACTATGGGAAGCCCGCGGACATTTTCCGGGAACATGCCCGGTTGTCGGGGTTCGAGAACGCCGGTCAGCGTTTCTTTGATATTTCCGGGCTGGCGGAGTTGAGCAATGAACAATACGAGTTGCTTGAGCCTGTCCAATGGCCGGTTACCGGGGCGGCGTCTGATTCCAGGCGACTGTTCACTGACGGTCGGTTCGCGACCGCCAACGGGCGCGCTCGACTGATGCCAGTTGCCTCTCGATTACCGGCCAGGAATCCGAATGAAGCGTTTCCGTTGATCGTGAATACCGGCCGTATCCGGGACCAGTGGCACACCATGACCCGGACAGCCCGGTCCAGCCGGTTGCTGGCCCATCGCCCCGAGCCGTTCATTGAGGTGCATCCCGAGGATATTCGGGCGCTTTCCCTCACCCCGGGGGCATTGGCAACACTGAAGAGTGCCCATGGGCACTTTGTCGGCCGGGTGCGCAGTGCGCCGGAGCAGCGGCGTGGTGAGGTGTTTGTGCCGATCCACTGGAACGATCAGTTCACCGGGCAGGGTCTGGCTACAGCGCTTACTGACAGCCTGGTAGACCCGATATCCGGGCAACCGGAAGCCAAGCACGGTCGTGCTACCCTCACCCACTGGCCTGCCCGTTGGTATGGACGTTTGCTGGTGCGACGGGATCGTCCAAAACGCTGGAAGGCAGACTACTGGGCCCAACAGGTTCTGCCCGATTGCGATAGCTGGATCGTGGCGGGGCAGTGCAAAATGGATTGGAAAAGTGCTGTGCCAGACTGGCTCGGCGGCCAGCCGCAGCTGGTGATGGAAGATGTCCGCGAAGGCCGCTTCCGGGCGGCGCGGTTGCGCAATGGTCAGTTGGAGGCGGTACTCATGGTGGATCGTGACGCGGCTGCCTTGCCATCCGTGGACTGGCTGGTCAGCTGCTTTAGTCAGCCAGAGCTCGACGAGGCGAGCCGGCGCGGCCTGCTGGCGGCAAAGGCCGTCGATGGGGATGATGCTGGCAACCTGGTTTGCAGCTGCTTCCAGGTTGGGGACCGACAGATTCAGCAGGCAATTGGGCGGGGTGCCAACAGCGTCGATGCCCTCGGCCGTGAGCTCAAGTGTGGCACCAACTGTGGGTCCTGTGTGCCGGAGATACGGAGCCTCCTGGTTGCCTCTACCGAGGTGGTGTAAGCGGGCTTAGCATCTGCACAGGCACTCTGTATCGCACCCCTTTCGAGTGCCCGATGCCGTCCACGGTGCAGGTCTTTCGATTGACCCGAATGATCTGCCCGTGCAGTTCCCGCCGGCCGGCACCAAAACGCACGGTATCGCCCACCTGCCAGTGGGCCATCTGTTGCCTTGTGTCCACAGGCTCGAAGGGCGTATCCGGTAGCGCCAGACCCTGTTCCCTCGCCTCATCTGCCAGGGCCTTACGGGTCGCTTGCGCCGCCCCGTTCTCGTGCAACTCATCCAGAATGGTATAGAAATGGCGGTTGTGCACAGAGCCCCGATATCGCTGGCCGGCACTTTGCTGCAGGAGATGGGCAAACTCGTGGCAGCAGGTGTGTGCCAACAGATTCAGAGTGCTCAGTTCCCCGCCAAAGTACCCCCGTTTCCGGATCTCTCGGCCTGACAGCCAGCCGCTCGCCGTCTCCGGCTGGTGCTTGGCGGCAATCATGCGGGCACCGTAGGTGATCAGGTGTTGCCCGTCTCGAGAATCGTAACGGTGATAGGTGGCCTGGCCGGACCCAACCCGGCAATGCAGGACGCTGCCCGGATTGCGTTCCCGGACCCATTGCTCCGCCGGTTGCCAGAGCCAGTCCCGGGTGACGGCGCACATGAGTTCGCCAAGGCTGATGGCGGTCTGGGTTGGTAGGGGCGTTTTCTGCAAACTTGGGTACCTGGCTACTTCACGGATGCGTAATACCAAACAAGCTTAACGTTCGAATTTACGGTTTGCTATGGTCTGGCTCGGCAATATTATGCGGTGGTACTGATTATCGACCTTGGGAAAGGTCCAGCAAAGCCGACACTTGAATGACCTATGCCATTCAGACAAACTGTCACCATATATAAATAAGTGGTGACGATTTGTCTGGCTCCGACTCCGCCCGATCTTCCAGGGCAAAACTCCAAACCATGTTCCGTCAACGCGGCGGTCAGCTCCGCCTGACAGAAGCGCTGGCTCGGGGCTTTAGCCGGTACCAGTTCTATCAGCTTCGGGACGAGGGGCTGATTGAGCCGGTCAGCCGTGGCATTTACCGGCTGGCGGACCTGCCCTCAATAGAGAACCCGGATCTGGTGGCTGCCGCTACCCGTTTTCCCAATGCGGTGCTTTGCCTGATTTCCGCGCTGGCCTGGCACGACATTACTACACAGATTCCCCATCAGGTGCATCTGGCGGTGGAGCGGGATGCCCGTTTGCCGGTGCTGGATTATCCGCCGGTAGCCGGGTACCGGTTCTCCGGGCGGGCCTTTAGTGAAGGCATTGAACAGGTTGACGTGGATGCCATCACCCTGAACGTCTACAACCCGGAGAAAACCCTGGCCGACTGTTTCAAGTTCCGGAATCGAATCGGCATGGATGTGGTTCTGGAGGCGTTGGATCTATACCGCACCCGCAAAAACTTCCGTCCAGGAAAACTGATGGAATATGCCAGAATCTGCAGGGTCGCCAATGTCATGGCACCCTACTTGGAAGCCAAGCTGTGAACAGAATCATCCTGGCGATGGAATAAAAAGAGTGAAAGGAGATCACGGTGGCACAAAACACTGCTGCGTCCGTTCGGCAGAGATTGCTGAATAAGTCCCGGGAAGAAAAGCGTCGCTTTGATGAACTGCTGCAGTATTACGCCATGGAGCGGTTTCTTTACCGGTTGAGTCAGTCGCCCCATAACCGCTGCTTTACCCTCAAAGGTGCGCTGATGTTCTGGGCAATGCAGGGGCCGAACAGCAGACCGACACGGGATATCGATATGTCGGGCCAGACCAGCAATGATCCAGAGGCTATTTTGGCCCAGGTGGGCGAGATTATTGCGACTGAGGTGCCGGATGATGGCTTGCGATTTGATCCGGATACCCTGAAGGCGGAGACCATTACCGAAGATGCAGACTATCAGGGGCTAAGGGTGACCTTCAGCGGTTTTCTCGACAACGCCAGGATTCCAATGCAACTGGACATTGGCTTTGGCGATCCCATATTTCCGTTCCCATCCTGGCTGGAGTTCCCGGGCTTGCTGGATTTTCCAACTGCACGGATTAAGTGCTACACCCCGGAATCGTCGATTGCTGAGAAGTTCCAGGCGATGGTCAACCTTGGCGAACTGAACAGCCGGATGAAGGACTTTTACGATATCTGGCTGCTTTCGCGTCAGCACGAGTTCCGGTTGGAAAATCTCGAGGGGGCGGTTGAGGGCACCTTCCGAAAGCGTGGGACAGCAATCCCTGAAACCAGTCCCTTTTCTGCCGCTTTTATGGACAGCAAGCAACCACAGTGGCGGGCTTTCCGTAAGCGCCTTGGCCAAGAACATGTGCCAGAGGCTTTTTCGGAGGTAGTAGAGGCGGTGGTTGAGTTCCTCGGCCCTTTGATGCTGAGCAGAGACGTGGACGCGCCCAAGGAAATTTGGTGCCCACCCGGTCCATGGAGTCGGCAGGCTTATGGCTAGTCTTATTTCGGAAGACAGTATCAAGCAAGAACTTTTGCAGCGCTTGCAGCATATTTACGGCTCCAATGGGCTGGACCGTCATACCGAAAAGCTGGAAAACCTGACATAGACAGCATAGATCATTCGCGTGTTTTACTGACAGACAAAGAAGATAGAACTTCGCCGAACACGTCATCCTGAGTACTAATGGTAATCCATGAAGAAGGGTGTTCCGAGGTCGCGATAAATGCAGTGGTGTAGCCTTTGACGGTGACCGAGAAGCCGTAGGCGCTGCCACCCAAATCCAACTTTTTGACCTTACCAGAGTATTGTTGCGTTTCGAAAGGCTGCACTTCGATAGCATCAAACCGACTCTTACTGAGTTCGAACGTCAGATCGTTGGAGGTGCGAAACTCAATGGATGCCTGGTCAGTTACAGCACAACCTGAGACCAGGCTGGCCAAAACAATCCTTAAAATTATGAATCTTCTCATTACCGGTTGTATTTCGACGTAAAGCTGCTGGAAGGCTGCTGAATTCGGGACTCGGGTGAGTGGTAGCTATGCATTATTCTGAAATCTTCGCGCCATTTATCCGCAATGACGTTGAGCTTTCAACTGGGCCCTGGAAGGTAATAAGCGATTGAGCTTGGCCGTTCGGTACAATAAATACGGTTCTAAAGTCCCCCTGAACTACTCCAAATACCTGAGCTTCGGGAATTTGCTCCATCCAAATTGGTTTACTTGAACCCTGATTGGCACTCTCAAAAAGCGTCGTTGAGGTGTCAATCGCTGAACTTGAGCTTACTGTACTTGGAATCTCCTCCGATCTGACAAAACCTACGACCCGGTTGTTTCTCAAAAATACAAGCTCGCCATCCCTCATCTTCACAGAGGAGAACATCTTTTCTGGTACTTCTATAGCTAGTTCGCTGTATGGTTGAATGACCAATGAAGATTGGGATGCGCAGCCGGAGAGAAGAAGTAAAAATGATAAAGCTAGGGCTATCCTTGCCATGGTGGGAGTCTCATCTCAATGTCGTTTCGATAGAGGATCTGAACTGGCCAGAACGAACAGTTCGGCAAATCCAGCTTACCTTCACTTCGTTCTGCAAAAAAGGTTTCCCTGCCTCGCGAATCAGGCGTAAAGCCCATTTTGTGATCCTGCGTGTTGGTCGTAGTAGGTCCTGTGGAGAAGGAACAGCATCAACCCATCTACTACAATCGACGGTTTCCACGAGCATATGGGCGATAGCGCGCACGGTTTCTTCGGTTACGCTGCTTTCAGTGAATCCTGAAGCAACAGAATGGCCGTAGAACGCCTTCATGATGGCTCTGATTTTATCAATGTCTTCGGCCGACAATTGACTATCCATTTTTTTCATCCCTGCAAAGGCAGAAGGACCCCTGCGGGGCCCTTCTGGCGTGATTACGCCTCGATCGGCGAACGCCAGTCGTCAGCACCGGAAGTACCGGCAACGGCGTGCTCCCAGGTTACCTTGCGGTAGGACAGGGAAACGGTGACCAGCTGGGTGAAGTCGGCGTTGCCGGCGTCCTGGCAGTGGGGCATGTTGCAGTTGATGTCGATAATGGTCGCATCTTCGAGGATGGTGGAGAAGAAGTGCTCCTGCTTGCCCTCAACGGAGGTGCGGTACCACTTCAGCTCGACCTTGGGCAGCATCTCGCCGGAGGCCAGGGCGTTGTACATCAGCGGGGTGGCCTTGTTCAGGGCGGAGGTGAACTTGAACGGTTTGTGCACGCGCTGGCCGGAAGGCTGACCGGACTGGGGATCGGTCGGTACGGTAACGACGTGGCTGAATTCCTGAACCAGCACTTCGTCTTCGTGGCCTTCCACGTAGATGTTACCGACGGAATCGGAAGTGAATGCGCCGGCAGTAATGTTGCCCTGGGTCTGGCCTTCGATGCTGATATAACAAGGAGTTGGCATAGTCTGCTCCATGACTTGTGAATGAATAGTGTCCCCGGGGTGTTCCCTGGACGCCGACTTTCATTACAAAGCCCGTGCCATAAGAGGTAATGGCAATAAAAACAGGATTTTAGCGTTTCTGTTGGTGATGCTCGAGGCGTGCCAGGCAATCCCGCGCCCGAACGCCAGGCGACGAATTGCTGGCGGGGCAAGAATTTGCTCGGTAATGCTCGCTTCAGCCCAGGCCGAGGGCTGCCAGCAATGCCAGGAGCAATAACCCGGATACACCCTGCCAGAAGGCCACGGGATTGCGCTCTATCAGTGGCGGCCGATGACGCTTGTGCCAGTCGACGGATGGGTGTCGCAGCTTGTACAGGTATTCCGAGAGCGCCGGGTAACGTCTGTGGGCCTGAGGGTGAACCGCTTTTTCAATGGCATCGTCGACCCAGGCGGGAAGATTCTCACGTAAGTGTCTCGCGGGCCGGTAGTTCAGCCCGCGAAGCTGGTTCCGGCTATGGATTTTCGGTACTTCCGCGCCATAGGGAAGCTGGCCGGTGAGCAACTGGTAGGTAATCACGCCCAGGGAGAACTGGTCTGATAGCCAGCTGCCGGGCTCGCCGAGAAAGGTCTCAGGGGCACTGTAAAGGGCGGCCCCCCGAGGAACCGCCTGTTCGCCGATCTCAGAGTCCTCAAGGCCGGCGACCCGGGTGGCACCGAAATCAATCAGCGTGACAGTGCCATGGGGATCCACCAGCACGTTTTCCGGCTTCAGGTCCTGATGCACCATTTCAAGCCGGTGGAATGCCCTCAAGCCTTTACCAATCTGCTCAACGAGATCACGCACGGTATCAAGTGTCGGAGCCGGGTTGTCCAGCATCCATTGCCGCAAGGTACAGCCTTCCACGAACTCTGTGGCCTGGTAGAGAAAGCTGGGTCGTTGGCTGGACTGGAACGGTCTTGCGACATGAGCGCTGCTGATTCGCCTGGCAATCCACTGCTCGGTGGAAAACTGTTCCAGGTAGACCGGATCGTGTCTCTGTTCCAGTGAGGGCATCTTCAGCACCACCCGGGTATCGGTTTCCTCATCCACCGCCAGGTAGACATGGCTGCGGCTGCTGGCGTGAATCTGTCTCAGAATCCGGTAACCGTCCAGATGTTGGCCCGGCTGAAGTTCCGGCGCAAAGGGCAGCTGGGCCAGCTGGTGAAACAGCTCGCTGCTTTCCGGAACCGCGGGGACTGAGTTCACCCGGATGATCTGGGCGGTCAGGTTGTCATCACTGCCCTGTTCGAGGGCCTGGGCTGCCAACCGGCGGGCGGCAGCGTCCAGATCATCGCCAGATTCCCGGATGATACCGGCCATGGTTCGCTCATCCAGGTGCTCATGGATGCCGTCGGTCGCCAGCAAAAAGGTATCGCCGGGCTGGATCGGCAGGCTTCGATAATCGATATCCAGTTGATGGCCAATGCCCATGGCCCGGGTCAGGCAGCTCTCTTCCGGGGAGAGCCAGAGCCGGTGATCGGTGCTGAGCTGTTCAAGTTGGTCGTGGTGAACCCGGTAGATGCGGGTGTCGCCGATATGAAACAGATGTGCGGTGGCGGACCTGAGCACCATCACGCTCAGGGTACAGACATAGCCTCGGTCGCGGTCATAGCGGTATTGGCTTTGCCGGGTCTGGGCATGAAGCCAGGCATTGGTTGCGAGCAGCACCCGTTGGGCGGACTGTTTCACCGACCAGCTTTCCGGAGTGGAAAAGTAGTCGCTGAGGAAACCCGCGACGGCGGACTCGCTGGCAATCTGGCTGACATTGCTGGAGCTGATGCCGTCGGCGATGGCAACGGCGATGCCTTTGGTGATCAGCTGGTGGCCCTTTGGCACCAGTAAACCGTGGAAGTCCTGGTTGACTGGTTTGACGCCAGCGTCGGAGTACTGGCCGGCGGAAACGGAAAGGGAGCTGGTCATTGGGAAACGGCATTTCCTCGATCAAGGAAAAAGCAACTCCGGCGGGTGCGGCAGCCGGAGTTGCAGGACGCCCCGACTCAGTTGGTACGGGCCAGGGCAGCGTCGTTGTAGGTTTCCGCAACCTTGCGCTTGGGCGCGGTGCGCACATGGGTGGTGTAGAGGGTCAGGCCGGTAAAGGCGAGGCCGCCAACCAGGTTACCCAGAACGGTGGGAATCTCGTTCCACCACAGGTAGTCCATCACCGAGAACTCGCCGCCCATGATGATGGCAGACGGGAACAGGAACATGTTCACGATGGAGTGCTCGAAACCCATGAAGAAGAACAGCATGATGGGCATCCACATAGCCAGTACCTTGCCACTGACGCTGGTGGAAATCATGGCGCCAACCACGCCCATGGAGACCATCCAGTTGCACAGCATGCCGCGAATGAAAATGGTGGCCCAGCCGGCAGCACCGAACTCCGCGTAGCCAAGCGTGCGCGCTTCACCAACACTGGCGATCTTCGCGCCAACGGCACCGGGATCGGTATTGAAACCGTAGGTGAAGATAAACGCCATCATGAAGGCGACGGTCAGTGCGCCGCCCAGGTTGCCAAGGAATACCCAACCCCAGTTGCGCAGTATGGCTGCCGGGGTCACTCCGGGGCGTTTATCAAGCAATGCCAGGGGCGTGAGCATGAACACCCCGGTTAGCAGGTCAAAGCCCATCAGGTAGAGCATGCAAAACCCGATAGGGAACAGGATAGCGCCGATCAGAAAGACTCCGGTCTCGACCGCTACAGTGATGGCAAACGCTGCAGCCAGCGCCAGAATGGCGCCGGCCATAAAAGCCCGGATCAGGGTGTCCCGGGTAGACATGTAGATCTTGGATTCGCCGGCGTCGACCATTTTGGTGACGAATTCCGAAGGCACGATGTAAGACATAGTGTTTTCCTCTGACTTCTATCGGATGACCAGACTTTTGAAACGGCCATAAAAAAACGGCGATACCCGCTGCCTGCAATCTGCAGGTGCAAGTAGACGCCGTCGTCTGAATAAATCTGTCGCTGTGAACAGAACCGACATTGGTTCCGCTGTCTGAGAAGTTGCAGAGACTGTGCCAGAATCGCAGGTTGCCAGGAAACCGGAATTAAATCAGAAGGGTAAGAATTTTCGTGCTGTGGTTGCCGGGCTCGGCAGAAGAGGCGACCTCCGCTCTCACGCACCTGATCGGTGCGTTCCCATTGACCGCTGCTGCAACCTGGCGCAGCAGGGCAACGTCTCAGCGAAGACTGAAGCGTACGGGCAAGGCGTAGCGGAATTTCTGGCCTGCAATTGCTTCCGGCACTGATGGCAGAGGCGCTGCCTGTTCGAGCATGGCCAGCGCCGACTCGTCCAGAAGCTGATGTCCGGAGCTGGTTCTGAGGCTGTGGGCCACCAGGGATCCGTCCCGTTGAAACTCGAACACAATCACGGGTGTGCCTTCCTGGCCAAGGCGCCTCGCCCTGCGTGGATATTCATAGTATCGGGCAAGATGGCGGCTGAGTTTGGACAGGTAATTATCCACTTCCGATCTAACGCCAGCGTTTTGCAGTGCAACGGTCGCCTGTGACTGTTTCTCTGTTGCAGTCTCTGCCGGATCACCGCTCGGTGTTTCCGCTTCCGCGACCTCTTCGGCAACCTCTGGCTCGGGCGTTGGTTCCGTTATCGGTTCAGGCTCAGGTTCCGGCTCAGGTTCTGGCTCGGGCTCAGGCTCAGGCTCGGGCTCGGGCTCGGGTTCGGGCTTGGGTTCAGGTTCAGGTTCAGGCTGTGGCTTCGGCTCTGGTTTTGGCTTTGGCGCGGCGTCGGGTTTCGGCTCGGGTTCGCCAGCCAGCTTGATTCGGATGGCTGGCGCTGTGTTGACCGCGGATTCGCCCAGGGTGTTGAGTTCCACCGTCTCTTCGGGAGCGGCGATCGCCAGGGCGACGAAGGTCACTACGATTGCGAGCAGCAGAAGTGCCCACCGGAAGGGCGGCTTTTGCGGCATCATCGGGCGGGCTCCGTCAACAGCAGGATATCCTGGTATCCGCCCTGCTCCAGCAAGCGGAAGAGTGTTTCCAGGTCTGCCATGGTGATGCTCTCGGCAGCGGCAATTTTCAGGGGCTGCTGGCCATCAGGTTCCGGCAGCCTGGCAACCAGGGATTCCTTGTTGAGCAGCTCACCGTCGACCTTCCAGTCTCCGTTGGCGCTTACAATCATGTCCGCATGAGGAGACTGACGGTCTTCGCCCTGCTCGGTGGCGGGCAATTCGGGCAGTGGGTCATCGGCAAGCTGGCCGGCAACGATGAAAAACATCAACAGCAGGAAGACCAGGTTGATCAACGGCAGAAGCGCATCCTCCACGCGTTCCATCAGGGTTTTGCCGGAGGTAAACGGAGGTGGAACCAGATCGCTCATGGTGTCGTTGCGTTTGTCCGCTTCCAGTGAGTGTCGATGCCGCTGTCAGTCAAAGCGCTCAGGGCCGCGGTAAAAGCTCCCAGGGGTGTATCGCCCGTTGTTGAGAGGTTCACTTCGGTGGTACCGGCTTCAGACAGATCGGTGACCAGGCGCTCCAGGGGTAACGTCTGGCCCTGCCATCTTACGTCGCCGTTGGCCGTGACCGTCAGCTCTGGTAGCGGTTCTCCGGTGACCGGACTGCGGCTCGACGTGTTATTGGCCAATTCCAGGTAGTCCACAGGCAATAGCCGGGTGGTCAGCATAAAGAACACCAGGAGAATGAAGACCACATCGATCAGGGGCGTGATCCGGATTGGAATCGGACGGTTTGGCCTTGGCTCAACCAGTTGCATGGGCGAATCGCTGACCCCGGGCGGTTGAGTAACGGTCGGGCTCGTCGACGGCGGTTTCGGCGGCACGCTGGCTTTCCGGCGACCGGTAATCTGCTTCAACGGCGTCCAGAGTCTGCTCCGGCACGATATGCAGAATCGAAACCAGTGTGCTGTTGATGGTCTTGTGGATGCGTCGCAGCCGGAACTCGATCCATGCAGCCAGTGCAGCAAACGGTATGGCCACTACCAGGCCCGCGGCTGTAGTGGTCAGGGCTTCGTAAATACCGCCACTGAGTTGGGTGGCATTGGCACGGCCTTCGGTAGCAGCCATGGCGCTGAAGGCCTCCATCATGCCCAGTACGGTTCCCAGCAGGCCGAGAAGAGGGGCCAGGGCTGCGATGACTTCGATGATCTTCAACGGTGCCTCGAACGGCTCCAGGGCATGTTGGGCATCCCGTGCGGCGGTTTCCCGGATCTGCCGGTCGTCCTGATCGTTCTGAATGGCCTCTATCGTATCGGTGACAAGATGCTGCAGCGGATTCATCCGCCCCCAGCGGCCTGCCTGATGTCGCACTTCTGACGGCCGTACCGACGCCGGATTATTCTGCCAGTTCATTACGGTTTTTTTAAGCTGACCGGACAAACGGGGCGCATAAAGGGTTCCGATAAGCATCAGATACACGAAGGTAACGAAGCCAATGACGGCAAGCACCACCAGAACAATCATGACAGGGCCACCCATATCAATAAGTTGGGTGATCGGGCCGGCATTCAGGGGCAGAGTTAGGTCCGTCATGCGAAGAGTTCTCAATGTGCAAAAATGGAACTAAATAATAACGAATATCATTGAATTTGCAAGCGTGTAACCTGACTTCACAAAGCCCTCTGTTAGAATTGAGTTAAATGTAAGAGTTGCAAAAAGAAAGAAAAAACGGAGGTCAGATCATTACCGGTTGTCTAACCCGCTGCGGGGCCTGGAAGTCATGATGATCAGGAGATGGTTGGGTAGCCTGGCGAATCGGGCAGTGGCCCTGGTGGTTGTTGCGATCATCCTGACGGCCCTGCTGGTAACCGTTGCCGGTTTCCTGCTGAGCCGCTCCGAGCTGGAGCAGCAGGCCCGTAACCAGGTGGAAACGATTGCCACGCTTATTGCGGGGGAGCTGGACGACAAGCTGGCCCTGCGACTGGAGGCACTCAACCACGTAGCCCAGAATCTCACCATGTCCGGTGATGTTCTCAACACCAGGGCCCGGATCCTGATCCGCCGCCAAACAGCCCTGGAGCATCTGTTCGATGCGGTTTACCTGATCGATGAAAACGGTCTGGTCATAGCCGAGAATCCCGAAGATTACCGGCAGGCGGGACTGGATGTCAGTAACCGGGAGTATTTTCAGCGGATTTCCTCCACGCTCACCCCGGTGATCAGCGAGCCCTACATCTCTCACTATCAGGAAAAGCCGGCCATCATGGTGGCTGCGCCGATTTTCGACCACCGTCAGCGTTTCATTGGTGTGATTGGTGGTGCCATCGCGCTGGATGGCAACAATTTTCTGGATCAGTTCATTAACATCCGTATAGGAACGACCGGCTATCTCGGTGTGGCAACCCGCAGTGGTTTTGTGGTGGTTGACCAGCGGGACCACCAGCCCATGGCGCCGGTGCGGGTTGCGAATCCTGTACTCCGGGATGCGATGGAGGGGTTCGAGGGCACCTTGGAGACCCGCAACAGTAATGGTGAAAAGACCATCATGTCGGTGCAGCAGCTGACCCAGGTGCCCTGGTTTGTTTCCGCCTCCTGGCCTGCCCGGGAAGCCCTTGCACCAATTACACGCACGGTGGATGCCTTCGTTTGGATCCTGCTGCTGGTCATCCTCTTGATTGCGCCCGTGGCACTGTGGCGTTTCCGGCGGCTGATGGCGCCGCTCAAGACATTGGGCATCCAGATCCGTGAGCGCCACCTGGGTATGCGTTCCGATCCGGTGGATGTCGCCGGGGGTAAGGAAATCCGCCAGGTTGCCGAGATCTTTAACACGGTGACCGATGAGCGTGATGAAGTTCTGGTGTCTCTGGCAGAAAGAGAGGCATTTTTCCGTTCCCTTACCCAGAGTGCGCCCATCGGTATTGTCCAGACCGACGTCCTGGGCCGTATCGAGTTTGCCAACCCGGCTTTCGAGGCGATCGTCGGCAAACCGGCGGAAGATCTCACATACAGTTACCTGGCCGATCGTGTGGACAATGCCGACCGGCAGGAGGCGATTGCCGGTTGGAAGAATGCGATCAGGAGCCAGAGCGTTTTCCGGGGCCGGTTGAGACTGGCGGCTCCGGATCGGGTGATCTGGGCCGATGTGATGACGGCGGCAATCCAGACGCCTGAAAAGGCTCTCGGCACCATCACGGTCGTTCGCGATATATCCCATGAGCTGGAAGTGGAAGAGGCACTCAAGACCGAGCAGCAGCGCGCGGAAACCATACTCCGCGTTCTTCAGGAAGGCGTCCTGATGGTCGATGTCGAGGGGGTTATCCGGTTTGCCAACGATGCTGCCTGCCGCCTGCTGGGCATTGAGGGCGAGTGCGTGCTTAGAAACTTCTTCCAGTTGGTTACCATCGAGACGGAAGAGCGGGAACTGACGGCACAGGAGTTCCTGTCCGGGGATGACCTGGACAGCCTTTACGTCACCTTGCGGAACTCATTGGGCGTTCCCTTCCCCATAGACCTCACCATGCTGCACATTCGCCAGGGGCGAGAGGATGAGCGTCTGGTTTTCGTGCTGAGGGACGACAGCGATCGCCGTCGTCAGGAAGAACGGCTGTCCTGGGAGGCGACCCACGACAGCCTGACCCATTTGCTGAATCGGCGCGCGTTCAATGCGTCGCTGGTCCGTTGCCTGGGCGAGGCCGGGCGCCAGGAAGCACGTTCGGTGTTGATGCTCATTGACCTGGACTACTTCAAACCGGTCAATGATGAGGGCGGCCACCTGCTCGGCGACGATCTGCTTAAACGGCTCGCCGAACTGTTCAAGGAATCGGTTCGCCAGTCCGATACCGTGGCCAGACTGGGTGGGGATGAGTTCGGTATTATTCTACCGGCTTGTGGCATGGCCAGGGCCCAGGCACTGGCGGAACGGATTCGCGCCGATGTTGAAGCGCTTCGGATCGAACATGACGGCGGGTCCTTCGGTGTCACCACGAGCATTGGGCTCACGGAACTGACACCGGAAGATAGCGGCCCGAGAGAGGTCATGGCACGGGCCGATGAGGGTAGCTACATCGCCAAATCCCGGGGGCGCAATACGGTTGTCGTCGTCCCGTCACCACCAGCCGGCTGAGACACTGGCCTGCCACAGCAGACGAATGGCCAGCGCGGTCAGCACGATATTAAAGATCAGTGTGAACTTATGGTTGCTCAGGGACTTCAGTACATGGAGTCCGAGCCAGGTGCCGGCAAAGCCGCAGATGATCATGGCAATTATGAATGGCAGCCATTCGAAGAAGATGAATCCGGCGGCTCCGAATACGAGCGCCTTGGGGGCGTGCTGCAGCGTCATGGCCGTGGCGAAGGTGGCCACCGTTTTGAATCTGTCGTTATGGATCTGCTTGATGAACGCAGCGACCAGAGGCCCGGTGGCGCCCACGAACAGGCTGACAAAACTGGTCAAGGCCGACGCCACAAACACGCCCGGAGCCCCGAACGCGCCTTTTGGCAGAACCGGCCCCCAGCAAAGGTAGAGAACGAACAGGGCGATGGTCAGCTGCCAGATATGGGCCGGAAGATTCACCAGCAACCAGGCGCCCAGGGCCGCGCCTACCATGACGCCGGGCAGGAACGCGGCAATGACCCGCCAGTCCACGTGTCGCCAGGTCAGTGCTGCCCGACCAACATTGGAACCCAGCTGGATCATGCCGTGAACCGGAATAATGGCGGCGGGCGGCATCCAGCTGGCCATAAGTACCAGCAGCAGAACCCCGCCACCCGCGCCGAGACTGGCAGTGATCATCGAGGTGATGGTGGAACTGGCTAGCAGGAAAACGGCGACTGGAAGGCTCAGGCTTTCGGGTATCAGTTGGTGGAGTACTTCCATTCGCAGAATTCCGTTGATTTCAGTTTGGCCGTGCGACACAGGGCCTCGGTTGCCAGTTGAACGTCGGCCACATAGTAGAGCGACGCAAGACCGAGGCGGTCCCGCCCCAGATTGTGAAAAATCAGGCCGAAGGCAATATCGCCGGCGGTAAAGCGTTCATGGTTGGCGGCAAAATACTCTGCTGGTTGCGACAGCACTGGATCGTCCAACAACGCCTGAACCCGTCCGGCGCCGCCATGATACGCCTGAACCAATAGAAGGGTGAACAGACGGTCCCTCTTGGCTTCTGGCAGATGACCAAACCGTTGCTCGAAAACCGGTGCCAGATTGCGGGCATTCTGGTTCATCAGCCGCAGGGCGCAGTCGATCTGTGCCAGCCGATGCCAGAAATTGTTGGGGGCAATCTGGCAGTCGGACAGAGCCGCAGGTGACAGCTGCAGGATGCCCCTGGCGTTTGCCCGGGAATGGGCTCTTGCCTGTGCGCCACTCTCAATCAGGATCTGGCCCGCCAGGTAGCGGGGCAAGGCTTGTGGCAGAGTCAGGCGGTTCTGACTGCTGCGGTGCTCGTACACGTAGATCAGTGCATCATGAAGGCTTTCCGGAGCACTGCTGTCGGCAAAATTGAGGTCGTCCCAGGCGCCCCAGATCCGGTCCGCCGGCAGGGTGCCAAGATACCGCGCAACGGCCTCGTCGACGTTCACATGGGGTTGGTCGCAGGAAAGGGCGAACGGATAGCCGGTCTGGCCGGTCTCGCCGGCAACCCAGTCTTCCACCTTGTCATTCTCATACAGTGATTTTCGGGTGGTGTTCAGCAGGCGCTGGGTGGCCTCGCGGTCTTCGCCATCACTGATCCAGGCCAGAAAGCGCCCCCGCATATCGTAGAGGACGTGGCGCTCGGCACTGGCGCAATAGCCGGATTCTTTTAATACCCAGCGCCGGATGGTGAGGATGTTTTCAAATACCCCCTGGCTGACCCAGTAGGGCGAGGACCGGACCACGCGAGTCCAGTCGCTGTCTTCACTGGCCGCTGGCGGCGGGTCCTGGGCGGCAACGGCAACCGGCGCTGCCAGGATGAAAATCACGGCAAGCTGGCGTAAGCTCTTGAGAATTCTGACCATAGACGATATACCCGTGACCTTCCTCAAAACAGAATAACAAAGGGAACCTGCCATGAAGCAATCTGAATATCTTCGTTACGATGCTACCGCACTCGCTGATCTTGTCCGTCGGGGTGAGGTCACTTCAAGGGAAGTATGCGAGGCAGCGGTTGAGCGGGCAACCCGCGTGAACAGCACACTTAATGCGATCTGCTATCCGCAGTTCTCCGAGGCGCCAGCACAGCACTTCCCCGAGCAGGCGGTTTTTGCCGGCGTGCCCCTGCTGCTCAAGGACCTCGCCCAGGAGCAGGCGGGTCACCCGTGTACCTACGGCAGCCGGGGGCTGATAAAGAATATTGCGCCCCAGGATTCGGAATTTGTCCGCCGGGCACGGGACGGTGGGCTGGTTTTCCTGGGGCGAACCGCCACGCCGGAGTTTGGTCTGAAAGCGGTGACCGAGTCTGAGCTCTGGGGGCCAACCCGCAACCCCTGGAACACGGAGCTGACCCCGGGTGGCTCAAGTGGCGGCTCCGGCGCGGCGGTGGCGGCCGGCATTGTACCCATGGCCGGCGCCAACGATGGCGGCGGCTCCATCCGCATTCCAGCTGCCTACAATGGCCTGTTTGGCCTCAAGCCGTCCCGGGGACGCATTTCCTCGGGTCCCTTTATGGGTGAAGCCTGGACCGGTGCGTCTACCGACCATGTGGTCAGCCGGACGGTGAGAGACAGTGCGGCGATGCTGGATGTGCTCAGTGGGCCGGCTCCGGGCGACCCGTTCGAGATTCCCGGGCCGTCTGCGGCCTACTCCGAGCTCATGCAGCGGTCTCCGGGCAAGCTAAGAATCGGCGTGTTCACGTCTTCACCCTACAATACGGAGGTAGCACCGGAGTGCGTTGCAGCCGTGGAGGAAACGGCCCGGGTTCTCGAGAATCTGGGTCACAGGGTTGAGTATGCTGCGCCGGAATTCGACGGCATGGCCCTGGCCCGCTGCTACCTCGGCCTGTATTTCGGTGAAGTGTCGGCGCTGATGGCGAAGGCGAAAGAGCAGTTCGGCGCCACCGACAGCGATTTCGAACTGGATACCCGGCTGATCGGCATGCTTGGTGAGACGATGCCGCTGTCCGACTATGTCCGGCGGCGCCAGCAGTGGAACGAGTTTGCTAGGGCGCTGGGTGCATTTTTCGGGAGTTACGATCTCTACCTCAGCCCGACCACCGGGCAGTTGCCGGCCGCCATCGGCGAACTGGAAACGCCGGCCCACCTCAAGTTCGCTGCCCGCCTGATGCTGAAATTGAAGGCCGGCAAACTGGTTCATCGTACTGGCCAGGTGGATCAGATGGCCCTGGAAAGCCTGGCCCGGACGCCGTTTACCCAGTTGGCAAACCTGACCGGGACACCTGCCATGTCGGTACCGATGCACTGGACTGCCGAAGGTTTACCGGTCGGGGTCCAGTTTGGCGGTCCCCACGGCGCCGAAGCGACCCTGCTTCAGCTGGCGGGCCAACTGGAAGAGGCCAATCCCTGGTTCAGCAACTACGAAAGGCTTGAGGACGCGTTCTGAGGTATCCGGGGTTGTGATCCGGCTGGGGAAACTCCACGTTTATCTTTGTAGCCGGAACAGGCTATGCTGTTAGTCAGGAAGACCCCTTCTTCCTGAACGACCCTGATGGCATCGAGGAGGCGAGCGTATTATGAACCAACCGATGGCAATCGACGAACTGGTATCAGTAGCACAGGCCGAGGCCATGGGGGAGTTAGACGCCCCCATGATGGCCATCGTCCTGTCCAGCGAACAAAGCTATGACTTGCCCATCAATTCCCTTGAAACCGATGCCGACAAGGCCCGCTGGGGGTTGATCCTCCGCGCCGCCCGCGAGCATGTTGAAGCGGATGCCGTGGCTGTGCTGTACCCGGCCTGGACCACCATCCGTCACAAGAAACCCGAAGTGGAAGCCGAAGCGGCCCCGGAAGCCATTGAGGAAGAAGCCGAGGGTGCCGACGATTCAGACGGCCCCATCGACACCCTGTTCGTGCAGCTGCACACCAGGGATCACGTCTACTGGCGGGGTTTTGAACAGATTCGGGATCCCAAACATCAGCGTATCATCGGCTTCCGCCGGATCAAGGCGCTGTCCACCGATTACAAACGGGACGAAGCACCCTCCGTAGCCTCCTGGCTGAGCACCCTGTTCGAGCCGTTGCCGGAAGAAGGTGAAGAGACTAACGTAGACCGCGAGCTGGCCGACCTGCTGGAAGAGCCGGAAGTCAGCGCCGCACTCTACCCGCGCCAGATGCGGGCCCTGCACTGAAGAAGAACTGACAGCCGGAACCAGTGGCTCCGGCTGTCAGTGAGTGGACATCAGGGTCAGGCACAGCTGCGCGTTTTGAATAAAGTGGCCGAATGCTGACAGCTGCTCTTTCGAGGGCGTGTAGGTACGGGCTGCATTGTCGGCGTAAAACAGACCGATAAGGCGTCCATTGGCCTTGATCGGGCCGATCAAGGCCGGCACTTTGCCGAGCCAGCGATCGTAGGGCACTCCCTCGGCGTTCGGTTTGGGCTCGAAGATGCTGCAGTGCGCATGGGGCAGAAGCGAACCCAATGGTCCGGTGCCGTCCTTCCGAATCACAAAGTGCTGGCGCCATTCCTCCGTGCCGCGACCGCCGAGTTTCCGGGGCACCAGTTCGTTGCCAGTGCGGTCACTCATTAACAGGGCGACCCGCTGCATACCAATTGCCCGGTGTATCCCTTCGATGACCAGCTGACAGACTTCGTTGATGTCCGGTTTCTCCGCCAGGCACTGGCTCAGTTCACGCAGGATTTCCAACTGAAGTTCCGGATCCATGTCCGGAGCCTGTGCTCCGGCGTCGCCTGATTTGCCGTCGGCGCCAGGCATCATGGCGGTGACCTGAGGGATGCCGAGAGAAACGGCCACCCGGGTGGCTTCCGAGGCGTTCACCTTGAGTTGATCGCGGACCACGGCCGGGCTCTCACCGATGTCCTTGCCCAGACGCTCCAATACCTTGTCCATGTCCGGGCCGCTCCAGCCCTGTTCGGACAACCGGGCCATCTCCACGGAATTCCGCACCAGGCTTGAGGCCGTGGAATTGGCCTGCCCCGGCGAGACAACATCCTTGATAAAGGGCCCCAGGGACCAGGCATCCACAAGCCCCCGGGTGATTTCCGTAAAGGTTGAATGCAGCACGGCCTTCTGTGCCTCAACCGGTGGCTCATCAAGGCGCAGGCGTTCCTCCAGTTCTGTGGCCTGGTCGGTCTCGCAGGACCAGAACGCCAGCTTGCCGATGTTCATCAACAATGCCCCGATAAATACTTCCTCAAGCGCAGTTTCGTTGCGTTTGGGCATCAGGCACCGGGCCTGAACCGCGGCATGGATCGCCCGGGCCAGGCAGCGCAACAGGTGGGGGCGGTCGTTGCGTTTCAGCAGGGCATCGACGATCAGTGAGGAGATGGCCATGGATTTCACCGCGTCAAAACCGATCAGGGTGATCGCGCGGCTTACCGTGCTGACCTGGGTCCGGGTCTGGTTATAGAACACGGTATTGGACAGCCTCAGCACCTGGGAGGTGAGCTGAGCATCGTTGAGAATGACGTTGGCAAGCTCATTAACCGTGCTGTTCTGACTGTCGGTCAGCTCATTGATTCGCCGAAGCGTATTGGCCAGTACCGGCAACTCGACTTTGCTGAGATAGGTAACCCATGCCTGGGTAGAGTTCATTCTTGAGGGCGTTGGTTGTTTTTCGTTGGTCACGTTGGTGAGTCTCTGGGCAGCGCGTCTCTGGAAGAGCTCCGGGGAAATGTAAGGTTCTTTTGTTTTCCAAGTTTAGTTCACCAGGCTGCGCGGTGTCAGGTAACCGTTTGTGTAAGGATATCTACCCACACTGAGAATCATTCCGGAATTCGGGTTTGCCGACCGTTTGGGCTATAATCGCCGGTTTTAACGCTGCACCCACAAGGCGCTGACCGTGATTGTATTTGACCAGGTACAGAAGTCGTATCAGGTAGGCGGCCGGGCGATCCCCGCGCTTCATCCCACCGATATGACCATTGAAACCGGCGAGGTATTCGGCATCGTTGGCCATTCCGGCGCCGGTAAATCGACGCTGGTGCGTCTGATCAACCTGCTGGAACCACCCACCGGCGGTCGTATTCTGATCGACGACGAGAACATTACCGACTACGACGCTGCCGAACTCCGTGCCTTTCGCCGCAAGGTGGGAATGATCTTCCAGCACTTCAACCTGCTGTCGTCGAAAACCGTGGCGGACAACATTGCCTTCCCGATGAAGCTGGCGGGCATCTACTCGAAGACCGAGATCCGTGACCGGGTTGAGGAACTGCTGGCCCGGGTCAGCCTCACCGACCACGCCAACAAATACCCATCGCAGCTCTCCGGCGGGCAGAAACAGCGAGTGGGCATTGCCCGCGCCCTGGCCTGCCGGCCCACGATCCTGCTCTGCGACGAAGCCACCAGCGCTCTTGACCCGCAAACGACCCAGTCGGTGCTGAAGCTGCTGGCCGACATCAACCGGGAACTGGGCCTGACCATCGTACTGATCACCCATGAAATGGACGTGGTGCGCCGGGTCTGCGATCGCGTGGCAGTGATGGACGCTGGTGAAGTGGTCGAAATGGGCCCGGTCAGCGAGGTGTTCCTGCACCCGAAGCACCCGACCACACGAGACTTTGTCTTCGAGAGCGAAAGCATTGACCGGGACGAACTCCAGGAGGACCTGAGCAAGGCCAGCGGCCGGATCCTCCGCCTGACCTTCAAGGGCGAATCCACCTATAAACCGCTGCTGGGCAGCGTTGCCCGGGAGTCCGGCGTGGATTTCAGCATTCTTTCCGGCCGAATCGACCACATCAAGGACACACCCTACGGCCAGCTGACCCTGTCACTGGTGGGCGGTGATCTCGAGGTGGCCATGCAGGCGCTCAAGGCTGCCGACGTTCACGTGGAGGTGCTGCGCTGATGGAAGACCTGTTAAGCAATGTAGACTGGACCGAAATTGGCTGGGCCAGCTGGGATACCCTGGTGATGGTGGGTATGTCCCTGCTGTTCAGCGTCCTGATCGGCCTACCCATCGGCGTTCTTCTGTTCCTGTTCGGCAAACGCCAGCTGCTGGAACAGCCGGTGGCCTATGCGGTGCTGTCGTTCGTGGTGAACGTGCTCCGTTCGGTGCCATTCATCATCCTGCTGATCGTAATGATCCCCTTAACCGTAATGCTGATCGGCACGTCGCTGGGCGTCGCCGGAGCGATTCCGCCGCTGGTGGCGGGCGGTGCGCCGTTCTTCGCACGGTTGGTGGAAACCTCCCTGCGAGAAGTGGATCGCGGCATCATCGAGGCCACCCAGGCCATGGGCGCCAGCGTTAAACAGATCATCTTCGGTGCTCTGTTACCGGAAGCGCTGCCAGGCATCATTGCCGGTATCACCGTTACTGCGATCACTCTGGTTTCCTACGCGGCCATGTCCGGCGTTATTGGTGGCGGTGGCTTGGGCGACCTCGCCATCCGCTTCGGCTATCAACGATTCCAGACCGACGTAATGGTCATTACAGTCGCGCTACTGGTTATTTTCGTACAGGTGCTGCAGATGGTCGGCGACCGTCTGGTTCTGTACTTCAGCAGAAAGTAGAAAAGCTGGATATAGGCCGTTGGGCGGTCGGAGTACCCTTCCGAAAACGTGGAGCGCCAGGGATGGCGCGACCGAGCCCTACACGGACGTATTCATGGGCGTTTTTCGGAAGGGTACTCCGACCGACCGCCGGCCGTACTCCGAACCCGAACTCATTTGTTCAAGATGCTCAACAGGAGAATCGATCTATGAATCTGAAGAAAACACTCGCAGCACTAGCTGCCGCAGCCACGTTCTCCGGCGCCGTTGCTGCCGAAGAACTCTCCGTAGCTGCCACCCCGGTTCCCCATGCCGAAATCCTGGAATTCGTGAAGCCTCAGCTGGCCGAGCAGGGCGTGGAACTGGACGTGAAGGTATTCACCGATTACATCCAGCCGAATATCCAGGTGGACCAGAAGCGGATGGACGCCAACTTCTTCCAGCACCAGCCGTACCTGGATGAATTCAACGAAGGCCGTGGTACCAATCTGGTAACCGTGACCGGCGTTCACGTTGAGCCGTTTGGCGCCTACTCCAGCAAGATTGATTCGCTGGACGAGCTCAAAGAAGGTGCGGTGGTTGCCATTCCGAACGACCCGACCAACGGTGGCCGTGCGCTGCTGCTCCTGCAGAAGGCCGGCGTGATCACCCTGAAAGACGAGAGCAAGATCACTGCAACACCCCGCGACATTGCCGAGAACCCGAAAGATCTGGACTTCAAGGAGCTGGAAGCTGCCACCCTGCCCCGCATCCTGAATCAGGTAGACCTGGCGCTGATCAATACCAACTATGCGCTGGAAGCCGGTCTGAACCCGTCTGAAGACGCGCTGGTGATCGAGGGCTCCGAGTCCCCCTATGTGAACATCCTGGTAGCCCGTCCCGACAACAAGGACAGCGAAGCCATGCAGAAGCTGGCCGAGGCCCTGAAGTCTGATGCGGTTCGCGACTTCATCATGGAGAAGTATGAGGGTGCCGTTGTTCCGGCATTCTGATTACTGAGGTATCGGGGCCGGGTGAAAGCATTCATCTGACCCCAGTTCCACAAAAAAGGCCGGGCAGCGTAAGCTGCCCGGCCTTTTTATTAGTATTGGAGGCTGGTGATCAGTCACCGCTCCAGTTGGCTTTCGGGTCGGGTGTCATCCGCAGGTAGGATTTCACCGCCTTGTAGCCCTTCGGGAAGCGCTGCTTGATTTCCTCCTCGTCCTGCAGGGACGGAACGATCACTACATCGCCACCACGCTCCCAGTTGCCCGGTGTGGCGACCTTATGTTCGTCGGTCAGCTGCAGCGAATCGATCACCCGCAGAACTTCGTTGAAGTTACGACCGGTGCTGGCCGGGTAGGTAATCATCAGCCGTACTTTCTTGTTCGGATCAATCACGAACAGCGAACGCACCGTGAGGCTGCTGTCGGCATTGGGGTGGATCATGTCGTACAGCTGCGACACTTTGCGATCATGGTCCGCGATGATTGGGAAGTTCACCGAGCAACCCTGGGTTTCGTTGATGTCCTTGATCCACTCGTGGTGGGAGTCAACGGGATCGACACTCAGGGCGATGGCCTTCACACCGCGCTTGGCGAACTCATCCTTCAGCTTGGCGGTCAGGCCCAGTTCCGTGGTGCAGACCGGGGTAAAATCCGCCGGGTGTGAAAACAGCACGCCCCAGCTGTCTCCCAGCCAGTCGTAAAACGAAATCTTCCCTTCACTGGAGTCCTGCTCAAAATCGGGTGCGGTATCTCCGAGACGTAAAGTCATGTGTACTCTCCTTCGATCATGGTAGTGACAATTTCGTTTGTTATATCGGCAAGAAAGCTGCCGGGTTGTATTCTGCCTGTATACGTCAAACCTTGGTGCCATATGAGGCAATTACAAGGGGCTCAAACCCCCAATGCCTTCTCTTTTTCAAAGTGCTCCCGGGTAAGCTTGAACACGACCGGGCTCAGCATCAGCAGGGCGATCAGGTTTGGCAGCGCCATCATGGCATTCAGGGTGTCTGCCACCAGCCAGACGAAGCCCAGGTTGAGGGTGGCGCCAACGGGGATGGCCAGAATCCATGCAACGCGGTAAGGCACAATCGCCTTTACGCCGAACAGGAACTCGATACAGCGCTCGCCGTAGAACGACCAGCCAAGGATGGTTGTAAAGGCAAAAACCGCCAGGGCGATAGCTACAAGGTAGTTGCCAACGCCGGGTAGCGCCTCCTGAAACGCCATGGACGTCAGGGCAGCCCCGGATTCCCCGGAGGTCCAGGTGCCGGAGGTAATAATCACCAGGCCGGTGATGGTGCAGATAATAATGGTGTCAATGAAGGTGCCAAGCATGGCCACCATACCCTGGTTGATCGGGTTACGGGTTTGCGCCGCGGCGTGGGCAATGGGCGCGGAGCCAAGGCCGGCCTCATTGGAAAAGATGCCTCGCGCCACACCGAAACGGATTGCGGCCCATACGGCTGCACCGGCAAATCCACCCTCGGCGGCGATGGGGCTGAAGGCGTGCTTGATCACCAGGGAAAAGGCGGCCGGAATGTCGGCGGCGTTGATCGCCAGTACCACCAACCCGGCAATCAGATAGGAAACCGCCATCAACGGCACCAGGGCACTGGCAACATGGCCGATCCTGCGGATGCCACCAATCAGGACCATGCCCACCAGGACCATGAGCACCAGGCCAGTCAGCCAGTGTGGCAGTCCGAAGTTGGTTTCCATGACATCCGCCACCGAATTGGCCTGAACCGTGTTGCCGATGCCGAAGCCGGCAATGGCGGCAAATACGGCGAACAGGACACCAAGCCAGGCCCACTTGCGGCCCAGCCCGTTGCGGATGTAGTACATGGGGCCACCTACGTGATCACCGCGCTCGTCCACCTCCCGGTAGCGCACGGCCAGCACCGCTTCGGAGTACTTGGTGGCCATGCCCACCAGGGCCGTGAGCCACATCCAGAAGAGGGCCCCTGGGCCCCCAAGGAACACCGCGGTTGCAACACCGGCAATGTTGCCGGTGCCCACAGTGGCAGAAAGGGCTGTCATCAGCGCCTGAAACGGCGGGATTTCACCCTCGGATTCCGCCCCGGCGGCGGCGCGGCCCTTCCACATCAGCCGGAAGCCGGCGCCCAGCTTCAGCACCGGCATCAACTTGAGGCCGAGACTGAGGAACAGCCCGACGCCCAGTATCAGAACCAGCATGGGTGGGCCCCAGACCAGTCCGTTTATCTGTCCTACAAATTCAGAAATAGCTTCCATGGGATCTCCCTCTGTATGCCATGGATTGGTATGGATTTTTGACCCGGGTTGGGTATATCCGGTTGAGTTTAGTCAGATATCTTTCCGTGTAAACCGACGGCCCGGGAAAATTGGTGGATTCGGGTGTGATTGCCTATGCTCATAGCAATGGCGACTATCCAACAAGGGGAGGGAATCTGCCCATGCGTTCACTGAAAGTGTCAGATGTCATGTGGAACCACATCGAGCCGGTCCGCTGTGGCACGCAGCTCACCAAGGTGGTGAAGACGCTGCTCCACAAACACGTAACCGGCCTTCCGGTTGTTGATGACCAGCGCCATGTTATCGGATTCATCTCCGAGCAGGACTGTATCCATGCCCTGCTGGTCAGCGGCTATCACCGTGAGGGCGATCCACTTGTTGACGACGTCATGTTCAGGAAACCGGTGACAATTTCGGCAGAGATGGCCGTAGTGGATCTTGCCCAGAACCTCGGTGCGGGCAAGCCAAAGGTGTACCCCGTTGTGGATCACGGCAAACTGATTGGTATTGTCACCCGTACTGCTATCCTGGCCGAGCTGGCGCGCACCGGTTTCGGTCTCGAGCCGCCAAAGCACGCCAGTGCCCTGGACTGAAACACACCTATTTTCTGAATTGAGGACACTATGGAACTCCTATCCACGAACGTCTGTTTCGAAGGCGAGCACCGCCGCTACCGGCATACTTCCGCTACCCTCGAATGCGACATGGAGTTTGCGGTGTACCTGCCGCCCGTGGCAGTGAGCTCCAACCCGAAGAAGGTGCCGGTTCTCTACTGGCTATCAGGCCTGACCTGCACCGACCAGAATTTCATGCAAAAGGCGGGTGCCCAGAAACGGGCTGCACAGCTCGGCATGGCGATTGTGTGCCCGGACACCAGCCCCCGTGGGGTAAACCTGCCGGGCGAGGACGACAGTTACGATTTTGGCTCCGGAGCCGGTTTCTACATCAACGCCACCGAGCAACCCTGGGCACCTCATTACCGGATGTATGATTATGTGGTGAAGGAATTGCCGCAGCTGATCGAGAACGAATTGCCGGTTACGGACAAACGATCTGTCAGCGGTCATTCCATGGGTGGCCATGGTGCCTTGATCTGCGCCCTGAAAAACCCCGGCCGCTATGCTTCGGTGTCTGCCTTTGCACCCATTGCCAACCCCACCGAATGTCCCTGGGGCCAGAAAGCCTTCAAGGGCTATCTGGGGGATGATCCTCGTAGCTGGGAAGAATGGGATGCCACCCTGCTGATCCCGACCGCCCGCGAACGATTGCCGCTACTGGTGGATCAGGGCACGGCGGATGAGTTCCTGGACAGTCAATTGAACCCGGATGTTCTGGCAGATACCTGTGAGAAGTTCCACCATCACATCAACCTGCGCATGCATCGGGGCTATGACCACAGCTATTTCTTCATTGCCTCGTTTATTGATGATCACCTGGATCATCATGCCGAAGCACTGGGTCTTTGAGCAGGCTCTATCGGAGGATGAAGCAGGTCAGGAGCGGAAGCCCCAGACCAGGCTGAAGTCCATGGAGGGCATGATTTCGGGCTCCTCGAGAGCCTGGATACCAAAGTCAGGCTCGCTGGTATCCCGCTCGAAAGTGCCGGAATAACGGTTGCCGCGAGGGCCGAAAATGGCTTTAACGAATGGCCCCCGGGCCCGCACTGGCCGGCGAGTTACCACGCCCACTTCGTTGTTTTCCAGCCGAACCAGAATGCCGGGCGGGAACTCGCCCAGAACCTGCAGCAGGGCCTTGGGTATGGCCGGGCGATACTTGCCGTCTGCAAGATTGGCAATCAACTTGCGGGCGTTGGCCACGTTCATGCGCTGCCGGTAGGCCCGTTTGGTGATCATGGCCACGTAGCGCTCTGCCAGTGCCAGAATTTCCGCTTCTGGCCGTATTTCGGTACCACTGAGGCCTTTTGGATAGCCGCTGCCATCAGCCTGTTCGTGGTGTTGGGCGATGATGGTGAGCAGTAGCTTGTTGTCGATGCCTGCGGCCCTGAGGGCCTGGATGCTGCGTTGCGGGTGCTTGCGAATCACGCTCCGTTGCTCGTCGTTGAGGACCGTGTTGGACGCATTCAGCTTGTCGGCAATGGGCACCAGTGCAAGATTGGCCGTCAGGGCCGCGGCAGTCAGTACGGCAACCCGGCTCTCCTCAAGGCCGAACTGACGGCCAATGAACTGGCACAAAATGGCGTAGAACAGGATTTGCTCGTGAATGACCGGACCGATCGAGTAAAGATGAACCAGCGCCAGGGTTGCGTCGGGTGACTCGGTGCAGGTGCGCTCAATCATCCGGGCCAGGCCCAGCAGGCGTTTCTGTGTCGAGGGGTCGGATTCGGTGATGGCGTTCAGGGTTGCTTCAAGGGAATGCAGCAGATCCGGGTAATCGGCAAACGGGTTGCGATCCCGTGTATCCTCGAAGACCTCTTCCTGGGGACGCTCTATCTTGCGGGGTTTGAATCGGCCCCGTTCGAACAACTGTTCCAGCTGGGAGTTGGTCTGAATCACGTAGCCCTGGCGCAACAGGATATTCCCGTCGGTGTCATAGACATCCCAGGGCAGGGGGCGGCCGATGGTCAGCGCGCCTGGAGCGATTCGAACAAGTTCGGTCAAAACAGGTGTCTCGGGTACAGGTTAGTTATGTAGCTTTGCAAGTGTAACCCCGAATGCCCATGGCCCTCCACTGGAGCCGCAATTCTGTGAGCATGGGGCGGTATGGTTTTACCTGATTTTACGGCTGTTACTGTTTTCTGATGCAAAAAAATGAGCATGCGTTCACACTTTGTCTTTTTTGAAGGACAATATGTAAAGAATCGTTGCTTCGTAACGATGATTCAAATTGATTGCGCTATTCTGGGATACAGAATAGTTTTTTTGATGGAAATTAACGCTGAATGCTTCATCGCCTTAAGACCGATTTCAGGTTGTCGATCATTACTTTGTTGGGTGCTAGCGCGATTTTGGGCATTACGCCTTTCGCTGCCATGCGCTTTATGCAGGGCAATACCCTTGCGGGTTCTGTCGACACGGCAATTCTTGTCGGCATTCTTATCACGCTGATATACGCGTGGGCCAGTGGGGATACCCGTCGAAGCGGCCTGGTGCTTGCGGTTATTGCCTGCAGCGGCGCGGTAACGGTTGGTGCCGTGGTGGGCGAACCCGGGCTTTTTTGGCTTTATCCCTGTCTTGTAACTACTTTCTTTCTCGCCAACCCTCGTATCGCGGTGTTTTTGAACGTCGCTTCCGTCGTCGTACTCATGATTCATGGCGGTGCCTTCCGCTCTGATGTCCAGATGTGGTCCTTTGCCTCAACGGCGTTTGTGGTCAGCGCCTGTGCCTATGTGTTTGCTCACAGGAATCATGATCAGCGGGAGCGTCTGGAGCATCTGGCAACGATTGATCCGCTTACCGGTATCAAGAACCGGCGCTCCATGGATCAGGAACTGGATCTGGCTGCAGCGAATGCCGAGCGCACCGGACTGCCCTATGCCCTGGTTCTGCTGGATATCGATCATTTCAAGAGAATCAACGATGAGCATGGGCATGGTGTCGGCGATGACGTGCTGACTGATCTTGTGGCCCTGCTGAAACAGAACACGCGCAAATCAGACCAGTTGTTCCGGTACGGCGGCGAGGAGTTTGTGCTGCTTTTGCCGGGGGTGGATGGTATCGGCCTCAAGGCGGTAATGAATAACTTGCAGCAGGTGCTGCGCAAGTATATGAAACACCCCGGTGGGGCCGTCACCGCGTCGTTTGGCGTGGCGCTACTGCGCCATGGCGAGGGCGTCGACAGCTGGCTGGCCCGGGCTGATGCAGCACTGTATGAAGCCAAGGAAACCGGTCGGGACCGGATCGTATTTGCGGATCTTCATGAGGCGCCGGAACTGGCAGCCGATGCCGTCTGACTGTTATCAGGCGCATACAGGAACAGTCTCCAGCCCAACAGAATGCTGGCAGATGCCAGTCCACCAGTCAGGCCCACCCAGAAACCGGCAGCGCCCATGGCCGGCACCAGCCAGTCTGTGAACGTCAGCAGATATCCCAGTGGCAGGCCTACACCCCAGAATGAAAACAGCATGATGAACATCGGAATACGGGTGTCCTTGTAGCCACGTAATGCACTGATGCAGGTTACCTGGATAACATCGGCAATCTGGAACAGGGCAGCGAACATCAGAAGCCTCACGGTCACCGCCTGAACCTCTGAATCACTGGTGTAGAGTGCTGCGATTTCCCGTGAAAACACAAACAGCAGTATTGCAAAAACCAGCGCCGTGGCGGCGGCGAGAATCAGGGAACTGCGGGAGATCAGCCTTGCAGTGGCAGGCGCCCGGGCACCCATCAGGAAGCTGACTCGCAGCGTCAGTGCCATGCCTATGCTCAGTGGCAGCATGAACAGCAAAGACACCACGTTCAGAGCAATCTGGTGGCCGGCCACCACAACCGGGCCAAGGGGAGCCAGAAACAGGGCGATCACCGAGAACAGACTGGCCTCGACGAAAATGGTAAAGCCGATGGGTACGCCGATGCCGAGGATATAGCGCATGCCTGCCAGATCCGGCTTGACCCAATCGGCAATCAGGTGGAACTGGCGGTACACCCGGCTGCGGTTCAGATACACCAGCAAGGCTACTGCCGCGACGCCGTTGGAAATGGAAGTGGCCCATCCGCAGCCAATCCCGCCCATTGCTGGCAGCCCCAGCTTGCCGTAGATGAAGATGTAGTTCATCGGCAGGTTGATCAGTGTGCTGAGCACGGAGAAGGCCATGATCACGCGGGTGTGCCCGAGGCCATCGGTCAGGCCCCGAAGCGCTGTCAGTAACAGCAGGGCAGGAATACCCCAGGCGAAGGCATTGAGGTAGCCCTGGGTAATGCGTGCGGTGTTGGCCTCCAGATTCAGAAGCGCCAGCACCGGGTGTACGTGGGTCAGCAACAGGATCATGATCAGGGACCCGGCGGCGGCCAGATACAGTCCCTGCCAGGTGGCGGGCATGATTTTCCCAACCTCCCGGGCGCCGTTGTAGCCGGAAATGATGGGTTGCAGGGCTCCCAGCATGCCCATGAAAAACAGGAACAGGGGCATCCACAGGCTACTGCCAATACCCACCGCAGCCAGGTCCTCGGCACTGGCGTGGCCGGCCATGATGGTATCGATCACGCCGTTGGCCATCTGGGCGACCTGCGCAATCAGGATCGGCCCGCCCAGAATGGCGAGGGTTCGCCACTCGGTGAGGGTTCGGGCCACCAGAGGCTGCCTGGGTTCCGGTAATGGCTGGTGGATTTCATCCATTGGGTGCTATCCGGTGCTTCTGCACTGCAAGTTTCTCCCAAAACCGTTAAAGTACGCGCCTCGATCACAACAGATGGCAGTGGCGATGGGACTTCTGGTTTTTGTTACCGTTCTGTGGGCGTTTTCTTTCAGTCTGATCGGCGAATTTCTGGCCGGCCAGGTAGACAGCGATTTTGCGGTGCTCAGCCGTGTTCTGCTCGGTGCTCTGGTGTTTTTGCCGTTCACCCGCTGGCGTGGCGTGGCTCCGGGACAGAAGCTGGGCATCCTGGTAACCGGCATGTTGCAGTTCGGTATTACCTACCTGTGTCTTTACCGGTCTTTCAGCTACCTGACTGTTCCGGAAGTGCTGCTGTTCACGATTTTCACCCCGCTGTATGTGACCCTGCTGGATGACGCGCTGTTTCGCCGGTTTTCACCGGTGGCGCTCCTTGCGGCGGCCATCGCAACTGTTGGCGCGGGTATCATACGCTACGATGGGCTCAGTGAGGACTTTATCACTGGCTTCCTGTTGCTGCAGGTGGCGAATTTTACGTTTGCCGCCGGTCAGGTGGGATACAAGCATGTCATGCAGCATTACCCTACCGGCATGCCTGCTTACCGCACCTTCGGCTATTTTTTCTTCGGCGCCCTGATCATTGCGCTGCCATCCTTCCTCATTTTCGGTAACGCCGAGAAACTGCCCACCACCCCGGTGCAGTGGGGCATCCTGGCGTGGCTGGGGCTTGCTGCCTCGGGCCTCGGCCTTTTCCTCTGGAACCGCGGTGCCTGCGTGGTGGATGCCGGTACTCTGGCAATCATGAACAATGCCCTGGTGCCTGCGGGCCTGGTGGTCAATCTGCTGATCTGGAACCGTGATGCCGACCTGCTGAGGCTGGCGGTCGGTGGCGGGGTTATCGTCTTCTCCCTGTGGGTAAACGCCCGTTTCCATCCCCGGGCACGGCTGGCTGTTTCGACATAAGTAACTGCACGCACTAAGGTTCCGTCACCCTCTGCCGTTAAACTCCCATACGCAGGGTAACTTTTGATGAATATCAATGGTGTTCATCAGGGGCTACTCTTTGCGCCTGTTTCATTTTCCTTGGTCAGCTTCGAGTCAGAAGGTCCGTTTATGCGTAAGAATCTCCCGGTAACCCAGCGTGAAATCAAGATGCGAAAAGGCGGGCGGTTGATCAGCACCACGGATTTGAAGGGCGTTATCACCTACTGCAATGACGAGTTTGAGGAAATCAGTGGCTTCTCACGGGAAGAGCTGGTTGGCCAGGCCCACAACATTATTCGTCATCCGGACATGCCCCAGGCTGTGTTCAAGGATATGTGGGATTACCTCAAGGCCGGCAGGGCCTGGATGGGTGTGGTCAAGAACCGGGCAAAGAGTGGCGACCACTACTGGGTCAGCGCTTACGTTACGCCGATCCGTGAGAACGGCCAGATGGTGGGCTACGAATCCGTGCGGGTCGAGCCTGCCCGCGATCAGATTGCCCGTGCTGAGCGGCTGTATGGCAAGATTTCTGCCGGCAAGCTGACCTCATCTTTCAGTAACCGGGCGTTGTCGATGCTTCGTTCCGGATGGCCGTTCCTGGTGTCGCTGGTACTCAGCCTCGGTGCTCTCCAGATCAACCAGCCCTGGCTAGCAGCAGGTTTGATCGTTGTGGGTCACGCCCTGGGTTTTGGCCTCGTCTTCAGCTCGCTGGCCGCCCGTTTGCGCAAGCTGCTGGACTTGCGCCCAGATGCCTTCCGCGATCCCATCGTTGCCCGTACCTACAGTGACGAGCGAGGACTGTTCTCGCAGCTGTCGCTCCTGCTGGTGAGTGAAGAGGCCCGGGTTCGGACGGCCCTGGCGCGGATTGATGACCAGGCAGAACTGCTCTATGAGCAGGCGCGGGCCTCCCACGGCTATATCAGCGATGGCGCGGCGGCAATCGCCCGGCAGCGGGCGGAAACCGATCAGACTGCCTCGGCCATCAATGAAATGACCGCCTCAATCCAGGAAGTGGCCGAGTCGGTGACCAGTAACGCCCGTGAAGCCGAGGAGGCCAATCGTCTTGCGGGTGTGGGCAGCGACCGGAGCGCCGAAGCGCTGGTTGCGATTGAAGAGCTGGTAACCCGCGTAAATGGTATTGGTTCGACGATCAGCAAGCTGGGTGAGTCCACCAACAGCATCGGTGAAGCCGCCAACCTGATTTCCGATATTGCCGAGCAAACCAACCTTCTGGCATTGAACGCGGCTATCGAAGCGGCGCGTGCCGGTGAGCAGGGCCGGGGTTTTGCAGTGGTAGCGGATGAGGTGCGCTCACTGGCCCGCCGGACTCGGGAATCCACCGTGCGCATCCAGAACGTCATCGACGACTTCCGACAGCAGGTGGACTCGGCGGTTCAGGCAACCCGGGACGGCGAAGCCGTGGCCGGCCAGGGGCTCGAGAAGGTGCGGGGAGCCGAGAGCTCCCTCAAGGATATTGTTACGTCCATCCAGACCATTTCCGACAGCTTTATCAGCATGTCCGCGGCCTTTGAGGAACAGAGCCAGGTGTCCGACGAGATCAATCGCCAGATTACCAACATCGCCGAGCTGGCCGATCACAGTGACGCCCAGGCGGACTCTGCCAAGCAGAGCAGCGACCGGCTGAGCGCCATGTCCCGTGGTCTGAAAGACCTGATCGCCAGGTTTATCAGCAAAAACGGCTAGTTAGCTTTTCCTGCCTTGCCCTCCCGCCGGATCTACCGGGTTCGAGAGGGCGCCAGCACTGGCATCGACGCGCCAGTGCTGGCAGAATCCCGCCCCAAATGCCCCGGCAACGCCGTGGCTATCCCTTTTTGAAGACATTCCTCAGCCAAAAGCACAGGAACACAACATGACTCAGTCCAACTCGGTTTCGGGCAACGGTTCAGGGGCCGCTCGTGGTCTCTGGTCCTCCCGGTTGGCGTTTATTCTGGCGGCAACCGGTTCGGCCGTCGGTCTCGGTAATATCTGGAAGTTTCCCTACGTTACCGGCGAGAATGGTGGTGGCGCCTTCGTGCTGGTTTACCTGCTGTGTATCGCAGTAATCGGTATTCCCATCATGATGGCGGAAGTGTTTATCGGCCGAAATGGCCGTCATAACCCCATCACCAGTATGCGCCTGGTGGCAGAGCGCAATCTCAGTGCCCCGGGCTGGCGGATTTCTGCCATCATCGGGATGGTCGCGGCTTTTGTTATCCTTTCCTTCTATTCGGTGATTGGGGGTTGGGCAGCGTCCTACGTAGGACATGCCGCCATGGGCGACTTTACCGGCGGTACTGCAGACTCCATCGGCGACCTGTTTGGCAGCCTGCTGGCCAGCCCCGGACAGTTGCTGCTCTGGCACACGATCTTTATGGCGCTGGTGATTCTGGTGGTTTCCCAGGGCCTGAAAGGCGGTCTGGAACGGGCTGTTACCATCCTGATGCCGGCCCTGTTCATTCTGCTGCTGGTGGCGGTCGGCTATGCCACCACGACGGGGCATTTTGGTGAGGCCGTCAGCTTCCTGTTCACCCCGAACTTTAGTGCCCTCACGTTCAACGGGGTGCTGATCGCCCTCGGTCACGCTTTCTTTACCCTCAGCCTGGGCATGGCCATCATGATGGCCTACGGATCCTATCTGGGCCGGGATGTGTCCATTGGCCGCACAGCGGTCAGCGTTGCAATCATGGACACCGTCGTTGCGCTCCTGGCTGGCCTGGCCATCTTCCCGGTGGTGTTTGCCAATGGTCTGGAAGCCGGTGCCGGCCCCGGGCTGATTTTCCAAACCCTGCCGCTGGCCTTCGGCAACATGCCCATGGGCGGTCTGTTTGGCACCCTGTTCTTTATCCTGCTGCTGTTCGCTGCCTGGACCTCCGGTATTTCCCTGCTGGAGCCGGTGGTTGAGTGGGTGGAAGAAAAGACCAGCCTGGCCCGCACAGGTAGTGCCGTTCTGGTGGGTGTGCTTTGCTGGGCACTGGGTATTGCCTCGATTCTGTCGCTCAACGTCTGGGCCGACGTGGCGCCGCTCGCCATGTTCGAGCGTTTTGAGGGCAAGACCATCTTTGACCTGCTGGACTTCTTCACGGCCAACGTGCTGCTGCCGCTTTCCGGTCTGCTGACGGCGGTATTTGTCGGCTGGTTCGTGGCCAAAGAATCGCTGAAAACCGATCTGGCCCTTCAGGGTGGAGCCTTCACCCTGTGGTACAACCTGATCCGGTTCGTCACGCCCATCGCGGTTGCCATCGTGTTTGTTTACAACCTGATGTCGTGATGCCTGCCTGAGCGGCCAGATGGCTGCTCGCGCGCAAACTGGCGCACAAAAAAAGCCCGGCGGATTTAACCGTCGGGCTTTTTGTTTTTCGGCACTCAAGTATCAGTAGTTGCCAGCTTCCCGGAGGGCATCAACATGGGGGCGAACCGCTTTTATGTCCGCCGGAGGCGCATTGCTGGCGCTCTGAATCGCGCCCATGGCGCCCTCCATCATCGCCCGCATCTGGGCTTTTTGCTGGGCGGTCATATTAGGGTTGTTTTCAATCTCGGCCATGGCCGCGTTCATTTCTTGCTGGGCTGCCGGGCTCTGCTGCTCCATCTCGATGGCCATCCAGGCCTGGAAGATCCGGTCGCCGGTTGCCGCCCACTCTTCAAGGCTACCGAAGCCGTGGTCCTGAACCAGATCTTCAAGTTTGCCATAGGCCTGATGTCCTTCCAGCTCGCTCAGTGAGTCTGAAAACATGTTGGAGAAGTCAGGCATTGAGCCATCGTTTGGTGAGTCCATTTCATCGCCCAGATCATCAAATTCGGAGCTCAGTTGCTCTGCGGCTTTCAGGCTCTCGATAAACGATGAGATGGTCTGGTCGGACAGGCCCTGGGCCTGGGTGCCCGCGGAAAACAATGCGAACAGGGTAAACAGGGTTGTGATGACTGCAGTGTGTATGGATGCCGGTAATGGGCCGCGCATAAGCGTCTCTCCTTGTGTTGGGCCCCGGATTCCTTATGCCGGGAGCCCTATGAGAGTAGCGCTTTCACGGATTCACTGCCAAATTTTTGCTGTGCCCCGGTTCAGAAAAACAGATCCGGCAGCCATGTGGCAATTTCCGGGAAGATCATGATCAGGATGATGCCGATGATCTCCACAATCACGAAGGGAATGATCGACTTGTAGATATCCTTCATGGTGATCGACGGCGGCACGATGCCCTTCAGGTAGAACAGGTTGAAGCCGAAGGGTGGCGTCATGTAGCCGATTTCCATGTTGATCACGAACAGGATGCCGAACCAGATCGGATCGAAGCCCAGGGATTCCACGATCGGCATGAACACCGGCAGGGTGATCAGCATGATACCCACCGGATCCAGCACCATCGCCAGCAGGAACACGATTACCATCATGGCGATGATGATGCCCCAGGGCCCACCGGGCACCATGTTCATCAGGCCCTCGATCAGCTCCTGTGCGCCCATGCTTTGGTACGCAGCGCTGAAGGCATGGGCCGCAAACAGGATCCACATGATCATGCCGGTGAGCTTGAAGGTGCGGATCGCAGCTTCCTTCAGAATGCTCCACTTGAACTGCCGATACACGGCGGCGGAAATCAGGGCGCCGAGAACACCCATGGCAGCGGCTTCAGTCGGGGTGGTAATACCGCCGATGATGGAGCCCAGTACCATGACCACCACTCCAATCGGCAGGAGCACGGCTCGCAGAGCCCGGAATTTCTCCGGCCAGGTGCCTCGTTCTTCTCTTGGCAGCGCCGGTGCCAGCTCCGGTTGCAGGTGGCAGCGCACCAGGATGTAGATGGCCGTCAGTACCATCAGCAGGATGCCGGGCATGATGCCCGCGGCGAACATCTGGCCGACAGACACGCCGGTGATCAGGGCGTAGAGGATCATCAGGATGCTGGGCGGAATCAGGATGCCCCAGCCACCGCCGGTATTGATTACGCCCAGGGCCATGCTCTTGTCGTAGCCACGCTCGAGCATGGATGGCAGGGCTATGGTTCCCATGGCAACCACTGCAGCGCCACTGATGCCGACCATGGCGGCAAATACCGCACAGATGCCAAGGGTGCCGAGGGCAAGGCCGCCTCTCAGGCCGCCGCACCACAGGTGCATCATCCGGTACAGATCCCGGGCCACACCGGTGCGCTCCAGAATCATGGCCATGAATACGAACAGAGGGATGGCGACCAGGGTAAAGCTTTCCATGGTGCCCCAGATCTGGGAGGCCACCATGTAGAAGGAATCAAATCCCCAGGTGAAATACAGGAACACCACCGAGACGCCACCGAGAACAAACGCCAGCGGCAGGCCCAGCAGCAGGAAAAACAGCAGCGAACCGAAGAACAGGAGAGTCAGGGCTTCAATGCTCACAGCTGATCTCCTTCAGATTCGGACTCTTGAGGTGTGTAGTAATCCAGGTTGAAGGCCACGGCGATGTCTTCGAGCAGTTTGACCAACCCTTGCAGAACCAGCAGCCCGGTGCCGATGGGAATGGCCAGCTTCACTGGCCAGATAGGCGGATTCCAGGCCGAGTAGGAAGTTTCCCAACTGGACATGGATTCCTGGGCCATGTCGATCCCGAACCACAGCAGGGCGAGCGTGAAAATGAAAAAGACCACGGAGGTAACAATGTCCAGAGCCGCGCGTTTCCGTGGCTTCAGATGCGAATGCAACAGGTCCACGTTGACGTGGCCGCGATGGGCCATGATGTAGCCACCGGACATTATTGCGTAGATGCCGAAAAGCATCTGGGTCAGTTCGTTGGTCCAGACCGTGGGAGAATTGAGCAGATAGCGGAACCCCACTTCAAGAAGCAGGAACACGAACATTGCGAAAATCAGGAGGGCAACCCACCGGCCGATGAAATCGTTGAGACGGGTAACCCCTCTCATGAATGCGGCAATCATCACACTCATGGCATTCTCCCATGGGATGCTGGTTTGGTTCGGGGAAAGAAAGGCCGGAGTCGAAGACCCCGGCCCCGGTCAGAGCAATCGCTGATCAGAGATAGCCGAGGTCGGCCAGGTAACCTTTCAGCATGTCGAGCGCCTTCTTGGCATTCTCACTGCGCTTGCCTTCCTCATCCCACATGGCCTGGGCGGTGGCGACCAGCTTGTTCTGGACTTCATCCGGGAGGACATTCACTTGCACGCCCTGTTCCTCGATGGCCTTGGCCAGGGTGATACGCTCCTTGTACTGGTACTCGTTGGTGCGGATCCAGAACTGCTCGTTGAGGGCATCCTTGACGATCTTCTGCATGTCTTCCGGCAGCTTGTTCAGAGCCTTCTGGCTGACGATGATGACATCAGTGCCGGCAATGTTCAGGGCAGGCTGCACATGGTACTTGGCCACTTCATACAGGCCCATGCTGTAGGCACCCTGGGCCGCTCCCCAGTGGGCACCGTCCACGATGCCGGAATCCAGGGCTGAGTAGAGTTCACTGCCCGGAATATAAGAGGCGGCGGCCCCGGCTTCGGTCAGGAAGGTTTGCAGGGCGCCGGAGGAGCGAATCTTCAGGCTGTTGAAGTCCTCCACGCTTTCAACCGGCTCCTTGACCACCATTTCAGTCGGGTAGACTTTGTCTGTGGCCCAGTAAACGTCATGCTCTGCCGCTTCGTCCCGGAGCATCTGTTCGAACCCCAGGTTCTGGTGGAAGTAGGCGGCCTCCCAGACGTTGCGGAAGGCAAACGGCAGGCCAGAGGCAATGCCGGCGAGGGAGATCTTGTCCTGGGCATATGACGGGGAAATAGTGCCCATTTCCAGGATGCCACGGCTTACCGCGTTGAAAGTGTCCGTGGCCTTGAACAGCGAGCCAGCCTCGTAAAGCTGCAGCTTCAGACGGCCATCAGTGCGCTCTTCCAGAACCCGTTTGATCCGGCCAAGGCTGTCTGTGTATGAGCTGCTGGAACCGGGCCAGTGGGACTGGACTTTCCAGGTTACGGTGTCCTGCGCGGCGGCCGGTGTGGCAGCCAGGGCGGCTGACAGACCAAGGGTCAGTGCCGAGGCAAAGACGGTCAGTTTTTTTCGAGCGTTATTAACTAGAGTCATGGTAGGCCTCTTTCGTTGTTGTACTTGTGCATTGAATGACTGTTTAGTTATACCAATGGATCTTTCTTTGTTTCACTGTGCAGAATTGGCGACTGCATGGTGAATCGTAGTTTTCTGAATCTAACACATGTCTTGTTTTTTGCAATAGGCGGTTGATCGGTCATTGATTACAGAATTCATAAAAGGATAGTTCATCGATTGAACGTCAGCAGTACCGACGGCCGATCTGTCTCGCGCCGCCTCAGGTTCCGGGCCAGTAAGGCGCGCGAAGTTCCCGTTTGAGCACCTTGCCAATGGCAGAGCGGGGCAACGTGGCACGGAATTCAATGGCCGCCAGACGCTGGGATTTTCCCAGCTGTGTGTTGGCCCACTCCAGTATCCCGTTTTCGGTTTCATTACGATCGGGCTGGAGAACCACCAGGCCCAGGGGCGTTTCCCCCCAGTGTTCGCTGGGAATACCGATGATCGTGGCGTCGGCTACCGCCGGGTGCGACAGCAGTACTTTTTCCAGATCCACTGGATAGATGTTAAAGCCGCCGGAAATGATCATATCCTTCCGTCGATCAAGGATGTAGATGAAGCCGTCCTCGTCGATTCGTCCCATGTCACCACTGCGGTAATACACCTTACCCTCCGGGCTCGTCCAGAGCATCTCCCGGGTCAGCTCCGGGCGATTCACATAGCCGCGCATCATGGAAATGGCGCGGCCCACGATCTCGCCATTGGAGCCCCGGGGCAGCTCACGGTCATCCTCGCCGATCACCCGCACCTCAGCGCCCTGGGTGGGTACACCAACCGAGTCCCATTTGTCCGGGTGGGCAGCGCAGTCGAGACTGGTGGATATACCGCCTTCGGTAAGGCCATAGACCTCCCGGAGGTTGCCGGGCCAGCGTGCCATGGCATCGGCAATCACCGCCGACCGCAACGGGGCACTGGTGCAGAGCTTCAGCTTGAAGCTGGAGAGGTCAAACCGGTCAAAATCCGGCTGCGCCAGGATCCGCTGGTATTGCACCGGTACCAGCATGGCGTGCGTAACACGGTGGGTTTCGGCCAGTTGCAGGAACCTGTGGGCATCGAATTTCGCCATCAGCACCAGGGTGCCGCCGTGGTAGAGCGTGGGTAACACTGAAACCAGGGTGGTGTTGGAATAAAGTGGCGTTGATACAAGGTTGATAGCCTCGCCGTCCAACCCATAGCGGCTCATCCTGACCATCTGACGCTGGCGGAAGCGATAATCGTGCAGGATCCCCTTGGGCGTGCCTGTGGTGCCGGAGCTGTAAATGATATTGAACGGATCGTCGAGGGTGACCGGCTCGGGCCGGGCGGTGGCCGTAGTCTGCGCCAGCCAGTCAACCAGGGAGTAACCGGCTCCGTCCAGGGGGCCGGCCAGGCTGATGATGCGCTCGCCGGGTACCTTGGTCAGCTGTGCTCGCAGGCGGCCAAACAGCTCCCGCTGTTGGCCGGAAACGAACAGAAAGCGTGCCTGGCAATCCGCCACCATCAGTGCAAGTGCTTCGCTACTGGCCATGCCAGACAGCGGCACCATACAGCCCCCGGCCACCAGGGTGCCAAGGTACAGGGCGACATCGTCCCGGCTGTTTCCTGACAAGGCAGCCACAGACTCGCCCGGCCGCAGACCGGCCTCGCGTAACCGGTTGGCAATACGGTTTACCTGGTCGACAAGGCTTCGCCAGTCCAGGGTGCCCTGTTCGTCAATCAGGGCCGGGTGGCTGCGACGGGTCTGGGCGTGTTGCTGGATACGATTTCCGATTGCGTCCATGGACTCACTGGGATCGATTGGCGCATAGACCGGCATGTCTCGCTTGCCGCTTTCCATTTTTTGCCCCTCAAACGTTATTGTGTTTTATCTAGTGAAATTAACTTCCGATTATATTGACTCAAAACCAACAGGCGTGACAAATTAACTGGATGGAAAGACCCCAGCACCATCAACCAACAACAATGAGACAGACCGGGGAGCATCGGCATATGGGACGGTTTGATCAACGGGTAGCCATTGTCACCGGTGCCGGCAGCGGCATTGGTCGGGCGACGGCTCTGCGACTCGCTCGGGAGGGTGCGTCAGTGATCCTGGCGGATACCTCTGAGGCCGGTCTGGTGGAAACTGAAAACCAGTTGCCAGAGCGAGCCCGGCGCCTTCGACGGCTGGTGGATGTGGCCAACGAAGCCCAGGTGGATGCGTTGGTCAACGAGGCTATCGCCAGCTTCGGTCAGATCGACGTGCTGTGCAATATCGCCGGCATTGCCAGTACCGGTCAGGGCCACCCGCCGGTGACCGGCAACGACCGTGCCGAGTGGGACCAGGTGCTATCGGTGAACCTGACAGGCACCATGCTTCTGATCAAGCACGTGGCGCCCCATATGCAGGCCCGCAAGCTCGGCGCTATCGTCAACACTGCGTCGGTGGCAGGTATCCGGTCCGGCGCGGGCGGCAACGCCTACAGTGCCTCCAAAGCCGGCGTCATCAATCTGACTATGACCGCCGCCTGTGACCTGGGCGGCGACAACGTACGGGTAAATGCAGTGTGCCCCGGTCTGGTGGAAACCGGCATGACCCGGGCGGTGTTCGACTACGCCCGGGCCAATGAAAAAGCTCATAAGCTCGGCGCCCGCTGTGAGCTGCGCCGGTACGGTAATCCGGAAGAAATCGCCGCGGCAATCCTGTTTCTGGCCAGCGACGATGCCAGCTACATCACCGGCCAGTCCTTGCCTGTGGACGGCGGCAATACCGCATCCCTTAACCTGCCAGGAATGAAAGTGTAATGAATGATCAAGAGCCCCTGTTTGCCGACGGTAAGGACCTGCCCGGCTTTCACAGCCTGCTGGGTTATCGTCAGGTGTCCTGGGAAGAAGACGAGGCAGTGCTTGAGCTGGAACTGCAGCCCCGGCACTTGAACCTGGGAGGGGTGATCCATGGGGGCGTGCTTACCTCCCTGCTGGATATTGTGCTGGCCCAGGCAGGCACCTATTGCCCCTACCCGGGGCGGATGCGTAAGGCCATCACCCTGTCCCTGACCACCACATTCACCGGGCAGTGCTCCGGAGGTACGATCAGGGTGACCGGGCGTAAGCGCGCCGGAGGCACCCGGATTTTCAACAGTACGGGTGAGGTTCATGACGACAAGGGCAGCTTGCTGGCCATCGCCGAAGGTACATTCCGGATCCGGTCCGGCAGCGACAAACCAGAGGGCGTTCCGATCTGACGGAACGGTTACCGACTTAATGCCAACAACACCAAGAGGAAGCGGACATGTTTGAACTGTCTGACAAGGCGAAACAGCTGCAGAACCAGCTGAACGAGTTCATGGATGCCTATATCTACCCGAACGAGCACAAGCATCATGAGCAGATAGAGCAGGCACAAGACCGCTGGGCGCCGGTTCCGATTATTGAGGAGCTGAAACACAAGGCCAAATCCGCCGGCCTATGGAACCTGTTCCTGCCGGAAAGCGAATTCGGCGCCGGGCTGACCAACTACGAATACGCCCACTTGTGTGAAGTGATGGGTCGCTCGGCCATGGCCCCCGAGGTGTTCAACTGTTCCGCTCCTGATACAGGCAACATGGAAACCATCGCCCGCTATGGCAATAAAGAACAGCAGGAGCAATGGCTGAAGCCTCTGCTGAATGGCGAGATCCGTTCCTGTTTCTCAATGACCGAGCCGGATGTCGCGTCGTCGGATGCCACCAATATTGCCTGTGAAATCCGCCGCGAGGGTGACGAGTACGTAATCAACGGCAAAAAGTGGTGGTCCTCCGGTGCCATGACCACCACCTCGAAGATCGCCATCGTGATGGGCAAGACCGACCCTCAGGCCGAGAAGCACAAGCAACAGTCGATGATTCTGGTGCCGCTGGATGCGCCGGGCGTGAAAATGATTCGCCCCCTTACGGTGTTCGGCTATGACCACGCTCCCCATGGCCATGCGGAGATTCACTACGAAAACGTGCGGGTGCCGGTGAGCAACATCCTGCTGGGCGAGGGCCGGGGGTTCGAGATTGCCCAGGGCCGCCTTGGGCCTGGCCGTATCCATCACTGCATGCGCACGATCGGCGTCGCCGAGCGGGCTCTGGAGCTGATGTGCAAGCGTGCCAATGCCCGGGAGGCCTTTGGCAAGCCGCTGTCCAGTTTTGATTCCATCCGCAAGGACATTGCACGCAGTCGCATCGAGATCGAGCAGGCAAGGCTGATGACTCTGAAGGCGGCACATATGATGGACACCGTCGGCAACAAGGTGGCCCGTCAGGAAATCGCGATGATCAAGGTTATTGCACCGAGCATGGCGCTGAAGGTGCTGGACCGGGCGATTCAGGTGCACGGCGGCGCCGGTGTTTCCCAGGACACCTTCCTGGCCGAAGCCTGGGCCAAGGTACGGACTCTGCGATTGGCAGACGGGCCCGATGAGGTGCATCTGGATTCTGTCGCCAAGATTGAGCTTCGCCAATATCGCTGATTGTCCGGCCCGCTGAGTCGGGCGCTTGAATGAACGGGGAGGAACCTGCCGGGACACGCCGTAAATACGTCCCTGTAGGCTTGAGCAAAACATCCATGTTTTTCACAGTCCCGACAGGTTCCTCCCCGTTCGTTCCCAAAGCTTTGAGTATGAGGACGGAACGATGACTAACCCGCTTTTTGATATGACCGGCAAGGTCGCCCTGATTACAGGCTCCACCAAAGGCATCGGCCGCGCCATTGCCGAAGAAATGGCCCGCCTGGGTGCCAAAGTCGTGATCTCCAGCCGAAAGGCCGAGGCCTGTGAGCAGGTGGCCAGTGAACTGAAAGCCCAGGGCTACGAGGCCATAGCCATTCCCTGCCATGTCGGTAAAAAAGACCAGCTGCAGAACCTGGTGGATAAAACCAACGAGGCCTGGGGCACTATCGATGTGCTGGTATGTAACGCCGCCACCAACCCTGTGTACGGCACCACCGCTGAAATGACCGACGACGCCTGGGACAAGATCATGGACACCAACGTCAAGGGCACCTTCTGGCTGACCAACATGGTGCTGCCGCAGATGGCGGAAAAAGGCGAAGGCGCTGTGGTGCTGCTGTCCAGCATCGCCGGTATCCGGGGCAACACCACCATTGGAACCTACGGCGTTTCCAAGGCCGCAGAAGCTGCCCTGGCGCGGAACCTGGCAGTGGAGTGGGGCCCGAAAGGTATCCGGATTAACAGCATCGCCCCCGGCCTGATCAAAACCGACTTTGCCCGGGCGCTGTGGGAAGACCCGGTACGGGTCAAACGCGCCGAAGACAAAACGCCGCTTCGCAGAATTGGCGACCCGGTCGATATCGCCGGCCTGGCGGTGTTTCTTTCCACCCGAGCCAGCGCCTACATCACCGGCCAGGTCATCGTAGCCGACGGCGGCGAAACGATTTGTTAGGGGCCGACGCCCCAAAACTGAAGGCAAAACAAAAAATGAGCATCACCCCAGAGCTGGTAGAAGTCCTCCCGGCCCACAAATTCGATGAGGCCAGCCTTCTGAGCTGGCTGCAGGAAGCCATACCCGGTTTCGGTACAAGGCTTGATGTCCGGCAGTTTCAGGGTGGGCAGTCCAACCCCACGTTCCTGCTGGACACCGACAGCGGCCGATACGTGCTGCGCAAAAAGCCGCCTGGCAAAACCCTTCCCTCCGCCCACATGGTAGAACGAGAGTACAAAGTCATGCGTGCCCTGTCCGAGCATACCAGTGTCCCGGTGCCGGCCACCCGGACCCTGTGTGAAGACAGTAATGTCATCGGTACGCCGTTCTATGTCATGAACTATCTTGAGGGCCGCATCGTCAGCCACTCTGCCCTGCGGGCGCTGGATCGTCACGAACGGTTACCGGCCCATCACTCCGCCATCGACACCTTGGCGCAACTGCATTCGGTGGATGTGAATGCGGTTGGCCTCGGCGATTTTGGCCGTCCGGAAGGCTATGTCGCCCGGCAGGTTGCCCGGTGGAGCAAACAGTACCTGGCATCAAAAACCGACGACCTGCCGGCGATGGACAAACTCATGGCCTGGCTGCCCGAGAATCTGCCCTCCACCGACGAGTGCGCCATTGCCCATGGCGATTACCGGTTTGGCAACCTGATGCTGGCGCCGGACCGGCCCGAGGTAATTGCAATCCTCGACTGGGAACTCTCCACCCTTGGCCACCCACTGGCGGACCTGGCCTACTATTGTCTGCCGTATTACCTGCCGTCGGATCTGGAAGGCATGCGCGGACTGCAGGGGGAAGATCTGGAAGCATTGGGTATTCCCGATGAGCAGGAAACCATAGCCCGGTACTGCCGGCAGACCGGCCGGGATGGCATTGCTGACTGGCACGTGTTCCTGGCGTTTTCCCTGTTCCGGCTGGCGTCTATTCTTCAGGGCGTCTACAAACGAGCGCTGGATGGCAATGCGGCCAATGCCAATGCCCTGGACGTGGGCCGGCGCGCGAGCCTGCTGGCTGACGTCGGCTGGCGGATTGCCAGTGAGGGTCCATCGTCATGAACGAACCCATCGTCAAACGCATCCTGATCACCAATGATGACGGCATCAACGCACCAGGCCTGAAAGTGCTCGAGCAGATCGCCCGCAACCTCGCGGAGGAGGTCTGGGTGGTGGCGCCGGAGCATGACCGCAGCGGTGCCGGCCAGAGTATCTCCATTCATGATCCTTTGCGCGTTTATGAACAGGATGACAGGCGCTATGCGGTCTCCGGTACCCCGGCGGACTGTGTGCTCTATTCACTGGCCCGGTGGTTCGGGGAAACCCCGCCGGATCTGGTGCTTTCCGGGGTGAACTGCGGCGCCAATATCAGCGATTCCGTGCAGTATTCCGGCACTGTCGGCGCGGTGCTGAGTGCCGAACACATGGGCATACCTGCCATGGCACTGAGCCAGGCGTTTCTGAGTCGCGAAGGCGTGGACTGGTCGCCGGTTTCCATTTATGGCGAAGCCGTCATCAGGCGGTTGTGGCAGCCAGGCCTGAATCGGGCCTGGAACGTGAATTTTCCGGCCTGCGAGGCGGCTGCCATCACCCAGGCTCGCTGGTGCCGGGAGTCCAATGGCTCGATACAGCGCGCCCTTCTGCTGGCGGGCCAGGATGCCCGCAGCCTGCCGTACTGGTGGCTGGGGTTTGATCGCAGCTCCCGGCACATTGTGGCGCCCGATGAAGACGCCAGCGTGCTGCGGGACAAAGCCATCGCCATTACGCCATTACGCCACCAGGACCGCCTGCCCGGCGGCGCTGACGATTTTGATTTGGCCGCGTCAGCGGCCCACTGAACCGAAAAAGGGGATCACAACAATGTCATTTACCCGCCATTACGCCGTGTGGCCGAGGGAATTGCCCAAAAGCCTGGCCTTGCCACGAACCAGCGTGTTTACCAACCTTGAGATTTCAGCGCGGCGCTATCCGGACCGTAACGCCATTGTTTTCTACGATGCACCCATGACCTACCGCCAGCTGTTCCGGGAAGTCGAGGCCATGGCCGGCTACCTGCAAGCCCAGGGCGTCGCTAAAGGTGATCGGGTGTTGCTGTACATGCAGAACTCCCCGCAATACGTCATTGCTTATTACGCCATTCTGCGGGCGGATGCCGTGGTAATCCCTGTCAATCCGATGAACCGAGCGGCAGAACTGGAGCACTTTATTGCTGATACCGGTGCCAACGTCTGCCTTGTAGGTCAGGAACTGGCCGGCTTTATTGCCCCGTTGTTGGAGACCACCGATCTCAACCACATCGTGGTAGCTTCCTACAACAGCTACATCGCCCCGGACACCGACCTGGCCTTGCCAGCGGAAGTCGCTGCTCCGGTCTGGTCGCAGGAACTGGCCGGCATGGTCAGCTGGGAACAGGCGCTGGCGGAAGGCCATGCGCCCTCCGCGCACACCGCCGGCCCGTCCGATCTCGCCGTGATTCCCTACAGTTCCGGCACCACTGGCGCCCCGAAGGGTTGCATGCATACTCATCGCAGCGTGATGGCTACCGCCGTGCACCGGGCCTTCTGGAACCTGAGCACCGCGAGTACGGTGCAGCTGGCCACCTTGCCATTCTTCCACGTCACCGGCATGACCGGTTCCATGAACAGCCCCATCTACAGCGGCTCCACTACAGTGATCATGACTCGCTGGGAGCGGACCACTGCGGCGCGGCTGATCGAGCGGTATAAAGTCACTGGCTGGACCAACATTGTCACTATGGCGGTGGACTTCCTCTCCAACCCCGACATCGGCCGGTACGACCTGTCGAGTCTCACCACCATCGGCGGGGGTGGGGCAGCGATGCCAGAGGCCGTGGCCGCCAAGCTCAAGACCATGACCGGTCTTGATTATATTGAGGGGTATGGCCTGTCAGAAACCATGGCAGCCACCCACATCAACCCCTCGAACCGCCCGAAGCCCCAGTGCCTCGGGATCCCGGTGTTTGATGTCGACAGCCGGATCGTTGATGTCGACACCCTTCAGGAAAAAGGCCCTGGCGAGACCGGTGAGATTGTCTCCAGCGGGCCGCAGGTTACCATCGGGTACTGGAACCGGCCCGCGGAAACCGAAGCTGCGTTTGTGGAGATCGATGGCAAGCAGTTTTTCCGCACCGGCGATCTGGGTTACTACGATGAGGAGGGCTATTTCTTCATGGTCGACCGGGTCAAGCGGATGATCAACGCATCCGGTTACAAGGTCTGGCCGTCCGAGGTGGAGGGCCTGATGTACCGCCATCCCGGGATTCATGAGGTCTGCATTATTTCCTCGCCGGATCCGAAGCGCGGTGAGACCGTGAAGGCCTGCATCGTGCTGACTCCGGAGGCGGAGGGAAAAACGAGCGAAGAGGACATCATCGCCTGGTGCAAGGAGCAGATGGCTGCCTACAAGATTCCTACCCTGATCGATTTTGTCGACCAGTTGCCAAAGTCGCCAACCGGCAAGCTGATGTGGCGGGCGCTGCAGGAAGAGGAGTGGGAAGCGAAGTCCTGAGCGACTCAGCTCCGCACATACATGGCGAGATGTTCGGCGACACAGGCGGGCTTTTCCCCGCCTCGGATTTCCAGGGTGGTGCGATAGGTGGCCAGCGTCCGCTGCTCATCTACCCTGGTCACGTCCAGCAGCTCCATTTTGCTTCGGATCTGCGCGCCGGCCTTTACCGCTGCCGGGAAGCGCAGCTTGTTAAGCCCGTAATTGATACTGGCGCTCTTGCCTTGCACATTGATGACCTGTTGATTCAACAGGGGAATCAGTGATGCTGTAAGAAATCCGTGCGCCACGGTGCTCTTCCAGGGAGACTCTCGCCTGGCTCTCTCCACATCAAGATGTATCCATTGATGATCGCCAGTGGCATCGGCGAAGGCCTGTATCATTTCCTGGCTGATGGTTTTCCAGGGACTGTGGCCAATCACCGAGTTCTTGTGATGGGCCAGATCGTCCAGTTGCACTGTCAGCATAGTCGCAGTCCCCGCTGGGCGTCAGACCGCATAACCCGGATTCTTGCTGTCCAGAAGTCGAATCAGTGCCGGCCAGGTCAGTTTCGCTGCCATGCCCAATTGTTGCGACTGCTCGGCGGTGGTGCGAATGGCCTGTTCCGAGGGTAGGTGGGTGGGGCCACAGCTCTGGGCCTTGACCTGGATCTCGCAGGCTTTCATGAGGAAATACAGGTAGGTGAAGGTTTCCGGTACATCCTTGCCTGCGGTCAGCACGCCGTGGTTGCGCAGTATCATCATGGACCGGTTCCCCAGGTCCCGGATCAGCCGATCGCGTTCCTCCAGATTGAGTGCCACGCCTTCGTACTCGTGATAGCAGAGGTGGTCGAGACACAGCATCGCGGTCTGGCTCAGGGGCAGCAGGCCGTCCCGGTGGGCCGAGACCGCCACGCCATCGGGCGCGTGCAGATGCATCACTGCGCCGGCATCGTCCCGGCCCATATGCACCGCGCTGTGAATGGTGAAACCGGCGGGATTGACGCGTCCCAGGCCGGCAGCTTCCACCACTTTGCCTTCCTGGTCGACCTTGACCAGCGACGAGGCGGTAATCTCGTGAAACAGCAGCCCGTAAGGGTTTATCAGGAAGTGGTGATCCGGCCCGGGTACCCGGGCCGATAGATGGGTGAACACCAGATCATCCCAGCCGAACAGGGCCACCAGCCGATAGGCGGCGGCCAACTCGGTGCGGACCTGCCCCTCGGCTTTCCTGAGATCCTGTTCCGTTGACGGTTCATTTGTTGTCATTATTGATCTCTTCGGGCCCAAAACTTCATTTTTTGCGGACCCTTACTTCAGCAGGGCCGCAAAGCGCTCCAGATGGAAGTCGTCGTCGCCCAGTTGATGGTTGATCATCACCAGCCGCTTGGCGTAGTGGGCAAAGTTGTACTCCCAGGTCATACCGATACCGCCGTGGGACTGGATGCCCTGCTCGGAAATGAACTGGCCACTGCGGCCAATCACATTCTTGGCGGCGGCCAGGATCCGGCGGCGCTCGTCACTCTGGGGCTCGTCCGCCACGCTGGCGGCCAGTATTGCCATGGAACGGGCCTGTTCCAGCTCCGACATCATGTCCACCATTCGGTGCTGCAGCACCTGGAACTTGCCGATGGGCACGCCAAACTGCTTACGCTGTTTCAGGTACTCCAGTGTCAGCTCGCAAGCGATCTCCATGGCACCGACGGCTTCACCACACAGAGCGGCAATGGCACGTCCTGCCTGATACTCGATGACATCAGCAGCCTTGCCTTCCTGTCCGAGCAAGGCGTCCGGGCCCAGCCTGACGTTGTTCAGGAACAGGTCGCAGCCCTTGGAGCCATCAATAGTCGGGTAAGTGCGGCGTTCGACGCCCTCGGTCTCCGGTGCGACCAGGAACAGACTGATGCCGTCAGAATCGTTGCTTTCACCCGAAGTGCGGGCCGAGACCACCAGCACGTCGGCGCAGTGCCCACCAATGACTACGGCCTTGCGACCGTTCAGCACGTAGCCGTCACCGGATTTCTCAGCCCGGGTTTCGACATCGTTCAGGTTGTAAAAACTCTGGGGCTCCTGAAGTCCTGCAGCCGCGCGCATCTCGCCGCTGGCGATACCGCCGAGCCACTGCTCATGCTGTACGGCGTTGCCGGCTTGGCTGATCAGCCCGCCGCTCAAGACGACAGACTGCAAGTAGGGCTCAATGCACAGGCCGCGACCCAGTTCGGTCATCACGCTCTGCACTTCCACGCCACTGCCGCCAAAACCACCGAGTTCCTCGGGGAAGGGCACTGCAGTGAGGCCCAGTTCACCCAGCTGTTTCCAGAAGTCGGCGCTGAAGCCGAGCTCCGATTCGCTGTATTCGAGCCGCTTTTCAAAACTGTATTCACCGCGCACCAGGCGGGCCACGGTGTCCTGCAGCATCTGCTGTTCTTCGTTGAGTCGGAAATCCATGGTCGCCTCCTTAAAGCCCGAGAATCATTTTCGACACGATGTTCTTCTGGATCTCGTTGGACCCGCCGAAAATCGACAGCTTGCGGTTGTTGAAGTATTGGGCAGACAGTGGTGCGGCGTTTTCGTCGGAGAGGAAATCGCCGTCGTAATCCAGGTCCAGTTCCTCTTCCACAAATGGAATGGCGTACGGTCCAATGGCCCGACGCGCCAGGTCATTGATCGCCTGGCGGATTTCGGTGCCGCGGACTTTCAGCATCGAGCTTTCTGCGCCCGGTACGCCGCCGCCTTCCACTGAGGCAATAATGCGCAGGTTGCTGATGGTGGCGGCCATCAGGTCAATCTCGACCTGGGCGATACGCTGGCTGAACGAGGCATCTTCGATCAGCGGTCGACCATTCTTGAGGCGGCGGCTGGCCAGCTCCTTGAGGTGCTGGAGTGCCGCCTTGGAAATGCCGATGCCGGCGAGGCCGGTGCGTTCATAGGTCAGCAGGTACTTGGCATAGGTCCAACCCTTGTCTTCCTCGCCTACCAGATTTTCCACGGGGACTTTAACGTCTTCGAAAAACACCTCGTTTACTTCGTGCTCACCGTCCAGGGTGATGATCGGACGTACGGTAATGCCCGGAGTGTTCATGTCGATCAGCAGGAATGAAATGCCTTCCTGGGCCTTCACTTCTGTGTTGGTGCGCACCAGGCAGAAAATCATGTTGGCGTGTTGGCCCAGGGTGGTCCAGGTTTTCTGACCATTGACTATGTAATGATCACCCTCGCGAACGGCGCGGGTTTTCAGGGACGCCAGGTCGGAGCCGGCCCCTGGCTCTGAATAGCCCTGGCACCACCAGTCCTCACCGCTAAGGATTCGCGGCAGGTAGCGCTGTTTCTGCTCTTCGGTGCCGAATTTGATAATCACCGGCGCCACCATGTTGACACCGAAGGGCACCGAGCGCGGTGCTCCGTAACGGGCAGACTCTTCATCCCAAATGTGTTTCTGGACAGGACCCCAGTTAACGCCGCCATAAACTTCTGGCCAGTGGGTGGCGTACCAGCCCTTTTCGCTGAGAATCTTTTGCCAGCGTTGATGATCCTGTTTGGATAGGCGGCGGAACCCCTTTACCTTGGCGGCAATATCCGCGGGTAGTTTCTCATCCAGAAAGGCCCGGACTTCATCACGGAAGGCGAGTTCCTCAGCAGTGTAGTTCAAGTTCATGGGCAACCTCGTTTGCTGAAAAGCGAAAATACGTACCGCATAGCAGAATGTACCAATGATCGAAGATTGTGATGGCTTCTGTCAACAATAATGTAAAAGCCTGTACCGCTAGGCGAAATTGATTAAATTTTAGTGCTTAAACACCTGGCCCCGGAAAAAGTCAATCCATCCGGTTTGGCTCGGCATCGGGCCATTCGGCAGGGCAGCCTGCCCCCATCGCCGGTGCACATTGCGCAGTTTTAACCTTGTCGGGAGCTTGCATTGCCCTCAAAAGGCTATATGTTTGAAAGGGACGAGCCGTTCAAATAACGATAGCAGAGCCTCACTATGTCGAGTTGCTCCATCAACAGAAGCACTCTGAAGCTCAGCCTCCTGGCTGTGTTGGTTGCGGGTCTGTTTGTGGTTTTTCTCAACGGTTCGTCTCACCCGGCACTGGATCCACAGCTAGACGATCACTTAACGCCCACGCTGATATCAGTTGACGGGACAGGCGATCCCTCGTCGCCGGATGCATCCGTCTCGATCACCTCACCTCTTCTGTTCCCCGGAGGAGGATTCCGGGCTGTCTTCTCGGCCAGCCTCGATTTCATTCAGCCACCGCTCCGGCTGCTTAGCTACCCGGTGCTGCCTCAGGGCCCGCCCAGCCTCGTTTAACTCTGACCATTACGGATTTGTCCCTGTGTACACAGGGAACTCCAACCTGAATTCAGATTCACGAGGTTTACCATGAACAGTGTATTCAACGCATTGCCAGTACAGGATCTGGGACGCACCGGCGCGTTACCCACCGCCAAACCCCTGTCTCATATAGGAAGCGAGGATTCGGCAGTCCACCTGCTAACAGACTTCTCCGAGCAGCGACTGTCCGTTTTGAGTTCCGATATGTCCGTTTCGGAGGCGAGGTTGTGGATGAGACTGGCCGATACGTCTTTCAAGGTGGTGGAAAACCAGGCTGGGGATTGTCTGGGCATTCTGGCCATCGAAGATGTGAACGGCGAGAAGGCCATGAGTGTCGCCCATCGACAGGGTGTGCCCCTCAAGGACGTTCGGGTCCGCGATATCATGCGCCCGATAAGTGAGCTGCCGGCTATCCATTATCAGGATTTGCGGGCGGCAACGGTGGGCGACCTGGTCAGCACATTCCGTGAGGTTCATGAAGGGTATCTGCTTGTGCTGGATGACGACCGACATCAGCCTTCCCGTTCCTATCTCCGGGGACTGGTCTGTGCCGAAGAGCTTCTGCAGCGGCTGGACCTGGCGATCGATCTGGAGCATCGGGCAACCAAGTTCTATGAGATCGTTCACGTGGTGAAAGGCGGTTTCTAGTCTGGCAGTTGTCATCGGCGCTCCCCGGGGCGCCGATGATTCCCGTGGAACCGGGAAAGCATCGAAAAAAACGATGTTTATTGCCCAGAAAACCGTATTGAACCGATGCCGTAATCACGTGACACTCTCTACGACTTTAGTCACATCAAAGGACGCCCATGCAGGACGCCCATCAAAAATGCCGGACGCAGGTGTTAAGCCTCTTAATCATTCTGGCATTGGGCCTGGTTTCATTGCCTACCCATTCTTCGGACTCTGCGCCAGTACCCCTGTCCTGTGATGCGGCTTTCTGCCCGTTATTGTCGGATGTGACAAGCGACGGTGGTCAGGAGGGAGGGCTTTCCCATGGCAACCGCATGCGGGATTTCAGTCTTCACCCGGCCGGTATCCTTCCGGGCATCAGGGGCTATTCGGGTGTGGTGCATTGCGCCAGCTTTCCGGTCCTGCCGCAGGCGCCACCTGGCATCTGAGCTTTTGCCGACTGAAGGGCGTGTCTGCCCTTCGAACCAACCTTTCGATTTAAACGACTTCCATCACCTGGAGGATTTTCCATGGCTATTCGGAAGCTGCTGATCGCCAATCGCGGAGAGATTGCGGTCAGGATTGCCCGGGCCTGCAGCGAACTGGGCATCCGCTCGGTCGCTATTCATTCGGAGGCTGACGAGTACTCCCTGCACGTCAAAAAAGCCGACGAAGCTTATCAGATCAGCAAGGACCCCCTGTCGGGATACCTGAACCCCCACCATATTGTGAATATGGCGGTGGAAACCGGCTGTGATGCACTGCATCCCGGCTATGGTTTCCTGTCGGAGAATGCGGAACTGGCTGCGATTTGTGAGCAGCGAGGTATTACGTTCGTGGGACCGTCGGCGAATGCTATTTCATCCATGGGCGACAAAACCCAGGCCCGCCAGACGGCCCTTGCCGCGGGTGTCCCGGTAACGCCGGGTTCTGAAGGCAACCTGGCCGATGTCGAGGATGCCGTCGCCCAGGCCGCCGATATCGGCTATCCGGTGATGCTGAAGGCCACCTCCGGTGGGGGTGGGCGAGGCATTCGCCGGTGCGATAATGAAAAAGAGCTTCGCCAGAACTTCGAGCGGGTAATCTCCGAGGCCACCAAAGCCTTTGGCAGCGCCGAGGTATTCCTTGAGAAGTGCATCATCGAGCCCCGTCACATCGAGGTCCAGATTCTTGCCGATACCCATGGCAATGTTGTCCACCTCTACGAGCGGGATTGCTCGATCCAGCGCCGCAACCAGAAGCTGATTGAGCTGGCGCCGTCGCCGCAGCTTGAGGAAAGTCAGCGCGAATACATCGGCGATCTGGCCAAACGGGTGGCGAAGCAGTGTGGTTACGTAAATGCCGGCACCGTCGAGTTCCTGCTGGACCACGATGGCAGCTTTTACTTCATGGAAATGAATACCCGGGTTCAGGTTGAGCACACAATCACCGAGGAAATCACCGGGGTGGATATCATCAAGGCGCAGATACGGATCGCTGCCGGCGAACCACTGGGCCTCAAGCAGGAAGACATTTCCTACCGGGGCTTTGCTGCCCAGTTCCGCATCAACGCCGAAGATCCGAAGAACGGCTTTCTGCCAAGTTTCGGCCGCATCAGCCGCTACTATTCCGCCGGCGGTCCGGGCGTGCGCACCGATGCCAATATGTATACCGGTTACGAGATTCCCCCGTATTACGACTCCATGTGCGCCAAGCTGATTGTCTGGGCCATGGACTGGGACGAGCTGATTGCCCGCTCCCGCCGTGCTCTCGGCGATATGGGCATTTACGGCGTCCAGACCACCATCCCCTATTACAAGCAGATTCTCGAGCACCCGGATTTCCAGGCCGCTGACTTCAATACCGGCTTTGTGGAACGTAACCCCCAATTGCTTGAGTACAGCAGCAAAACCCGCCCGGAATCCATCGCCACAGCCATTGGCGCAGCCATTGCGGCGCAGGCGGGCCTGTAAAAGAACATCGGAGAGATCCCAATGACCAAGCGCAAGATTCATATTACCGACGTTATTCTCAGGGACGCCCACCAATCTCTGATCGCCACCCGGATGCGCACGGAAGACATGCTTCCGGCCTGCGAGTGGCTGGACCAGGCCGGCTACTGGTCCCTGGAGTGCTGGGGGGGTGCCACGTTTGACGCCTGTGTGCGTTTCCTGAAGGAAGATCCCTGGGAGCGCCTGCGGACCCTGAGAAAGGCCCTGCCCAATACCCGCCTGCAGATGTTGCTGCGCGGCCAGAACCTGCTGGGCTATCGCCATTATGGCGATGACGTGGTTGAGGCATTCGTGGCCAAGGCTGCCGAAAATGGCATGGATGTGTTCCGCATTTTTGATGCCCTGAACGATGTGCGCAATCTCGAAACCAGCATCAAGGCGGTCAAGAAGGCTGGCAAGCATGCACAGGGCACCATCTGCTACACCGTGAGTCCGGTACATGGCACTGATGCCTATCTGGAGCAGGCCAGGGCCATGGCTGACATGGGCGCGGACAGCATCGCGATCAAGGACATGGCAGGGCTGCTGACGCCGGCGGTAACCGCTGAGCTGGTCGGTAAGCTGAAGCAGACCCTCAATCTGCCCGTTTTCCTGCACTCCCACGCCACCTCGGGCATGGCGCCCATGTGTCAGTGGGCGGCCATGGAAGCAGGCGTTGACCATATTGATACCGCGCTGTCGGCCTTTGCCGGCGGCACCAGTCATCCGCCCACGGAATCACTGGTGGCGGCGCTGCACGATGCCGGTCTGGAGACCGGGCTGAACCTGGAGCTGCTGGACAAGGCCACGCGCCATTTCCGGGAAGTGCGCAAGAAGTATCACCAGTTCGAGAGTGCCTATAACGGTGTTGATACCTCGGTGCTCCTGTCCCAGGTGCCCGGTGGCATGATGTCCAATCTCGCCAACCAGTTGAAGGAGCAGGGCGCGCTGGATCGCATCCAGGACGTATTCGAGGAAATTCCGCGGGTTCGAAAGGATCTTGGTTACCCGCCGCTGGTAACACCCACCTCCCAGATTGTGGGTACCCAGGCGGTGATCAACGTGCTTGCCGGCAAGCGCTACGAGTCCATCACGAACGAGGTGAAGAAGTACCTCCAGGGCTGGTACGGCAAGGCGCCTGCCGCGGTCGACACGGCACTCCAGCAGCGCGCCGTCGGCAAGGAAGATCTTATTGAAGAGCGCCCGGCTAACCTGATCCCCCGGGAGCTGGACGAGCTGCGCAAACAGGTGGGCGATCTGGCCACCAGCGAAGAGGACGTGCTCACGTACGCCATGTTCCCGGATCAGGCCAAGGCGTATCTTGAGCAGCGGCGTGACGGCACGCTGCAGCCGGAGCCCCTGGAGCCGATTCCCACCGGTTCTTCTGGCGGCTCGGTCTCCAGCAAATTCAAGATCACGGTTCATGGTGAGAGCTACGATATCCACGTCACCGGCGCCAACCCCTCCGGTGAGAATGAGCGTCGTTTCTACATGACCGTCGATGGGGTGCCGGAGGAAATCCACCTGGCTTCGCTGGGCGAAGACGGCGAGGGTGCGCGGTCCAGTGGTGGCCGGGCCACCGCCACCAAGGAAGGTCATGTAACCACAAGCATGCCCGGCAACATCGTGGATGTGCTGGTGAAGGAAGGTGACGAGGTTCAGGCCGGCGATCCGGTGCTGATCATCGAGGCCATGAAGATGGAAACCGAAGTAAAGGCGACCACGGCCGGAAAGGTTTCCGGCGTGTTTATTGCCAAGGGTGATCGTGTGGTGCCCGGAGAAGTTCTGGTCGAGATCGATTAGGTTCGCCAGAGCGTGATGCAGAACGGCCCCTCATTTTGAGGGGCCGTTTTCGTTGTGCGCCAGGCATGGCGCGTAGCGCCTTGACGGGCGCTGTTCCGGTACAGGTGGTGCTGGCCGGATGACTTGGGGGTGCAAGTCCCCTGTGGACCCGGCAAGGGGAACCACTAGCCGGACGGCAAGGGTGTCCATCG
>NZ_JBSXNQ010000069.1:0-71046 GCF_056857715.1 Marinobacter sp. L-13
TCTGGTTGTGAAAGAGCATGCAGGTTAGACTTGGACATGGCGTATCCATCCTCTGTTGGTTGTGATCTTGGTGGTGATCAACCAACAGGATACGCCATCCTTTCAGCCTGCTTCCATACACCAGAAATCACCATAACTCAAACGCGAGGAAACGTCCATGAAAACCAAACTACGAAAAGCCACCTTTACCGCAAGTGCTGCCGTCCTCCTGGGGCTCATGCTGGCAGGTAATGCCCAGGCCCATTGCGATGCGCTGGATGGCCCTGTCATTACCGAAGCCCGGGCAGCGCTCGAAGCCGGTGATGTTACCCCACTACTGAAATGGGTTCCCGCCGAGGACGAGGCCGAAATCAGGCGTGTATTCGCCGATGTCCGGGACATCCGGGGCGAGGGCGAGAAGGTACGCAAAATTGCAGACAAGCATCTCTTTGCAACACTGGTAAAAGTTCATCGTGCCTCCGAGGGTGCACCCTTTACCGGGATCAAGCCGGCAGGGAACATCGACCCCGGACTGAAGGCGGCAGATGCTGCACTAAGCAACGGCGAGATTGACCAGCTGATTGCAAACATCACCCGGAAAATAGAGACCGGGATTCGGGAACGCTATGACCAGGCCCACAACTCGTTGGCCAGCGCCGATCAGAGTGTCAAGGAAGGGCGCCACTTCGTGACCGACTATGTTGACTACATCCATTACGTAGAAGCTGTTCACGGTGCGGCTGGAGCGGGTAAACACGGTCATTGAAGCTGCCGCGCAACGAAAAAAGGGAGGCACGAAGCCTCCCAAGGACACACAGGGGGTCAGCGCCTTCCGGTGCAGAGCCGGAAGGCGCTGGTTTAGTGCTCTTCTGCGGCTTGTACGCCCGGCGCTTCCGGGTCGGCGGTAAAGCCAAGCAATTTGGTACGTTCAATCAGGAAATAGAGGACGGCGCCGGTGGCCAGGCCCCAACCTGCACCGTATACCGCGAGAACCACACCCATAGTGCCGGCGATGCCACGCTCGGTGTTATTCTCCAGCTGCTCCAGGCCTACCATCAGGCAGATATAGCCGGTCAGCAGCAGTGTCAGTGACAGGGCAATCGGCAGCACCGGTTGGAAGAAGCTCACCAGCGGCAGAACGAAAAGCGCAATAAAACCCGTAATCCAGAAAGTACCGCCGCCACTGTAGATGGAGTCCATGGCGTTACGACCGTACTTGTAGCGCTCGGCCATGGTGGCAGTGACAGCCGTCCAGATCGGGCCCGCCAGCCCCGGATAGGGTGCGAAGAACGCGTGGCCACCATTGCGGATAGCGGTTACCAGATGCACCCGGTCGATGCTGTTATCGATATCTTCGTCTTTGCGCAGATGATCAACGCGGTTCATCAATGACTGGCCGACCACGATATCGCCGAAGGCAATCACGTAGGCGATCACCGCCGTGGGAATGGCGTACAGGAAGACGTTGGCATCCGGGAATCCGACGGCAAACGGCAGGTAGTTCCACAGCTCATCAAACGCGGGTTTGGTGATGCCCCACTCCACATTGGGCACCTCGTATTCGCCAGTTGCAAAGCCAACCAGGATCGCAACCACCATACCCGGCACCATGCCGTAGTTGGCAATCTTGCGGGCGATTGAATTGCTTTCCACAAAACCTTTGAACGATACCGAGAACATCAGGTAGAGGCACACCAGGCCACCGATGATCAGGGAGATCGGCGTGTTGGCGAGACGGCCGCCTGCCTCAATCTCACCCATCAGGGCGGCGATACCGGCACCGATGATAATCCCGCCTTTCATGGAACGGGGAATCAGCTCCACCAGTTTGCTGCCCAGGCGGGTAATACCCAGAACCAGGAAGATAATGAACACCAGGAACTGCAGCGCGAACAGCGCCTGAATCGCCTCGGGGCCCGGCTCATAGTCGCTCAGGAACAGCAGAACCACAGGAATCCCCGGCGTAATCCAGCCCGGAACCAGGGGAACACCCAGCAGTGCCGGCAGCATGAAACCGATACCACAGATCACCACGTAAGCCAGAGCCACGTCGTAGGGCACACCCAGGTATTTCTCAAGAAGGGGAATCATGGCCAGGCTGACCACGAACATGATCAGAGCCTGCACCATCTCCGCGAACTCCCAGCGGTAATGAACGAACGGCAGACGAACCTTGAAGGGACCGGCCGGCCAGAACGGCTGCTCTTCCCCGTTCTTTCGGTGAAACATTTGCATAAAAAGGTCTCCGGGCTCACGCGGCGCGTGTGCCTGACAGCGTTGTTTTTTCTGGTTTAATTCGGCTGCGCCGGGGCCGGCGCAGCCGATCGGGGAATCAGTCCAGTTCTTTGGCCTGGTCCCTCAGCACGAACTTCTGGATCTTACCCGTGGAGGTTTTGGGCAGCTCCGAGAAGACGATGGTCTTCGGTACCTTGAACCGGGCCAGATGCTCGCGGCAAAAGTTGATGATGTCTTCTTCGCTGACATCACCGGCTTCCGGCTTCAGGGTCACAAAGGCGCAGGGGGTTTCGCCCCACTTCTCGTCCGGCCGGGCAACCACAGCTGCCTCAAGCACAGCCGGGTGGCGGTAAAGGGTATCCTCAACCTCAATGGTGGAAATGTTCTCACCACCGGAGATGATGATGTCCTTCAGCCGGTCCTTGATCTCCATATAGCCGTCTTCGTGCCATACCGCCAGGTCGCCGGTGTGGAACCAGCCACCCCGGAAGGCCTCTTCGGTGGCTTTGGGGTTCTTCAGGTAGCCCTTCATCACCGTATTGCCGCGCAGGAAAATCTCACCGATGGTCTTGCCGTCTTTGGGCACTGGCTCCATGGTGTTCGGGTCGCCGACCATCGTGCCTGCCAGAGTGTGATAACGAACGCCCTGACGGGCCTTTTTCCGGGCACGATCATGCAGTGGCAGCGCATCCCACTCGGATTTCCAGGCACAAACGGTTACCGGGCCATAGACTTCGGTCAGACCGTAAACGTGAGTCACCTGGATGCCCATTTCCTCGATGGCACCAATGACCTGGGCGGGGGGTGCCGCGCCGGCTGTCATGGACTTCACGTCGTGATCAATGCCGGCCTTGGCTGATTCCGGCACGTTCAGCAATGCGTTAAGCACAATCGGGGCGCCACACATGTGGGTAACCTGATGATCCCGGATCAGCTGCAGAATCTTCTCGGGATCAACCCGGCGCAGGCAGACGTGAGTACCGGCCATGGCGGTGATGGTCCAGGGGAAACACCAACCGTTGCAATGGAACATCGGCAAGGTCCACAGGTACACCGGATGCATGTCCATGGACCAGACTGTCTGGTTGCCGATGGCATTGATGTAGGCGCCACGATGATGATAGACCACACCTTTTGGATTGCCGGTAGTGCCGGAGGTGTAGTTGAGAGAGATCGCATCCCACTCGTTCTCCGGGAAGCTCCACTGGAATGCCGGATCCCCTTCCTGCAGGAACGCCTCGTAGTCCAGATCGCTGACCTGAACACCCTCGCCATACTCTGGATCGTCCACATCGATCACCAGCGGCTTGGTGTCCAGCCGGCTGACGGCGTCCCTGATCACCTCACCGAACTCCCGGTCGGCAATCACAACCTTGGCCTCACCGTGATCCAGCATGAAGGCGATAGCCTCAGCGTCCAGGCGAACGTTCAGGGTGTTCAGCACCGCGCCAATCATGGGCACCCCGAAATGGGCTTCCACCATTGCGGGAATATTCGGAAGCATGACAGCAACGGTATCACCGCGTCCGATGCCGCGCCCTTTGAGGGCTGATGCCAGACGGCGGCAACGTTCGTAGGTCTGCGCCCAGTTGTAACGGATGGCCCCGTGAATGACGGCGGGATACTCCGGGTAAACCGTGGCGGTCCGTTCGATGAAATCAACGGGGGATTGGACGGCGTAGTTGGCGTCGACGGGCGCCAGGCCTTGATCAAATATCGAGGTCATTGCGTGGTCCTCTTGAGTACTGTTGTTCTTATGGCGTATTCAGGAATATCGCTAAACTAGCTATACTTCGGGCTGGTCAGAATAGTATTGGATAGCAAAAACACTAGAAACTATACCAACGTATTATAGTTAATTTACTATAACGATAAGCCATGAACGATTTTTCCACTCCAAGTGTATTTAGTTTGCATGACGCCGACCCGCAACCCGGTTTGATCCTGGATGCGACAGGCAGCGTTCTGGAGGGCAACCTGGCCAGCCATCATCTTTGCCAGAACGCCAACCTGACCTCGCTGTTCCATCTGCTGCCGATCAACGTTCAGGCGCTTGTGAAGTCGTCCCTGGAGCAGGAACGGTCGATCGAGAATGTGGAAGCCAGAATTCCGGCAGACACCACCGAGCGTTTCCTGGTGTGGACGTTCGTCCCCGATATCGGGAGCTCGACGGTTCTGGCGCGGGCCAGAGACGCTACAGACGAAATCATCAACCGGGAAGAAGCGACCCGCTCCAACCGTCTTTACCGGCTGATTACCGAGAACACCACCGACCTCATTTCCCGCCATGCCCCGGACGGACGGTTTATCGATGCCACGCCCGCATCCTGGCGGCTGCTGGGCTACTGGCCGGAAGAACTGAGGGGTAAGCCCCTGGAAGAAATTTTCCGGGGCGATCAGGTGGTTCAGAAGCTGGCTGAAACCCGCAACCAGCTACGGGACGACGGCTACGCCACCATGACCCTTGAGATTATTCACCGGGACGGTTCCCGCCGCTGGTTCGAGATTGCCAGCAGGGCCATTCGGGAAACCTACACTGGCGCTGTGATTGAAGTCATCAGCGTATCCCGGGATATCACCGCCCGGGTAGAGTCCGAGGAGAACAACCGCAGGCTGGCCGACGAACTCGCCCACACCGCCAGGCTCGCCACTCTGGGGGAGCTTGCCTCAAGCATTGCCCACGAGATGAACCAGCCATTGGCCACCATCGTGAACTTTGCCAGCGCCAGCCAGCGCTATCTCAAAAGCGCCCGAACCAATCCCGAATGCCTCGATCGAGTGGACGATGGCCTCCAGAAGATTGTTCACCATGCCAACCGGGCCTCGGAGGTCATCAAACGTTTGCGAGCCTTCCTGCGCAAGGGGCAGAAGCGGACCGCACCAATCGCACTGAATGAAGTCGTCAGCAATGTCGCCCGTCTTTGCCAATGGGAGGCCGAGAAAAACAAAGTGCAGATCCGCGAGAATCTGGCCTGTTGTGCGCCCGTCATCACCGCCGACCCGGTGCTTCTGGAACAGGTGCTGATCAATCTGATCCGCAACGGTATCGAAGCCACTGTTGAGGCTCGCGGTGAGGACAACCCGGGCCCACACTCGCAGATCGCCATAACGACCTGCATCAACGATCAGAACGAAACCCTGATTGAGGTCATCGACGAAGGCCCGGGGCTCGACGCGCAGGGCATTCGCCAGATGTTCCAGCCGTTCTATACCAGCAAGCCCCAGGGGCTTGGCCTCGGGCTCTCGATGAGCCGTTCGATTATCGAAGGCTTTGGAGGCTTCCTGGACGCCAGGCCGGCAGCAACGGGCGGACTCTCCCTGATCTGCCGTTTCCCGGCCGGCCCGGGCCACAAGAACAGAACCCCGAACACGGAGATGCAGCCAGATGAGTGATCAAGCGACACCGGAAGCCACCACCGTTTATGTGGTTGACGACGACGCCGGCATGCTGGAATCCACCCAGTGGTTGCTGGAATCGGTCGGCTTGAACGTGGAAGCCTACAGCGACGGCCGGAAATTCCTGGATGCGGTTGGCAACAAGAAAGCGGGCTGCGTGGTTCTGGATGTGCGGATGCCCGGGCTGGGCGGCCTGAACGTTCAGGAGGAGCTTCAGAAGCGGGGGCTGGACCTGCCGATCATCTTTGTCTCCGGGCACGCCGACGTTCCCATTGTGGTGAGGGCGTTCAAGTCCGGGGCCTTCGATTTCATCGAGAAGCCGTTCAATGAACAACTGCTCCTGGACAGCGTCCAACAGGCGCTGCAGGAACATCAGCAGTCCGCTCCAGAGTTGCAGGGTGATGAGGCAACCGAAGCCCTGCTGGCCACCCTCACCCGCCGTGAACGGGACGTGTTCCTGCCACTGGCCCAGGGCTACACGAGCCGGGAAATCGCAGAACAGCTGGATGTCAGTGTCAAGACGATTGATCTCTACCGGGCACGAGTCATGAAACGCCTGGGCGCCGATCGCCTGCCGGATGTGACCGGCACCGCCATTGCCGCCGGCCTTCTCGATCCGCTGGACCTGCGTGGCGAGAAAACCTGAACGGCACTAACGCGCCGCAGACTGGACGTCGTGCGCCAGCACACCCAGCCTGGCCACGGCATGCTCGATGCGCTCACTCCAGGGGTTGGCGCTGTTCAGTCTCAGGCAATTGTCGTATTTGTCGGCGGTTGAGAACATCAGCCCCGGCGCCACATTGATATCCTCCGCCCTGGCCTTGTGGTAAACCTCGGTGCCGGAAACGCCGTCGGGCAACTGGACCCATAGCACAAACCCACCCTGGGGACGGCTCACTGCCGTACCTTCCGGGAAGGCCCTGGCCACAGCAGTCCGCATCCGTTCGGTGGCTTCGCGATAGTGCTGCCGGGCTGAACGGAGGTAGCGATCATAGCCGCCCTGCTCCAGAAAATGCGCTACCGCCATCTGTGGAATCGATGACGTGGCCAGATTGACGAAATACTTGTGCTGCCTGGCGCTGGCCATATGCCGCCCCGGCACCATCCAGCCCAGCCGGAGGCCCGGTGAAATAGTCTTCGAAAACGAACTGCAATAAATCACATTGTCCGCCCGATCAAAGGCCTTGGCCGGTTTCGGCCGGTCCCCGGTGTGGTGAAGGTCGCCGTAGATGTCGTCCTCGATCAGCGGAACAGCCGCTGCCGCCAGCATGGAGACCAGCTGCTTCTTGCGCTCGTCGGACATTTGCGCACCCATGGGGTTGCTGTGATTGGTCACGACCACACAGGCTTTGAGGGGCCACTGTTCCAGGGCCAGTTGCAGGCCTTCAAGGCTCAGACCCTCGGAAGGATGCGTTGGAATTTCAATGACCTTCAGCCCGACCACTTCCAGAGCCTGAAGAATGCCCGGGAAAGACGGCGATTCTACGGCCACAATAACTCCGGGCTGGGTTACCGCTCTCAGCGCCAGTATGATCGCCTCCTGGGCGCCATTGGTGGCAAGTACGTCGTCTGGCGTCACCGGCACACCGAGGGTGGCCATCCGCTGGGCGATCTGCCGGCGGAACGATTCCTTGCCGGGAAAGGCATAGTCCAGGGTTTCCAGACCCCGGCGTGCCGCCCAGAGCGTGCTGTGCTGGATCTGGCGGAGCGGCAGGTAATCCGGGTGGGGGATCGCCGTGGCCAGCGGTACCATGCGCTTCTGTTCGTCCGCGCACAGGTCCAGGGCCATCTCCCTGGCACTGACTGGAACCGGACGGCTTCGGTGCCGGCGCATAACAGGCTCGGGGGCGTCCACAGTGGGCAGCCGTACGAAGTAGCCGCTACGTTCACGGGCCTGCAGAAAACCCCGCGCCTCCAGCGTCTGGTGTGCCTGGAGGATGGTCGAGATGCTAACCCCGAACTGCCGGCTCAACTGTCGCACGCCCGGTAGCCGTTCGCCGTCCCGGTACACGCCTTCATGAATCAGCCCCTGAAGCTGATCCGCGACCTGGTTGTAGAGAATGCCCATTGCCCGCCCTCGCCTGCGAAGCTTCATCGTGATAATGATCTATTGCACCAGAACCCGAGCTGTTCGGTGCAGTACAGATTGCTTCCGATATGACCAGTACAGATCTCACCAAATGCATTCTGTACCGGTTCAAAACCAGATTATCTGAATCTGTTATGGCAGTCAGATCTTTTCCTACAATAGGCTCGAAATCAGATGATATTTCCAAACAGGCCAGCGCTTTAAAATAGGAGAAGAGACCGTGACTTTACCCATCTATCAGGTTGATGCGTTCACCAGCGAGGTGTTCGGTGGCAACCCGGCCGCGGTCATGCCGCTGGACCAGTGGCTGCCAGATAACCTCATGCTCTCGCTTGCCGCGGAGAACAACCTCTCCGAAACAGCCTTTTTCGTGCCTCTTCCGGCCGGCGAGGACGCGGATTTCCATATCCGCTGGTTTACTCCGGGCACAGAGGTACCACTGTGCGGCCATGCCACCCTGGCCAGCGCCTGGATCATCTTCAACAAACTCGGCTGGGACAGAGAGCAAATCCGTTTACGCTCCAAAAGCGGCCCACTCTCCGTCCGGCAATCCGACGACGGCTGGCTGGTACTCGATTTCCCGAATCTGGCCTACGAGAAACAGCCCACGCCGGCCCTGATTCGGGAAGCTCTGGAAAGCGCGCCTGATACAGCGTTTTTTGTTCCAAACGACACCAATTACATGGTGGTCCTGAAGGACGAAGACGCTGTGCGGTCTGCGCAACCGGATCTGCGCAAATTAAAGCAACTGGGCAACCAGGGGCTGATCATCACCGCACCTGGCAACAACTGCGATTTTGTCAGCCGCTATTTCGCGCCTGGCGCCGGCATTGATGAGGACCCGGTTACCGGTTCCATTCACAGCGTGCTGGTGCCTTACTGGTCCGAACAACTGGGCAAAACCGAGCTTGAGGCTCGGCAGATTTCTGCCCGGGGCGGTGTACTTCGCTGCGAGTTAAAGGGGGATCGCGTCGACATTGCCGGCCAGGCAGCCTTCTTTATGGAAGGCGCCATTCATTTGTGAGGCACACTTGCAGAGTGCAAATGAAAAAACCGACATGGTCGCCGGTGATAGCTCTGACGGTCAGTTTCGTAAACTTATCCTCAATTCTTAATCAGAGGCGAAGTGATGACAGCGACCAAAGCATTTGCAGCACAGTCACCAACGTCCGGCATGGCACCTCATACCATAGACCGCCGGGATCCACGTCCCGATGACGTTGCGATCGAGATCGACTACTGCGGGGTCTGCCATACCGACATTCATTTTGCACAAAACGACTGGGGGATCACCGAGTATCCGGTTGTCCCCGGCCACGAAATTGTGGGGCGGGTCACGGCCGTTGGCCCCGAGGTCAAAAGCTTTAACGTAGGCGATGTCGTCGGCGTCGGGTGCATGGTGGATTCCTGCCGTACCTGCTCAGCTTGTGAAGCAGGTCTGGAGCAGTACTGCAGCGAAGGCATGACTTCCACCTACAACGGCCAGGACCGCCACGATCACTCCATCACCTTTGGCGGCTATTCCGAGCGTATCACCGTCAGCGAACGGTTTGTCGTTCGCATTCCGGAAAAGCTGGATATCAAGGCCGCTGCGCCTCTGCTTTGCGCCGGCATCACCACCTACTCGCCGCTGCGCCATTATGGCGTCAAAGCGGGCCACAAGGTCGGTGTTATCGGCATGGGCGGCCTCGGTCACATGGGTGTTAAATTCGCCCGGGCACTTGGCGCGGAGGTGACCATTTTCACCCGCTCCGAGAGCAAGGTTGCGGAAGCGAAAAAGCAGGGTGCCGATCATGTAGTGATCTCCACCGATGAAGATCAGATGGCCGCAGCCGCTGAAACCTTTGATTTCATGCTGGACACGGTTCCGGTCCAGCACGATCTGAACCCTTACCTCAACTGCCTGAAGCACGATGGCACTCACATACTGGTTGGCCTGCTGGAGCCGGTAGAGCCACCCGTAGAGGCTGGCGCCCTGGTATTCAAGCGCCGTGTTCTGGCCGGGTCGCTGATCGGTGGCATGCCGGAAACCCAGGAAGTTCTGGATTTCTGCGCAGAACACGACATCAGCTGCGACGTGGAGATGCTTGATATAAACAACCTCAATGAGGCCTACGAGCGCATGAAAAAAGGCGATGTGAAGTATCGCTTCGTGATCGATATGCACACCCTGAAAAACGGGTAACTGCAAAGGCGACCGGGCCCCACGGGCCCGGTCTCTGATTCCTTCTCATCCCGCCACTTCATACGTGGTTACCCCGGCACCACAGACGCCAGCCCCCCATATCCGTATAATTCGCCCACTCAATGTTCGTACCCGGTTTGTGGTTACCCCATGCCTTCACACTACGATGTCATTATTATCGGCGCTGGCGCAGCAGGCCTGATGTGCGCGGCCACTGCGGGCTATCGCGGCCGCAGCGTGCTGGTGTTGGACCACGCCAATAAACCCGGCAAGAAAATCCTGATGTCCGGCGGCGGACGCTGCAATTTCACAAACCTGAACAGTACGCCGGCCAACTTCCTTTCGGATAACCCGCACTACTGCATTTCTGCGCTAAAGCGCTATACCCCCCAGGACTTTCTGGAACTTGTAGACCGCCACGGCATTGAACATGAGGAAAAAACCCCTGGTCAGTTGTTCTGCAAAGACAGCGCCAAGGACATTCTCAATATGCTGCTGACCGAATGTGAGTGGGCGGGCGCGGACGTGAGAATGAAGACAGCGGTCGACCGCATCACCGAAACCGACAGCGGCTACCGCTTGCGCGTCGGCTCCGGTGACCTCACCTGTGAATCCCTGGTGATCGCCACCGGAGGCCTGTCGATTCCTACCATGGGCGCCACAGCGTTTGGCTACCGGGTAGCCGAGCAGTTCGGCCTGGAAATCCTTCCTACCCGCCCTGGACTTGTGCCCTTTACCCTGCAGCCGGAATTGAAAGACCAGCTCGCGCCTTTGTCCGGCGTCAGTTGTCCCGTTGACGTGCAGTGCCATGACCAGCACTTCCGGGAACCGATGCTGGTCACCCATCGCGGGCTCAGTGGCCCGGCGATGCTCCAGATTTCCAGTTTCTGGGAGCCGGGTGACAGCCTGGCCATCAATCTTCTGCCGGCCTGCCGCATCAAGGACGACCTGCTGAACCTGCGCAAAACCCGCCCACAATCGACCATTGCAAACTACCTGACCCAGCACCTGCCAAAACGGTTTGCCCAGGCCTTCAACGAACTGCAGGGCTGGACCGGTCCCTTGCAGGGCTACAAGAACAGCGATATTGAGCAGGTTGCCGATGTCCTCGGCCATTGGTCGATCAAGCCGGCGGGAACCGAGGGCTACCGCACGGCAGAGGTTACCCTGGGGGGTGTGGATACACGCCAGCTCTCCTCCAAAACCATGGCGGTGCTGGAGAAGCCAAACCTGTATTTCATCGGTGAGGTGGTGGACGTGACCGGCCACCTCGGCGGCCATAATTTCCAGTGGGCCTGGGCTTCGGGTGTGGCGGCCGGCAACAGCGCCTGAGGGCACATCCGACTGCCCAAAGCGACCGTCGAACTGGTAAGCTGAGTTCATGTATTGGCATGACCGGAGACCACGCAAGGACCGGAGAACACACAAGATAGGGGAAACGGATGCTCCAGACCCACAGTGACACCGCAACCAGCAATGCCCTCGTTGTCGAAGGTGGCGCCATGCGCGGCATCTTCGCCGCCGGCGTACTCGATGCCTTTCTCGAAAAGCGGCATCAGCCTTTCACGGAAGCCTGGGGCGTCTCCGCGGGCTCAACCAATCTCATCGGCTACCTCTGCGGCCATCACGGCCGAAATCATCGGGTGATTACCGACCACGCCTGTCGGCCGGAGTTCATCAACTGGGGTCGTTTCTTCCAGGGCGGGCATTTGTGCGATGTTCACTGGCTCTGGCATCAGTCCTACCAGGAAGTGCCGCTCGATCTGGAACGCTACCTGTCTGGCACCACCAAACTCTGGGTGGCAACCACGTCGGTGGTCACCGGTGAGGCCCGGTATTTTCCTGTCGACGACCAGAACATCCACAACGTGCTCACCGCCTCCTGCTCCATTCCCCTGGCCTACCGTGATTATCCAAGAGTGGAGGACGAGCCCATGAGTGATGGCGGAATTGCCGATTCTATTCCGGTTGCGGAGGCCTATCGCCGGGGAGCCCGGGATATCACGGTGGTGCTTTCCCGACCGCTGGGCTATGAGAAGAAGCCGTTGGCGTTTCCGGCGCTCACCAAACGGATGTTCCGGGAGCAACCGGGGCTCGCCGAGGCCATAATCCGGCGGGGCGAAAGATACAACGAGACACTGGAATTCATTCGAAATCCGCCGGAGGACTGCCGGCTCCGGATTATCGCGCCACCGGAAGATTTTCCGGTGGGCCGATTGACGACCGACCTGAACAAGCTGGATCTGGGGTATCAGCAAGGCCACCGCGCGGCGATGGCCTATCTGGCCGAATTGGCCCAGGAAGTAGCCTAGCGAAGCACTACCAGGGGCTTTTTGGCGGTTTTCAGCATCGTAGTGGTTGTACTGCCCACCAGGAACTGACGGATGCGGGAGTGCCCATAGGCGCCCATCACCAGGATGTCGATGTCGTGTTCTTCCTGGTAGGCGTGCAACGCGGGCTCCACATCGCCGGCCCGGATCGCCAGAGTGATTTCGGATTCCAGCCCTGCCAGCATTTTCTCGGCTTTCCTGAGCTGCTCCCAGCGGTCGTTGGTGTCCGGTCCAACCATCACCAGATGCAACGGCATGCCTTTCAGAACCGGGCTGCCAGCCAGCAATTCCACGCCCTTGAACGCCGTAGCGCTGCCATCGAAGGCCAGCATGGCGCTGCGGGGCTGGGTATAGTCGTCCGGCACCAAGAGAATCGGGCGGTGCATGCTGCGAATCACCGTCTCCAACTGACTGCCGATGTGGGTGTCACGCTCGGAACTGCTTTCACCGTGCAGGCCCATGACCAGCAGGCGGGTCTGATTCTCCAGCGCCAGCAGAGACTCGGTCAGGTCACCATGGCGCTGACGCTGCACCACGTCATTGATACCGGATTCGCTGACCCGCTTTGCCGCTTCGTCCAGCATGTGGTGGCCGTGTTCCAGGGCCAGCTTGGCGCGCTTGCGGTCCAGCTCTGCCAGGTCTTCGAGCAGCTGTTCACGGCTGCCCAGACCAATGTTGCCAGCCAGATCCGGCTCCGCCGGATAACGTTCCTCGTCCAGCACGTGCAGCAGCATCATGGGCGTTTCCATGTGCTTGCTGGCCCAGGCTGCGTAATCGCAAACCGCCGGCGCCGCCTGGGAGCCATCAATACAGGCAACTACTCGTAACATCTCAACCTCGCCTTCATGATCCTTGTGATTGTTATTCTGACTGCGATCGCTGTTGGATTCCTTGGTCTGTGTCATGTCAGTGCCCCATCAGCTGGTCAACGGCGTCCGGCTTGTCGTGCACGCCAAAGCGGTCAACGATCGTGGCACTGGCTTCATTCAGACCGATCACCTCAACCTCCGAGCCTTCACGGCGGAACTTGATCACGGCCTTGTCCAGGGCACCCACTGCGGTGATATCCCAGAAATGCGCGCGACTCAGGTCGATGACCACATTATCGACTGCTTCCTTGAAATCAAAGGATTCCGTGAATTTTTCCGAGGAACTGAAAAACACCTGGCCCACCACTGTGTAGGTGCGGGTATCGCTTGCTTCATCCAGCTCAGAGGTCACCAGCATGTAATGGCCAACTTTGTTGGCAAAAAACAGGGCCGCCAGCAGAACGCCGGCCAGAACGCCGAACGCCAGGTTATGGGTGGCAACCACCACAATCACCGTAACAACCATCACGATGTTGGTTGAAAGCGGATGTTCCCGCAGGTTCTTGATCGAGCCCCAACTGAAGGTACCAATCGACACCATGATCATCACAGCAACGAGGGCCGCCATGGGGATCTGGACCAGCCACTTGTCCAGCACCAACACCATAATCAGCAGGAACACACCGGCAGTCAGTGTCGACAGCCGGGTACGGCCGCCGGATTTGATATTGATAATGGACTGCCCGATCATCGCGCAGCCCGCCATACCACCAAGCAGGCCGGAGCCGATGTTGGCAATGCCCTGACCCTTGCACTCACGGTTGCGGTCACTGGTGGTGTCGGTCAGGTCATCGACGATGGTTGCGGTCATCATCGATTCCAGCAGCCCCACAACAGCCAGCCCCACGGAGTACGGCAGGATGATCATCAGGGTTTCCAGGTTCAGGGGCACATCCGGCCACAGGAAGATCGGCAGAGTATCGGGCAATTCGCCCATATCACCGACCGTGCGGATGTCGAGGTTCAGGTACATGGCAACGCCGGTCAGAACCACAATGCACACCAGAGGTGAAGGCAGGATCTTGCCGATCCGGGGCAGCAGCGGGAACAGGTAGATGATGCCGAGGCCGGCCGCCGTCATGGCGTAGACATGCCAGGTAACATTCGTCAGTTCGGGCAGCTGCGCCATAAAAATAAGGATGGCCAGGGCGTTTACAAAACCGGTTACCACCGAGCGCGAGACGAACCGCATCAGGCCGCCGAGCTTAAGGTAGCCAGCGGCAATCTGAAGAACACCGGTCAGCAGCGTCGCAGCAAGGAGATACTCGAGACCATGCTCTTTAACCAGTGTCACCATCAACAGGGCCATGGCGCCAGTGGCTGCCGAAATCATGCCGGGACGGCCACCCACGAAGGCAATGATCACCGCAATACAAAAAGAGGCGTAAAGACCCACTTTGGGATCGACACCGGCAATGATCGAGAAGGCAATGGCCTCCGGGATCAGTGCCAGCGCCACGACGATACCGGCGAGCACATCGCCACGAATGTTCGAAAGCCAGTTGGCTTTTAGGGAATTCACCATAATGTCGGGTTTCCGGATTGCTGTGGAGATAAAAAAACTGAGATAAAACCGTCGATTGCACCCAACCTATCTCACGTTGGCTACAGGGATATGTCTCAGGGGATTAAACCAGAGGAAGAGGAAGCTGAGCGCTAGGGCGGAAGGATCGTCACGGTTTCAGTTTGCTGCACGGTTGATGAAAATCAGGTAACTGCGAATTTCAGGGTCGCGAAGCTTACCAGACCCCTAACGGGAAAGTAAGGCGGTTACGGGAATCTTCTTAGAGGTGTAACGACCGGTTGCACCTGCTGCTATCATCAACATATTCAATTATTAACAGGAGCCTACGCCCTCCCATGGATGATCTTGCTTCCCAGTTTCTGGCCGGAAACCAGACCACTCTCGACCTCGCCGTTGCGCTTTTGCTTGGCGCCATCATTGGCCTGGAGCGGGGATGGGATGCCCGGGAACAGAAATCCGGCGAGCGAATTGCCGGCATCCGCACCTTTGCCCTGGTAGGCCTGCTTGGCGGTATTTCCGCGGTATTGGCACAGGAAATCACGGAATGGGCGTTTCCCGTGCTTCTGGTCAGTGTCGTGGCCATGGCCATCGTGGCCTACAGCGAGCGCCTTGAGCATATCCGTAATTTCAGCATCACCGGTATGGTTGGCATGGTGCTGACCTTCTGCTTCGGTGCGGTGGCGGTGGCAGTGGACCCGGTCATCGCCACGGCCGCAGCGGTGGTAACCGCAATCATTCTGGACAACAAGGAAGAAATCCACGGTTGGGTCAACAAGCTGAAGGAACATGAACTGGATGCCGCTCTCAAGCTGCTGCTGATTTCCGTGGTCATGCTGCCGTTGCTGCCAAACGAAAAGATGGGGCCTGGCGGGGTTCTGAATCCCCGGGAAATCTGGTGGATGGTGGTGATGATCGCCTCCATTTCCTTTGTCGGCTATTTCGCCATAAGGGTCGCCGGTACCCGCAAAGGCATCCTGTTTACCAGCCTATTCGCCGGGTTGAGCTCGTCCACTGCCCTCACGCTGCACTTCGCCCGCCAGGCCTCGAAAACTCCGCAGCTCAACGCCCAGTTCGCCACCGGTATCCTGATTGCCTGCGGCACCATGTTCCCCCGTATCCTGGTTTATTGCCTGGTGATCAATCCCGATCTGTTGCCCAGTCTGATCTGGCCCGTGCTGGTGATGACCGCCCTGCTCTACGGGCCCGCGCTCTTTATCTGGCGGAAAAATGACCGAGAGCTTCAGGTAAGCCAACCAACCCTTAACCAGAACCCGCTGGATTTGACCTCTGCCCTGGTTTTTGGCGCGTTGCTCACAGCCATCCTGCTTATGGGCGAGTTCCTCGGCAACTGGCTAGGTGATGCGGGCATCTATTTCCTGGCAGCCACCTCCGGCATCGCGGATGTGGACGCAATTACCCTCTCCCTGACCCGCATGTCCAACAACAGCCTGGCCATGGGAACAGCAGTCATAGGCATTGTGATCGCCGCTGCCACCAACAACCTCGTGAAATCGGCGCTGGCCGGGTTTGTCGGCAATCGCCAGATCGGGCTGCTGGTCGGGGGGCCGATGGTGCTCTCTCTGGCAGCCGGGCTTCTGGTCGCCTGGCTGCAGTAATCCCTTACCTGGCCCGACGGAACGTCAGATTGTAACGATACCCGCCCGTTAGCGGGTGCTCCCCGGCTTTGAGGGTCAGCACGCCGTGATAACGCATCCGGGCCGGGCCGCCCCAGACCACAACGTCACCATGGGCAAGTGGCACGCGGATGGGGCGTTCGCTGCGTTTGAGACCACCAAACTGGAACACCATCGGCAGGCCCAGAGAAACCGACACGATGGGCTGCGTGAAGTCCTGCTCGTCCTTGTCCTGATGCAGCCCCATTCTTGCCCCGGGCTGGTATCGATTGATCAGACAGGCGTCCGGTTCAAATCCCTCAAAACCAGCGGTTTCGGCGGCGCTTCTGGCCAGTTCCCGGAAAGCCGCAGGCATGGCGGGCCAAGGCCGGCCGGATTCCGGATCCTCCGCCTGATACCGGTAACCCCTGCTATCGGTAACCCAGCCAAGATCCCCGCAGCAGCTCATGGCCGCAGACATGGCATGGCCACCAGGGGTCTTCATGTGTCTGAACGGCGCTTCTGAGGTAACCGTTTCAATGCTGGCCATGAGTGATTCGGCGTTCGGGAGCGCGAACTGCCGCAGCACCACCGCGCCATCCATCAGAGGCTCGACTGTCTGTTCCGGTGGCAGGTTAGAAAACAGGTCTTGGGTCATGACTACTGCCCCCTCATAAATGATTTAATCTAATAGCTTACGTGGCTTTTTCACAGGTCGATGAAAGCCTGTTCATGAAGCCGGGCTGAAAAACACGTATATTCTATGGGCTGATTCATTCCTGTTAAGGACTTATTAATGCTGTTTGCAATCATAATTGGCGGTCTGATTGGCTACGCCTTTGGCAAATTCCCGGGCTTTCTCATAGGTGCGGCGATTGGCGCCTTTCTCTTGAACCTTCTCAAGCGCCGCCTGATTGGCAAGCTCCAGAGCATTCAGTCCGGTTTTATTGAATCGGTTTTTGCTGTGATGGGTGCCCTCTGCAAGGCAGATGGCGTGGTATCCAGGGATGAAATTCAGATGGCCGAAGCCATGTTCGTTCGCTTCCGCCTGAATGAAGAACAGAAAGCCAAGGCAAAAACCGCCTTCAACCGTGGTAAAGAGCCGGATTTCGACCTGGATGCCGAGCTTAACCAGTTCCTCCAGGCCAGCGGACGCCAACCCGCGTTTCTCCAGATGTTCCTGCAGGTTCAGGTATCGGCCGTGGCTGCAGACGGCAAGGTGCACCCGGCCGAACACGAAATGCTGGTAAAAATCGCCCGTGGGCTGGGGCTACCGGAGAGCCAGGTGGACCAGCTGGAAGCCATGCTCCGAGGAGCCCACACCAACCGGGCCGGTGCGGGCCAGCCCTCCTCCGCTGATCAGATCAGCGATGCCTACAAGGTTCTTGGGGTATCGCCTTCCGCCAGTGATGATGAACTCAAGAAGGCCTACCGTAAGCTGATGAGCGAGAACCACCCGGATAAACTTGCCGGCCGGGGATTGCCCGAGAGCATGCGGGAGATGGCAGAGGAACGCACCCGCGAAATCAGTCATGCCTACGATGTGATCAAGGAAGCCCGGAAAAAATCTGCGTAAAGCCCTCTGCCGTCAGCGGGTCAGAACCAGCGCGGTACCCGCACGCGATAACGCTCGTAGTCCTCGCCAAATTTTTCCGCCAGCGCCTTCTCCTCCTCCCGGGCCTGGCGGGTGATCACCAGTACACCGGCCACCAGGCATACCAGGGAAAACACACTGGGCAAGGCCAGGAAAAAACCGAGTTGCCCAGCCATCACAGCCAGGAACAGGGGATTACGGGAGCGGCCAAATGGCCCGCCTGTGAGCAGTTTGCGCTTATCCTTCCGAGGATCGATACCAGAGCGCCAGTCCTCATGCATGTAGGCCTGCAGATAGTTCACCGAAGTAAATGAGCCAATCAGGAGGAGCATACCAACCAACAAAATCGGCCATACATAGAGCGGGCCGAACACGCCCAGCCAGGGGTCGATATCCGCAAAAATCCGCACCACGCAGACGCCGAGAATGAACGCCCGAAACACATTGAAGGTTTGCCGGTGCCACCAGGGCGCACTCCCTCGCTCACCATAGTTAATGTGCGAAAAGCGCATTCTCTGATACAGCCCGAGGCTTCGGCCAGCAAACTGCAGACCGATCATCAGAAAGAAAATGCCGAGAAAGTGGCGTACGAGGGGTTCAATAAATTCCATCAGGATCGCTTACAACGTTTTCAGGCGGACAGCTTATTATCTGAAGAGGTCTGTGAAAAGGCCCTGTGCTGGCTGCCGACCACTCACCCTACCTAAAATGACATGTCATCACGTTTTCAAATGCAGTAGAGTCGTGGAATCACTTTCAAGGAGAGTCTGGCCGTGAGCGCCCCGCAGTCCTGACACAGTTTCAGCAACGACGCGATAGGTTGCGATGACGCCACTGCCCTTGCCGAGAAGGTCCGCCGCCGGGAAATATCGATCACCGAACTCACGCAAGCCGCTATCGCTCGCGCACAGGCGGTCGAACCGCTAATTCATGGTCTGGCCGCGGCGAATTACGACCAGGTGATATGGACTGCTTCACAGCTTGATGCCACCGACCAGACCGGTTCCTTTCCCCTGTTCCGCGGTGTTCCAACACTGATCAAAGACAACACCAACGTGTCGGGCATGACCACACGGCACGGCTCCCTGGCCTTGCCCAGCGTTCCTGCATCCGATACCAGTCCATTTGCCCGCCAGTTGCTTGCCCAGGGTTTTCTGTGCCTGGGTAAAAGCACCCTGCCGGAATTCGGATTCAACGCCACAACCGAGCCCGCACACGCGCCGGCAACCTGTAACCCGTGGAACCTGGCCTATTCCTCCGGCGCCTCCTCAGGCGGTTCAGCGGCCCTGGTGGCGGCCGGCGTGGTACCCATTGCCCACGCGAATGACGGCGGAGGCTCCATACGGATTCCGGCCGCCTGCTGCGGCCTGGTCGGCCTTAAGCCCACACGAGGACGATTGATAGACAACGAAGCGGCGGCCTCCCTGCCGATCAACATTATCAGCGAGGGCGTAGTGACGCGCTCGGTACGGGATACCGCTAATTTTTTCGAGCAGGCCGAGACCTATTTCCGCAATCCCGGCCTGCCGCCCATTGGAAGAATGGAGGGCCCCTCCGGTCGTCCTTTGAGAATCGGACTGGTGCTGGATTCCATCAACGGTCACAAAACCGATGACATCACCCGACGGACTGTCGAAGAAACGGCGCTCAGGCTGGAAAAAATGGGCCACCGCATTGAGCCAGTGCCCGTTCCGGTGCACAGCACCTTCCCTGATGACTTTGCCCTGTACTGGGCACTGCTTGCCTTCGGCATCAGGGCCAACGGCAGGAAACTGCTTCACCCGGCCTTCGACAAACACAAAACAGACGGCCTGACCAACGGCCTCGACAGGATGTTCCGGCGACAGTTCTGGCGCCTGCCAACCGCACTCTGGCGGCTCAAGCGTTCCTGGCACGACTATGCACATGCCATGGCCGGATTTGATGCCGTGCTCACACCGGTACTTGGCCACACCACGCCCGCCCTTGGCCACCTGAGCCCCGATGTGCCTTTTGACACCCTGTTCGAACGGCTGCGCGAGTATGTGAGCTTCACCCCTCTGGCAAACGCCACGGGCGCACCGGCAATCTCATTGCCCATGGGCCACACGCCCGATCAACTGCCCGTGTCCGTTCAGTTTATGGGGCGGCACGGAGGCGAACGCACGTTGCTGGATATCGCCTTTACTCTGGAAGCCAACCATCCCTGGCCGCTGCTTTGCGATTTCAGCCGGAACCATCTTGGTAGTGGAGAGCAAAACACCAGGGACTCACTGACCAATCCCGTTTGAAGTTGGACACTTATAAAAACAGCTGCCATATTCTTTAAAGAACTTAGACATAACCTGTTCAAGTATCCAAACCGAGAGCCAAGGCCGTTCGTAATTCGAAGAAGGACAATTTATTGAGCCCGGCCATGCGTGACAGTGAAGTCCTCGTGACCCACCACAAGGCACTGATGGAGCTGAGCCACAATACCAGCTTTATCGAGATGCCCCGCCCCCGGAAGCTGGCAGCCCTCATGGAGCTGTGCACACGGCTGTTGGGCGTGAAACGGGCAAGTGTCTGGCTTTTCCCTCCAGAACGGGACCGGATCACCTGTGAGTGGCTTCACGACACAGAGCTGCCCGGCCGCAATAGCTGCATCGCGCAGAATGGCTCAGAGTTCAACCTGTTTCGCTCAGACCACCCCGACTACTTCCGCGCCATCACCGAAGAACGAGTCATTGCCGTGGAAGACGCCCGCAATGATATCCGTACCCGTTCCTTCGACCGCGATTATCTGTCCGTGCAAAACATTCATTCCATGTTAGACGCGCCGATTTTCGACGGCGAACAACTCAGCGGGGTTGTCTGCCTGGAGTCAAGTGTGCGCCGTGACTGGTCGGTCCCGGACATTTCGCTGTCAGCTGCCATTGCAGACACCATAAGCCTGATGAACACTCACGAGGCATGGCTGAGATCCAAGCGGGCGCTGGAATACGTCAGTCGCTACGACTCCCTCACCGGACTCGCCAACATTGATTCACTGCGTGACCGGCTGAACCACCTGGTGCGCAAGATCAAAGGCCGGGGTACCGGCAGTCTTGCACTGCTCTGGATTGACGTTGACCGCCTGAAAACCATCAACGATGGCCTTGGCCCTCAGGCGGGGGATCAGGTCATCGCCGATATCGGACAGCGCCTGAAAGAAATCCAGTTGGCGGGCAAGGACTTTCTGGCGCGCATTGGAGGGGATGAATTTGCCCTGGTTATTCGCAACTACACCCAGCCGAGCTTTCTGGACGAGGTGATCCGCGAGATCCACAGCCGTATTCGCCAGTCTATCCGGGTGTCCGATCAGGATCTGAATGTCAGTGCCAGTGTGGGCATCTGTCACTTCCCGGGCGATTGCCACGAGTCAGAAGAACTGCTCAGAGGTGCAGAGGCTGCGATGTACCACGCGAAGCGGCAGGGCGGGGACCGTTCGACCCTGTTCGATTCGGAAATCCAGATGACAGCCCGCTCCCGGTTTGCGCTCGAGAGCGAGCTGCGGGAAACACTCAGAACCAGCGGCCTCGATGTCTTCTACCAGCCAATCATGGACCGCACGGGAACACAGCTGGAAAGCGCCGAGGCCCTGGTTCGCTGGCAGCACCCGCAACGTGGCTGGCTGTCACCGATTGAATTTCTGGACGTGGCGCGCAGCGCCGGCCTGATGTATGAGCTGGGCGCCTGTGTGCTGAAAAACGTCTGCGCTCACTGGCGTGAGGCAAAAGACCGGAATACGCCATTACCAACGATATCCGTCAACCTGTCGGCAGAGCAGATATTGGTCCCAGAGTTGCCAGAGCTGGTAAAAGAGATCTGCGGTAACCAGGGCATGCCGGTCAGTGCCCTGCAGTTTGAGGTGACCGAAGACTCCATCCAGGGTGATTTCAGTGTCATCGGTCGGGTTCTGGAACAGCTGGTACACGCCGGCGCCGAGCTCGCTATCGACGACTTTGGCACCGGGTACTCATCGCTGACCCGGCTCAAAAGCCTGCCCTTCTCCCGCATCAAGATCGACCGCTCGTTCATCAACAACCTTCCGGATGACGAAAACGATTGCGCTATCACCCTGTCGATCATTGGCCTGGCCAGGGGGCTTGGCCTTTCTGTCGTTGCAGAAGGTGTGGAGAGCGAAGCCCATGAAAGCTGGCTGTTCGAGAAAGGCTGCGACTACCTTCAGGGCTACCGTTACAGTAAACCGCTTCCCTACCCAGGGTTTATCAAGCGCTACTTTTCCGAGTGATCCCGTACGTCAAATCCCGGGAAAAGCGATAACACCTCCAGAAAGCTCGCCTCAGGCGCGGCGCTAATGGTCAGTGGTTTACCCGAAACCGGGTGCTGGAATGCCATCCGGGTTGCGGCCAGCATCAACCGCCCCTGGCCGAATCGCTCTGCAAAATAGCGGTTGTGGCGGCCCCGACCGTGATTGGCATCGCCAATGATCGGGTGGTTGATGTGTTTCATATGCCTGCGCAACTGGTGCTTTCGGCCAGTTTTCGGGTTCAGTTCAACAACGGCGTAGCGACTGCTCGGGTATTTCTCGATCTCCACTGGTATCTCGGTCGTCGCCAGCGTGCGGTAATAAGTGAGAGCGTCCCGCACCGGCTGCTCTTCCCCTTTCAGCCGTCGATCCTCCGGTTCCTCTCGCAAGGGATGATCAATCTCCCCGTGTTCCGGCGGCCAGCCACGCACCATCGCCAGATAGGTTTTCGTCACCTCACCGGCCATCAGCGCCATACCCAGCGTGCGGGCAGTGTCGCTGTCCCTGGCAAACACCAGGACGCCGGAGGTAGGCCGGTCCAGTCGATGGACCGGGTAAACATGCTGGCCCTCATTTAGCGCCCGGGCATATTGCAGGGCAAACTCGGTTTCGTGTTTGTCGATAGGGCTCCGGTGAACCAACAGCCCGGCCGGTTTGTGGACAGCCAGAAGGTGTTCGTCCCGGTAAAGAACGGTTAGTGGGTTGCTCATAAGATAGATGTCATAAAAGCTTCATATTCAAGTCGGCCAATTGCATTCAAGAGCCCGCTTCCCTAGCCGATACCAAAGTAGATAACCTAATCAACTAACGCTACGTATACACTAGCGACACACCCTTACCATCGATCGCTCCCAGGAATAGCTGATGAACTGGTACTCGAAAAGCATTCTCAACCGGGTTCTTCTCGTCGTTTTGACGGCAAATCTAGTCGTCGCCGCAGTGGCGGTGATTTACCTGAACTTCTCCCTGAAAGTCAAAGATGACTTCAACAGTCTTGTAAGTACCAGGATGGTGAACGCCCTTGAAGCCCAGGATGTGCTTTCTGATTTCAAGACCCAGGTCCAGGAGTGGAAAAACGTCCTGATCCGCGGAGCCGACCCGGAACAACTGGACAAATACTGGGGCCGATTTCAGCAGCGCGAAGCATCAATACAGAGCCAGCTTGATGACCTGATTCCCCGAATTCAGGAGCCACAGGCAAAGTCACTGATGTCCGACTTCAAACAGGCACACCAGACGATGGGGCGTGCCTATCGTGAGGGATTCGAGGCGTTCACACGCTCAGGCTTTGATCCGAACGCAGGCGATGCCGCGGTACAGGGGATCGACCGTGAACCTGCCAGACTGATTGTAGATGCTGCAACCGCAGTCCGTGAAGATAGCCTTGTCCGGGCCCGAACCCTGAACACCGTTGTCACCGAGCGTAGCTGGCTGGTGGCGGGTCTTCTGATTGCCGCCATCATTCTGGGTACCATCGCGCTGATAATGATCCTTTTGTCAGGTGTGGTCCGGCCCGCACAGAAGCTCACCTCGCAGATCTCCCGACTGGGCGACGGTGATCTTTCGGATCCTGTAACCATGCAGCGGGCTGACGAATTGGGGCAATTGGCCGACGCTGCCCGAAGCCTGCACCGCTTCCTCAGCGATACCGGAAGCCAACTGAGCGAGAACGCCAGGCAACTGAACGATACCGGCGAGTTGATCCGCCAGAACGCCGACAGTGTCGTCAGCCAGTCTGACCTGGCCCACCAGCGCATTGAGCAGATTGCGACAGCCATGAACGAAATGTCTGCCACCGCGGAGGATGTGGCCAGTCACGCTGCCTCGGTAGCCACCGAAGTGAGCCAGACATCCGACGAGACGGCTACAGCGGATTCGCAGATCAACAAGGCGGTAGACAGCATGCGGCGTCTGACCGACCAGATCCGGAACTCGGCCGAAACCGTTAACCAACTCGCCAATGATGGCAAGAAGGTCGGCGACGTTATGCAGGTTATCCGGGAAATTGCAGACCAGACCAACCTGCTGGCACTGAACGCCGCCATCGAGGCGGCCCGGGCCGGCGACGCAGGTCGCGGATTCGCGGTGGTTGCCGATGAAGTCCGGAACCTGGCTGCCAAGACCCAGGAAGCCACCGTGGAAATCGACCAGATCATCGGCGCCATCAGTGGGGCTTCGCGGGACGCCACCGAGTTCATGCAGGCCTCAGGCGTTGTAGCTCAGGAAAGCAGCGAGGCCGTTGAAGCCGTACGCGCCACCCTGGCCGAAATCAACCGGCGCATGGGCAGCATCAACGACGCAACAACCCAGGTTGCTACAGCGGCCGAAGAACAGACCAGTGTCTGTGAAGACATCAACCGCAATGTCACGGATGTGGCCGAAACCTCCGAAGCCATGCACCAGGCTGCTGAAAACAACCTGCGCACGGTACCTGAACTGGAAGCCATGGCTGCCCGGGCCCAGGAACTGGCGGGCCGGATCAAGCATTAAGTAGTTCGGAAGCGGCTGGTCAGACTCCCGAAAGCCCGACCGGCCCGGTTACCCAGCACCAGCAATGCAGGTGTGAGCAACAGCGTCAGCACCGTAGCAAACGCCAACCCCCCCGCGATGGCACTGGACAGCTGGGTCCACCACTGGGTTGATGGCGCACCAAGGCCCAGGGAGGGCGTCAGCAGGTCCACATTGACGCCGAGGACCATGGGCATCAACCCCAGCACAGTGGTGATGGCCGTCAGCAGCACCGGCCTCAGGCGAAGGCAACCGGTTTCCAGGGCGGCCTCGTAGGCCTCAACCCCGTCCTTGCGCATCTGGTTGTAGGTATCGATCAGAATGATGTTGTTGTTTACCACGATGCCTGCCAGGGCAATCGTACCCATTCCCACCATCACAATGCCGAACGACTGACCGTTTACCAGAAGCCCGAGCAGCACCCCGGCGGTGGAGAGCACAATCGCCGAGAGAATCAGGAAGGTCTGGTACAACGAATTGAACTGGGTCACCAGTATCAACAGCATGAGGCCGATGGCTACCAGGAAGGCCGTCGCAAGGAAGTTTGATGCCTGCTGCTGATCCTCGTTCTCGCCGGCAAACTTCACCGAAATTCCCTCTGGCGGTTCCGGCATCTCGGCCTGCAGGGCCCGCAGCAGCTCATCCACGCGGCGCCCCTGTGCCAGATCGGATTTGATGGTTACCGTGCGCTGGCCATCCACCCGGACAATACTGTTGGTTTTGTCGCCGGGGCGAAGATCGACGAATTCAGAGAGCGGCACCTGGCCCCGGGAGGTATGAATGGTCTGGCGCTGCAGATGATCCAGTTCCCGCCAGTTATTCGGAACTCGCACCACGATGTCCACTTCATCCCGCACGTCTTCAGGGCGATAGGTGGCCAGTTTCAACCCGTTGGTCACCAAGCGCACGGCACTGCCGATACCCAGCACATCGGTACCGAAGCGAGCGGCGGCTTCCCGGTCAACCTGCAGCCGCCACTCAATCCCCGGAAGGCTGCGGTCGTCTTCGATGTCCACGAAACCACCGAGCTCACGCATGCGGTCTTTGATTTCGTCCACGTAGCCATTGAGACTGTTTGCTTCGCGGCTGCTCACCTGTAGCTCTATCGGTTTGCCTTCGGCAGGCCCACCTTCCTGTTTGCGGAATTCCAGCTCAACGCCCGCTATATCAGAGGTCATGTCGCGGAAGTCCTCGAGAATCGCGCTGGCCGGTCGCCGGGTGAACCAGTCGGTAAACTGGAATTGCAGAACGCCTATGACATCTGGCGCCAGTTGCGAGCTGGTCTGTACCATTGAGCGGGCGTACAGGGCCTTCACCTCGGGCATGCCACGCAACCGCTGCTCCACTTCACGCACAATGGCATCCCGCTCCCACACTGAAAGATCACCCCTCGCCCTCACCTGAACCTGGGCGGAATCCGGCTCCACACTGGGGAAGAACTCAACCCCATGGTTGAAGCGGGCGTACGCGGCGTAGATCACGGCGATCACGCAGAGCACACCAATCAACGTCAGCCCCGGTGAACGAAGTAGCAGCCCCAGTACCCGTCGATAACCCTCCATCAGGCGCCCCGAAGAATGCCCCTGCCGCGCCCGGCGCCCCCCACTGGTGCTGCCCAGCACGGGCAGGAACACCAGCGCCATGGCCAGGGAAGCAATCAGACAGATAATCACCGTCAGCGGCAGGAACTTCATGAACTCCCCGACAACGCCGGGCCAGAACAACAACGGCACAAACACCGCCAGCGTGGTTGCGGTCGACGCAATAATGGGCCAGGCCATGCGACTGGCCGCCTCGGCCCAGGCGTGCTTTACCGTCTGCCCCTCCGACAGGTTCCGGTCCGCCAGCTCCGACACAACAATGGCGCCATCCACCAGCATGCCGGCCACCAGGATCAGACTGAACAGCACCACGATGTTGAGCGTGAGCCCCATGCTCCAGATCACCAGGATGCCGGTGAGGAAGGCACCAGGAATCGTCAGCCCCACCATAACCGCCGAACGCGGCCCCATGGCGGCAATCACCACAATCAGAACCAGCACGATGGCGGTGAGCACGTTATTCAGCAGGTCACTGAGAATATCCCGGACTTCCTCGGACTGGTCCATGATGTAGCGGATTTCCAGAGAGTCCGGCAGCTCCGGTCTGGCCTGATCAATCAACTCACGAACCTGGGCAATGGTCTCGATAATGTTGGCACCCGAGCGCTTGGAGACTTCCAGCACCAGCGCCGGCTCCCCATTGATACGAGCGAAACCGGTGGGGTCCTTGAAGGTACGCTGGAGCATGGCCACATCGCCGAAGGTGACCACTGTGTCACCGTCCACCTTGATCGGCATGGACATCACATCCTCGATGGTTTCGATCACCCCGGGCACTTTCAGGGCCATGCGGCCATTGCCGGTATCCAGCGAGCCGGCCGCCACCAGCTGATTGTTGCGGGTTACCAGCGAAGCCAGCTGATCAAAATCAACGCCATAGCTCTCCAGCACCTGGGGATCGACCACGATTTCCAGCAGATCCTCCCGATCGCCACCAATCTCCACTTCCAGAACTTCCGGGATAGACTCGATGGCATCCTGGAACCGCCGGGCGATGGTTATCAGCTCCCGCTCCGACAAGGGGCCAGACAGACCCACGGACAACACCGGGAACAGGGACACGTTGATTTCGTTCACCCTGGGCTCGTCCGCCTCCTGGGGCAGCTTGGTTCGGGCGGTATCCACTTTCTCGCGAACATCCTGCAGCGCCTTGTCCGGATCAAACCCGGCATCAAATTCCAGCATCACCGAGGCATGCCCTTCCGAGGCCGTACCCCGCATTTCCTTGATGCCTTCCAGCGAACGCAATTCCTGCTCCATGGGACGAACAAGAAGGCGCTCGGCGTCCTCCGGGCTGATTCCGTCCAGGGTCATGGAGACATAGATCATCGGAATGGTGACGTCGGGGTTGGCTTCCTTGGGGATGGTCTGAAACGCGGCAATCCCCCCGAGAATCAGGAACAGCAGCGTCAGCAAGGTGGTCCGGCTGCGGTCGATGGCGGCAAAGATCAGTGCGCGCATGCGGTCTAGCCCCTGTTTTCAGCGGCGTCGACCGGCACGACCTGCTCACCGGTGCTCACGAACCCACCGCCGCGGGTAATCAGACGGATCTCATCCGGCAAACCGGTCACCCAGGCACCCTCGGTGGATACACTCAACAACTTCACTTCACCGAACTCGACACGGTTCTCACCGTTCACGTATTTCACACCGGGGCGACCGTCATCACCGAGGGACAAATAAGCGGGTGAGATAAACATCGCCTTTACCTCCGGCAATGCCACCCGCAGGCTGGCGCTGCCACCGGCCACCCGTTTGCGATCCGGATTCTCCACCGCGATCTCCACGGCAAAACTCCGGGTTTCGGGCGAGGCAGCGCTGGCCACAAAGGTCACCACGCCAGAAAGACGGCTGCCATCCAGCAAATCCACGCGAACAGACTGACCGGGCGCCACATTGCCCACCGATTGCTGGGGGATCTGCGCGGTAGCCTTCAGGCGATCCACCCTCACCAATTGAAACAGGGGGGAACCCACCTGCACCAGATCGCCGATATCCACCGATTTGCTGTTGATAATGCCGTCAAAAGGCGCCTCGGGAGTGAGGTGGCTGATGGCCTGTCGGGCACCGGTCAGCTCCGCTTCAGCGGCAGCAAGTTCGCTTTCCAGGCTCAAAATCTGGGATTCCGAGGCAAGGTTATTGGCGCGGAGCCGGCGGGCCGCCACCAGGTCCGCTTCCAGTTTCCGAACCTGGGACTGCCAGCGCAACACCGCGGCACTCCGCCCTTCATCAGCTATCGTAAGCAGCTTCTGACCCTGCTGGACCTGCTCACCCAGACTCACAGCCAGAGACTCCACGCGGCCGGGCACCTGGGCACTCAGCATCACCGAACTCCAGGGCTCCAACTGGCCCTGCAGCATCAGGCCCGGCTCATGCAGCCGGGCCGTCAGGGTTTCCACCTGCACCGTTGTAGGCTGGCCATCGCCGCTGTCCTGACGTTCCGGAGCCTCGTCACTGGCCACCTTCACCTCGCCAGTCGCCATCCAGATCACCATTGCGATCACGATCAGAAGTGACAGCCCAAGAGAACCCCATTTTGCTTTCGTCATTGAATGCTCACTGTTGCTGAATCGGAGGTTGGCAGAAAAAACCGGCAATTAACGGTTGCATCCGGCTAAAAACGTGGGGTAGATTCTACACAGAATCTTTTTACGAATTCAGAGCAGACTGTCGATTTTATGAATCTCAACGCAGTGATTGTCCTTGTGAAGCTTGTCCTGGTGGTCGTGGTACCGTCCGGGGGCTTCTGCGTGGACAAGCGGGTGAGATAGCGACAAACCTGACAAGACACCAGAAACCCCCGGCACCGAAAGGTCCCGGGGTTTCTTTTTTTACGGCAAAAGAAAAGGGAAAGACGACCATGAACGGCGCACAGCACATTCTTGACGCGTTCCACCGCCACAACATCAGCACGGTTTTCGGATATCCGGGTGGCTGCATCATGCCGCTATACGACGCGCTGGTGGACGATGTGGGCGTGGAGCATGTGCTGTGCCGCCATGAACAGGGCTGCGCCCTGGCGGCAGACGGCTACGCCCGGGCCAGTGGCAAGCTGGGCGTCTGCATTGCCACGTCGGGCCCCGGCGCCACCAACCTGATCACCGGCGTTGCCAACGCGCACCGGGATTCCATTCCCATGCTGGTGATCACCGGCCAGGTTCCCTCGGGCCTGATCGGCACCGACGCCTTCCAGGAAACCGACGTACTGGGCATGACCCTGGGCATCGTTAAACACAGCTACCTGATCGATGATGCCAACAGCCTGCCGACCATCATGGAAGAGGCGATCGAACTGGCTCAGAGCGGTCGCCCCGGGCCGGTCTGGATTGATATCCCCAAGGACCTGTTGCTGTCCGAAGCGGCCGATGCGCCCTTCCCCCAGCCTGAAGCCCGTGAAACAGCTTCAACCGACCTGACGGAAGCCCTGGCGATGCTGCGCGCCGCCCGCAAGCCCCTGCTTTACACCGGCGGTGGCATCAGCCTGGCCCACGCCGAGGAGACCTTCCGGGCCTTTGCGGAGTCCTCAGCCCTGCCGGCGGTTGTCACGCTCAAGGGCATTGGCAACCCCGGCAAATACAACCCCTACAACCTCGGCATGCTGGGCATGCATGGCTCCCGGGCCGCCAACAAGGCCGTCGACGAGTGCGACCTGCTGCTGGTCATCGGCGCCCGCCTGGACGATCGCGCCACCGGCAAACTGGACGGCTTTGCACCCAATGCCAGGATGATCCACATTGATGCTGATGCCGCCGAGATCAACAAATTGCGCGATGCCGATCTGGCCATTCGCGGTGATCTGAACCACATCCTGAAAGCATTGGCGGGCGCCTTGCAGGCCGAGCCACTGGCCATCAGTGAATGGCAGAAACAGTGCCGTACCTGGTACACCACCGGCGGCTTCCACGCCGCTGACAACGAAGAGCCCCTGGCCCCGATTACCGGCCCAGCGTTTATCCGCCAACTCTCCCGGATTGCCCCGGACGACACCGTGATCGCCTGCGACGTTGGCCAGCACCAGATGTGGGTAGCCCAGCACTACGACTTCGATCATCCGCGCCATCACCTGACCAGCGGCGGCCTCGGCACCATGGGCTTCGGCCTGCCCGCCGCCATCGGCGCCCAGTTTGCGGATCGCAACAGCACCGTCATCAACGTCACCGGCGATGGCTCTTTCATGATGAACGCCCAGGAACTGGCCACCATCCGCCGCTACAACCTGCCGGTAAAACTGATCGTCATGGACAACCAGTGCCTGGGCATGGTCCGCCAGCAGCAGGAGCTGTTCTACAACAACCGGGAAAGCCAGATAAACCTGGACGACAACCCGGACTTCGTAGCCATGGCCCGGGCCTTCGATATCCCGGCCCTGCACATCGAACGCACCGACCAGATCCGCCGCGGCATTGAAACCATCCTGGCCTACAACGGCCCGATGCTGCTGCACGTCGCCATCAGCCGTGAAGAGAACGTCTGGCCCATCGTAAAACCTGGCGCCAGCAATACCGACATGATCGACGAAACCGCCCGCACCGCTAAAGCCAGCAAGGAGCAAGTTGCATGAACGCGCAAAGCCAACCTTCGACACCCAGCTATACCATCAACTGCCGCATGACCCACGAAGCCGCCGCCCTGGAGCGGCTCTGCCAGGTGGTCCGCATCCGCGGGTTCCGGATTGCCACCATGGCGGTCGAAACCGCCGGCGAGCATTTGAATATCGCGCTGACGCTGGAGGGAACGCGGCCGATTGCCATGTTGCAGTCGCAACTGGAGAAGCTTCACACCGTTGCCGAGGTTGCCCTCGCGGCTGGATCTGTGGCCCGGTCTCGTTCGGCCTGAGACTTTGGGGGTATCGTCCTTTCCTAGCCTGAGGTTTGGCGGGCGTGGTCTTTCTGTAGCCTGAGATTTGGCGGGCAGGTACGGGGGTGGGGGTATCTTTTCTTCGGGGAAAACAACTCGCTGCGCTCAGACATCTTTTCCCTGTCAGAAAAAATACCCCCACCCCCTACCGACGGGCAGCAGCGATAATTCTAAAGGGAATATTTCGTAGGATTAGCGAAGCGTAATCCGACAAAACCCGTTGGATTACGCCTGCGGCTAATCCAACCTACAAAAGCACAAAAATCCTTAAACCGGTGAACCCGTGTTGCACGTCGGCGCGGGGTGGCAGGTGGATTTTTCGCCGGAAAAAGGTGTCTGAGCGAAGCGAGTTCTTTTTCCAAGAAAAACTCCACCTGCCACCCCGCAGGCCCGCCCCTCAACCAACAGGCTACAAAGGCGGGCTCTTCCGATTTACCAGGCTTTGTAAGGCAGGAACTTCCCGTTCATAGTCACGACCACACGGTCGCCCTTCGGATTCTCTTCCTTCTCGATGTCCATGGTGAAATCGATGGCACTCATGATGCCGTCGCCGAACTTCTCATGGATGAGCTCTTTCATGGTATCGCCATAGACACCCACCACTTCGTACAAACGATAGATCAGCGGATCCTGCGGAACAGCACCGTCCCAGGCTTTTTTGGGGCAGACCTGCAGGGCTTCGGCTATTGGCTTGTCGAGGTCGAGCACTTCGCACAGGGCGAAGGCCTTGTCTTCGGTGAGGCTGTTCATACCCAGGGCCGCTGAGGTGGTGAACACCGGGGATAGGCCGATGGTTTCGGCGATGGATTCCCAGGTCATACCCTTGGACACTTTGGCTTCCAGGATTTTTGCGGTCATCAGTTCTTTGTTCATCATGGCTGTTTCCTCTCTTGGGTTTTAACGTCAGGCATTCACCGCACGGGCGGCAGTCTCAGATTCGGATTCGGTTTCAGAGTCGGCAGACGCTGGCGTGGACTGGGCAACGCCTTTGGCGGGTTCGACGATTTTCGGGGTGCCGTCTTTTTCCGGCAGAGCCGAGCCGCTTCGGTTGACCAGGAAGTCCACCAGGTAGTCCCGGGTTTTGTGGTAGGCCGGGTTCTGGAAGATGGTGGCCCGGGCCCGCGGGTGCGGAATGTCCACTTTCACGCTCTCAGCGATGCGGGCGTTGGGGCCGTTCGACATCAGGAAGATGCGGTCAGACAGTAGAATGGCTTCGTCCACATCGTGGGTGATCATGAACACGGTCTGGCGGGTTTCTTCCCAGATTTTCACCAGCTCGTCCTGAATCACACCCCGGGTGAGCGCATCCAGCGCGCCGAAAGGCTCGTCCAGCAGCAGGAGTTCCGGCTGGGTGGCGAAGGCCCGGGCGATACTCACCCGCTGACGCATACCGCCGGACAGCTGGGACGGCTTGCGGTTCAGGGCGTGGTCCAGGCCCACCATCTTCAGGTAGCGTTCGCTGTGCTCTTTCACCTTTTCCTTGGACCACTCCGGCCAGCGGGCGCGCACGGCGAAGACGATGTTGTTCAGGGTGGTTTTCCAGGGCAGCAGGCTGTAGTTCTGGAACACAACCCCGCGCTCAAGGCCTGGGCCTTTGATTTCCTTGCCGTTCATCACCACGTTGCCGGCGCTGGCTTCGTCCAGGCCTGCCAACACGTTCAGGATGGTGGATTTGCCGCAACCGGAGTGGCCGATGATGCAAACAAACTCACCTTTCTCCAGGGCAAAGCGGATATCCTCGAAGACGGTCAGCTCACCGCCCTGGCCGTCCGGATAGACTTTGGACAGGCCATCTACTTCCAGGAATGACTTACTCATAACAGGTCTCCATTCGGAGGGTTGAGGCCGGCACCGGAAACCGGTGCCGGACCGCTCATTCTTTGTATTCCACCAGTTTCTGGGCCTTGCCCAGGGCCAGGTCGAGCAGCATGCCCACCACCCCGATCATCAGGATGGAGAAGATCACACTGGCCAGATCCAGGTTGTTCCATTCGTTCCACACGTAGTAGCCAATGCCGGTGCCGCCCACGAGCATTTCCGCGGCCACGATGACCAGCCAGGCAATGCCAATCGAGATCCGCATGCCGGTCAGAATGGTGGGTGCTGCGGCCGGCAGGATCACCGTAATGGCGGTGCGCAGTGGGCCGAGTTCGTGGGTGCGGGCCACGTTGACCCAGTCCTGCCTCACGTTCGCCACACCAAAGGCGGTGTTCAGAAGCATTGGCCAGATCGAGCAGATGAAGATCACAAAGATCGCTGAGGCATCGGAGTCCTGGATGATGAACAGGGCCAGGGGCATCCAGGCCAGCGGCGAAATTGGCCGCAGCACCTGGATGTAAGGGTTCAGGGCCTTGTACATCAGCGGCGACATGCCGATCAGGAACCCGACGGGCAGCGCAATGGCCATGGCCGCCAGGTAGCCGGTCAATACCCGGTACACCGAATAGGCCAGCTGGATGCCGATGCCCTTGTCGTTGGCGCCGGCGTCATAGAACGGATCGGACAACTCCGCCCAGGCCAGCTTGATCACCGCCGAGGGTGGCGGCACCCGGGATTCCTGCTCCACACCACCCATCAGCATTTCGTATTCGGTCAGTCCTGTCTGGGCCTCCGGGGGCTGGGTTGCCATTTCCCAGAGCCCCAGGGCCAGAATCAGGAACGACACCGACAGCAGTGCTGCCCGGACGTTCAGGGAAGCCATGGTTACACCCTCCCGATGTCGAAGCTGCGTGCGTATTCTTCGGCACGATCAGAATCGAACGTCTTGCCCATGATGGTGTGGGTCTTGTAGGTCTTGTCCGGAGCGGTGTAACCCAGTTCTTCCATGATCTTGCCGGTCTCGCTCGCCAGGTAGACCTGCTCGGCAATGCCTTTGTAGTCCACATCACCCTCGATATAACCCCAGCGCTTCATCTGGGTGAGGATCCACACGCCCATGGAGTGCCACGGGAACGGGTCGAAGTCGATGCGGTCCGGCACGTCTTTTACCTCGCCAAGGCCATCGGCGTAGTAGCCGGTCAGCACCTGCTGAATCACCGGAACCGGCTGGTTCAGATAGTTCTTTGGCGCGATGGCTTCGGAGATTTCCTTACGGTTATCCGGATTGTTGGAGTACTGCGTCGCGTCGATGATGGCGCGCAACAGGGCGCCGTAGGTGTTCGGGTTCTGGGTCGCGAACTGCTTGCTGCAGGCAAAGGCGCAGCACGGGTGGCCTTCCCAGATGTCCTTGGTCAGCATGTGGATGAAGCCCACCTTCTCCCAAACAGCACGCTGGTTGAACGGATCCGGTGACAAGTAGCCATCCAGGTTACCGGCGCGGAGGTTGGCAACCATCTCGGGTGGCGGGACCACACGGATCTGCACATCTTTGTCCGGGTCGATACCGTTCTCGGCCAGGTAGTAACGCAGCAGGAAGTTGTGCATGGAGTACTCGAACGGCACGCCAAACTTGAAGCCTTTCCACTGTTTCGGGTCGCGCTTGTCCTTGTGGTCGACGTGCAGCACGATGGCCTGGCCATTGATGTTCTCAACGGCCGGCATGATGAACGGCTCCGGTGTGGAGCCCGCGCCCATGGTCATCGCCAGGGGCATGGGAGTAAGCATATGTGAGGCGTCGTATTCGCCAGCCAGGGACTTGTCCCGGGCCACCGCCCAACCTGCGGTCTTGGTGACGGTCACATCGAGGCCGTACCGCTCATAAAAGCCCATCGGGTGGGCCATGATGATAGGCGTGGCGCAGGTGATCGGTACAAAACCAACGTTCAGCTTGGTCTTCTCGAGCTTGCCCAGGGATTCCTTCACCGCGGCCTTGGCCTTTTCCATCGGGAACACGCTGCCCAGAACGGCCGCCGCGGTGCCCGCGCCCATCATTTTCATGAAGGCGCGCCGGCTGTGTTCGTTGTGACCAAACACCGAGCGCACCACCGCGCCTTCGATGGCGCGATCCATCATCGCTTCTGAATCCAAATGCTCGTCAGCAACTGCCTGCTGGCCGGCAGAGGGCTTGAGATCGAGGGAAATCGACGGGGTGCTGTCGCCGGGTTTGCACTCGGGGCAGCCGCAGGTCTTGGCATGAATCAGGGACTTGTCACCGTCAAACGGGTTTCCAAGGCTTTTCGTGGTCATGGCGCACTCTCCTGGGTTTGGGACCTAAGTTTTGGGTTATTTCTGCACTCTCACGGTGCAACAAAGGTGCGGCTCGGGCCCGAGGCTGGAAATGGTCGGGTCGGCTCCGCGTTCTGAGAGAGGTATCGCAGGGTTTGTGCCAAGTCCGGTTATTTTTTTAACCCATTGTTTTTAAGGCATCAGGAATGAGGAGCCTGAAAACAGGAGAGCTACGACATTTCGTATTTCACGATTTTTCGTAGCCCGGACTGCGATTTTTCGTAGTTGGCACAGGGTTTGTTTCTTCCTTCGGGAACTGACTCAGGAAATCGCCATGAACACCGAAGCCATCATTCGCCCTGAAATCACCGGCAACTGGATTGACCATCTGCCAGAGGCTGCGCTGTTGGTAGATGCAGGCAGGGACCTGATTCTGTCCGCCAACAGTGCCATGGGCCGAATGATCGGCTCCGACCGGCAATCCCTCGTCGGAACGCCATGCACCCACCTGTTCACCGACCAGCGGCCGCAACTGATTGCATTCACTGAGGAAACCCTGTTTCGCAGCCACGGCTGGAGCCGGGATTTCTTCCTCCAGCACCGGGACGGCCACACCGTGGAACTGGAAATCTCCTCATCCAGGGTCGGCGAGGCGGAAACCCAGAATGTGCTGCTGTTGTTGAGGGACCGACGCCAGCTGCGAACCCTTCGGGAGCGCCACGATGCCAACCACTACCACCGGGGCGGCCTGCTTGAATGGCGTCGGGTGGAAGAACTGTTCAAGGACATGGAGCGGGAAAACCAGCTGATCCTGCATGCCGTCGGGGAAGGCATTTACGGGGTGGATGCCGAGGGGCGAGGCACCTTCGCAAACCCCGCAGCCGAGCGCATGCTGGGGTGGCGAATTGACGAACTCATGGGGCGGGTTCTGCACCGCGTGGTGCACCACTCCCATGCCGATGGCAGCCTGTATCCCCTGAAGGACTGCCCGATATACGCCGCCTTCCGCGATGCCAGCGTGAAGCGGGTTGGCGAGGACTGGTTCTGGCGCAAGGACGGCAGCGGCTTCCCGGTGGAATACACCAGCACACCGATCCTGGACAACGGGCATCCGGTGGGCGCGGTGGTTGTGTTCCGGGATATTTCCGCCCGTCAGGAAGCCCAGAAAGAACTGCAGAAAGCGCTGGAAGAAGTAGAGACCCTCAAACACCGACTGGAAATGGAGAACGCCTATCTGCAGGAAGAACTCAGCGCCGAGTACCACTTCCACGAAATCTTCGGCCAGAGCGAGGCCATCAAAGCCATCGTGCGCCGTATCGGTATGGTGGCGCCCACCGATGCCAACGTGCTGATCACCGGCGAATCCGGCACGGGCAAGGAGCTGATTGCCCGTGCCATCCACCAGTCCAGCAGCCGACGTGACCGGCCCCTGATTCGGGTGAACTGTGCGGCCATCCCCAAGGATCTGTTCGAGAGCGAGTTCTTCGGCCACATCAAAGGTGCCTTCACCGGCGCCGTCAGCGATCGCGTGGGCCGGTTCGAACTGGCCGACGGCGGCACCCTGTTCCTGGACGAAGTGGGCGAAATCCCCCTTGAACTCCAGGGTAAACTGCTCCGGGTGCTGCAGGATCAGCAATTCGAGCGGGTTGGCGAAAACCGAACCCGGGCTGTGGATGTGCGGGTGATCGCGGCCACCAACCGTGACCTGAAGGCGGAAGTTCAGGAAAAAACCTTCCGGGAAGACCTCTACTTCCGCCTGAATGTTTTCCCCATCGAATCCGTACCCTTGCGCCGGCGGCTGGAGGACATCCCCATCCTCGCCCAGGAATTCCTGAACCGCGCGTGCCAGAAGTTCAACCGGCCTCTGTTGGCCCTGAAAGAACGTGACGTTGAAACCCTGAAAGCCTACCACTGGCCCGGCAATGTGCGGGAGTTGGAGAATGTGATCGAGCGCCAGGTAATCACCGCCGACGGCCGGCTGGATCTGGACCTGCCAGGCCCAGAGTCCGCAGCCCGGTCCAACACGGCAGAAGCGCCGCCTGCGAGACATTACAGCGGCGAATTGATGACGGAGCAGGAGTTGCGGGAACTGGAGAAACAGAATTTGGCCCGGGCCCTCACCATGAGCAGTGGCCGGGTCTTCGGCGATGACGGCGCGGCGGCCATGCTGGGCATCAAACCGACCACCCTGACCTCGCGCCTGAAGAAGCTGAAGATCGACGCCAGGGAGTTCCAGGTCAGGCCGGAGTAATGCCCACCTGGTTCAGGGCATAGGTCACCACAATCCAGATCAGCATCACCAGCGGCAGGTAGCGACCAACCAGGTACATACGCCACTCCCACCAGCGGCTCTGGGTGCCCAGCACCGTTCGTATCTTCTCGGGCGGAATAAACCAGCAGAACATGGCGGCCCCCAACACCCCGGAGAAGATGATCACATTACCGCCGGCCACCCGGTCGATCACATCCAGCACCGGCTCCCCGGCAATGTTCCACTCCAGCGGGGTGAAACTCAGTGCCGATGCCGTGCCCAGCACCAGCATCACCAGGGTAACAAGACTGACGGCCTTGCCATTGCTAAGCCGGAACTCCTCCGCTACCGCCGCAATCATCACCTTCAGACCGGCCAGGCTGGAACTGAACGCGGCCATGAAAAACAGGCTGAAAAACAGCGTACCCACCCAGTAGCCGCCAACCATGTCCTCGAACACCCGAGGCATGGTCACAAACGCCAGTTGACTGCCCTCCGCGGGCTCCATGCCAAGACTGAACACAAACGGAAAGATCATCCAGCCCGCCAGCAGCGCCACACTGGTCTCGGTACCTGCAACAATCAGACAGGCCCGGGGCACGTGGGTCTGCCGGGGGATAAAACTGCCATAGGTCACCAGGTAGCCCTGGCCAATCGCCAGCGTGTAGAACGCCTGCCCGAACGCAAACGCCCACAGCTTGCCGTCCGCCAACCGGCTCCAGTCCACCTGGAAAAAGAAATCCTTGGTCTGCTCCCAACCGGGTGTGCGGCTGGCGAAAATCACCAGACCGATCATCACAATGATCAAAACCGGCATCAGGATCTTCGACATCAGCTCGATGGCCGTCACATCCTTGGCCAGGATGATTGCCCCCAGCACGGTCACCGCGAAGAAATACCAGAGCGAGTTATACCCGGCGGTAAAGTCACCAAACACTCGGAGATTGTCTGTTGCGGCATCCACCGCATAACCCAGGGTCCAGCCGGTAATCACCAGGTAATAGCTGGTAATGGCCATGGTGATGAGCACCACAAACCACCCGTAAACAACCCCGAAGCGGTTCACCTGCCGGTAGGTCTGAACCGTACTGCCCTTGGAAAGACGTCCTGCAGACACTTCCAGAATCATGATGGGCAAAACCACGACAATCAGCGCCAGCAGATAGGCCACCACAAAAGCGCCACCACCGTTCTCCCCCACCATGTACGGAAACCGCCACAGGTTCCCAAGCCCCACAGCCGCTGCGGCCATGGAGGCCACAAACGCAGGCTCGGAGCTCCACTGTTTGCGGGATTCCTCAATAAACTCGTGGCTCTTTCGCACGGGGGTTCTTTCTCCAATGCCGGGGACGTTCAATGCATTTAAGGCTAGCAAATCATGGCTTGGGCCGCATGACTGATATCAAAGTCACTAACTTCGCGATATCTCAGGGGGTATCTCGGCGTGGGGTGGCTGGTGAATTTTTCGCCGGAAAAAGGTGTCTGAGCGAAGCGAGTTCTTTTTCCAAGAAAAATTCACCGGCCACCCCGCAGCCCGCCCCTAGCCGGGCAGGCTACAACAAGAACCGATCAAATCAACTCGATGGCAACGGCAGTCCCCTCGCCACCACCAATACACAGCGAAGCCACACCGCGCTTCAGACCACGCTGCTTCAGGGCATTGATCAGGGTAACGATGATCCGGGAGCCGGAAGAACCGATCGGATGCCCCAGGGCACAGGCGCCACCGTGGACGTTGACCTTTTCCGCGGGGAGCTTCAGCTCGTTGATGGCTGCCAGGGTCACCACGGCGAAAGCTTCGTTGATCTCGAAGAGATCCACGTCGTCCACGCTCCAGCCGGCTTTCTTGAGCACCTTCTCGATGGAACCGATGGGCGCCAGGGTGAACTCGGCGGGCAGGCGTGCGTGGGTGGCGTGGGCCACGATGCGGGCCTGGGGCGTCAGGCCTCGGGCGTCGGCTTCGGCGGCGGAGGCCAGAACAAGGGCGGAGGCACCGTCGCTGATGGAGCTGGAGTTGGCCGCAGTCACGGAACCGTCTTTGGCGAAAGCCGGCTTGAGGTGCGGGATTTTCTCCGGTTTGGCGTTGCCCGGCTGCTCGTCGGTGTCGACTTCGGTGTCGCCGCCACGACCGGAAACGGTGACCGGAACAATCTCATCACGGAACCAGCCGTTTTCGATGGCCGCCAGGGATTTCTGCAGGGAACCGATGGCAAATTCGTCCATGGCCTGGCGGCTGATGTCGTATTTATCAGCGGTACGCTGGGCGAAAACGCCCATCAGGCCGCCTTCGTAGGCGTCTTCCAGGCCATCCAGGAACATGCTGTCCATCACCTGGCCGTGGCCCATGCGCATACCACCACGGGCTTTAGGCAGCAGGTACGGCGCCTGGCTCATGTTTTCCATGCCGCCAGCGATCATGATGTTGTTGGTTCCTGCCTTGATCTGGTCGTGAGCCATGATCACGGCCTGCATGCCGGAGCCGCACATCTTGTTGATCGTGGTGCAGCCGGAGCTGTCGGGAATGCCGGAAGCCCGGGAAGCCTGGCGGGCCGGGGCCTGGCCGAGGCCTGCGGGCAATACGCAGCCCATGATCACTTCCTGGACATCCGCCGGCTGAAGGCCGGAGCGTTCAATGGCGGTCTTGATGGAGATAGCGCCCAGATCCGGCGAGCGCACGGAGCTGAGGGAGCCCATCATGCCACCCATGGGGGTTCTTGCTGAACCTGCGATTACCACATCATTGCTGTCCATTTTGTTGTCCTCCTGATTGGGTGGAGGGCCCGATCAGGGGCAGCCTTTCCGGGACACGCTGTGAATACGTCCCTGTACGCTTGACTGCAGCATCCATGCTGCAGACAGTCCCGGAAAGGCTGCCCCTGCTCGGACCCCGAGCATTCGAGTTGCCTTCCTCAGGCCTTGCCCAGTACCGACCGGGCAATAATTTCTTTCATGACTTCCGAAGTGCCGCCGTAAATGCGCTGCACCCGCGCGTCGATAAAGGCCCGGGAAATCGGGTATTCGGTGGTGTAACCGTAACCGCCAAACAGCTGCAGGCAACCATCGGCCACGCGGCACTGCATCTCAGTGGCGCTGTACTTGGCCATGGAGGCGGTTGGCGCGTCCAGTTCGCCCAGGTCGTACTGGTCGATGCACTGGTCCACGAACGCCTTGTTCACCCGGTAGTCAGTTTCCATGCGCGCGATTTCAAAGCGGGTGTTCTGCAGTTGGGCCAGTTTCTGTCCGAACAGTTCCCGCTCCTGGGCGTAGGCAATGGTCAGATCCAGGGAGCCACGGGCGGCAGCCACGCCAAGGGCGCCAATCACCAGACGTTCACGGGGCAGTTCCTTCATCAGGTACACAAACCCCTGCCCCTCTTCGCCAAGACGCGCGGAAGCCGGGATGCGCATGTCGGAGAAGAACAGCTCGGAGGTATCCCCGGAATGCTGGCCGATCTTGTCCAGGTTGCGGCCTTTGCTGAAGCCAGGCAGTGAGGTATCCACCAGGAACAGACTGATGCCCCGGGCGCCGGCCTTCGGATCGGTTTTCGCGGCAACGATGACCATATCAGCGTGCTGACCGTTGGTGATGAAGGTCTTGGAGCCGTTCAGGATGTAGTCATCGCCATCTTTCACCGCACTGGTGCGGATCGCCTGCAGGTCACTGCCGGCACCGGGCTCGGTCATGGCGATGGCGCCAACGGCTTCGCCGGAAACCAGCTTGGGCAACCACTGCTGACGCTGATCTTCATTGCCCATGTGGCTCAGATAGGGAGCGACAATGTCCGAATGGACCATCACGTTGGTGGATAGCGCGCCGAATCCCATGCGGGCCAGCTCTTCACCTACCACCACGGAGAACTGGAAAGGCGCACCGATGCCGCCCCACTCTTCAGGCACATCCACGCACAGCATTCCGGCGTTGCCCAGGGTGTTCCAGAGCTCGCGAGGCACCAGCCCGGACTTCTCCCAGGCTTCGTAGTGCGGCGTCACTTCTTTTTCCAGGACCTTGATAACGGAATCCCGGAACATCCCCAGTTCTTCTTTATCAACAGACACGGTCATGTATGTCTCCTGCAATTGAATGCTTCACTTGGGCGCCATGCGGAGCGCGCAGTCCAGACGAATCACTTCGCCATTGAGAATCGGGTTACGCACCATCTGATCCACCATCATGCCGAACTCTTCCGGCTTGCCGAGGCGCTTCGGGAACGGCAGCGTGGCCGCCAGGCTTTCCTGAACTTCCTCGGGCATACCCGCCATCATGGGCGTCATGAACAGGCCCGGTGCAATCGTATTTACACGGATGCCTTCGCGAGCCAGCTCACGGGCCGACTGCAGGGTCAGCGATACCACACCGCCCTTGGAGGCACTGTAGGCCGCCTGGCCAATCTGGCCCTCGTAGGCGGCGACCGATGCTGTATTGATGATCACACCGCGCTCCCCATCGGCGTTGGGTTCGCGCTGGGCCATATCCGCTGCCGCCAGGCGCAGGATGTTAAAGGTACCAATCAGGTTGACCTGAATAACCTTGCTGAAGTTCTCCAGCGGCATCACACCCTCACGGCCCAGAATCTTCGAGGCCGTGGCAATACCGGCGCAGTTCACGGCAATACCGCAGGGGCCATGGGCCTCGCGGGCGGCGTTGATGGCGGCTTCGGCGCTGTCGGGGGAGCTTACATCACACTCAAGGAAAATCCCGCCGATGTCCTCGGCCACCTTGCGGCCCTGCTCTTTCTGCAGATCCAGGATCGCCACCTTGCATCCGGATGCCGCCAGCGCACGGGCCGCACCCTCGCCCAGCCCGGAAGCACCGCCTGTTACAATGGCTGCCACATTTTTGAATTCCATCGTTCACTCCCCTTTTCAGGATTCTGTTTGTTAAAAATCGGACCCTAAAACTACTTTACGTTTACGTAAACTTTATCTAACCTAAGTCTAAAAAGGAAATCCCAATGGACATTAAACAGACATACAGCATCAGCGAGCTCGCCAAAGAGTTCGACGTGACAACCCGGAGCATTCGTTTCTACGAGGATCAGGAGCTGCTCAGGCCCACGCGGCGCGGGCAGACACGGATCTTCAGTTCAAAGGATCGAGTGCGTCTGAAGCTTATTCTCCGCGGCAAGCGAATGGGATTTTCCCTCGCGGAAACCAAAGAATTGTTCGATCTGTGGGACGAAACCCTCAGCGGCAATGAAAAACAGCTGCTGAAGATGCTGACCATCCTGGAAAACAAACGGGCTCAGCTGGAACAGCAGAAAAACGACATTGCCCAGGCAGAAATGGAAATGGATACAGCCGAAGCTCGGTGCCGAGAAGCCCTGGCCGAGCTGCAGAAGAAAAAGAAACAGCAGGCGCCGGCGAAAGAAGAAGCCAGGCAGACCGCTGAAAACTAATGAATGACAGAAATCAAAGGTAGCCAACGATGAAATCACAATACTCAGAGCTCAACTTCGGCCTCGGCGAAACCCTCGATATGCTCCGCGAGCAGATCAACGGCTTTGCTGCTTCCGAAATCGCACCGCGCGCCGAGGAAATTGACCGCAACAACGAGTTCCCCATGGACCTGTGGCGGAAAATGGGCGACATGGGCCTGCTGGGTATCACCGTGAGCGAAGAATACGGCGGCTCCGACATGGGCTACCTGGCGCACGTCATCGCCATGGAAGAAATCAGCCGTGCTTCCGCCTCCGTTGGCCTCTCCTACGGTGCCCACTCCAACCTGTGTGTGAACCAGATTCACCGCAACGGCACCGAAGAACAGAAACAGAAATACCTGCCGAAGCTCGTCAGCGGCGAGCACATTGGCGCCCTGGCCATGTCCGAGCCCAACGCCGGCTCCGACGTCATCTCCATGAAACTGACCGCCAAAGATGAAGGTGACCACTACCTCCTCAACGGCAACAAAATGTGGATCACCAACGGCCCGGATGCGAACACCTACGTCATCTACGCCAAGACCGACACCTCCGCCGGCTCCAGGGGCGTGACCGCCTTCATCGTAGAGCGCGACGCCCCGGGCTTCAGCCGCCACCAGAAACTCGACAAGCTCGGCATGCGTGGCTCCAACACCTGCGAACTGGTGTTCGAAGACTGCAAAGTACCCAAGGAAAACGTACTGGGCGGCGAAGGCAACGGCGCACGAGTTCTGATGAGTGGCCTCGACTACGAGCGTCTCGTTCTTTCCGGCGGCCCGCTGGGCATCATGCAGGCCGCCATGGACGTTGTCGTCCCCTACATCCGCGAGCGCAAACAGTTCGGCCAGGCCATCGGCGAATTCGAACTGGTACAGGGCAAAGTTGCCGACATGTACACCTGGATGAACACCGCCAAGTCCTACGTCTACATGGTTGCCATGTCCGCCGACCGTGGCGCGGAAACCACCCGGAAAGACGCCGCCGGCGCGATCCTCTACTCCGCCGAAATGGCCACCAAAATCGCCCTGGACGCCATCCAGCTGCTCGGCGGTAACGGCTACATCAACGAATACCCGACAGGCCGCCTGCTGCGCGACGCCAAGCTGTATGAGATCGGCGCGGGCACGTCCGAGATTCGTCGGATGCTGATCGGTCGTGAGCTGTACCTGAACAAGTAAGCTGCCGTTACAAGGCGAGGCCGTTCAACCCTGCACCGGGGACGGCCTGCTCCCAAGTTAAAACGAGGGAGTGGCAGGGTGTCTTTCCGGGAATGTCGGCGGCCATGGATGGCCGACGTCAAGCGCACATGGATGTGCTCGTAGCGGTTCCCGGAAAGATTCCCTGCCAGTCCCGCCGCCCCGAACCTCGAGGCCCGAAAAAATGACAATACTTCAAAGCAAGATTAATCCCAGGTCCGAAGAGTTCCAGGCCAACCAGGAATCCATGGCCCAGGCCGTTGCCGACCTGCGCGACAAAGTGTCCACCATCCAGCAAGGCGGCGGCCCCTCCTACCAGGAGCGCCACATCGCCCGTGGCAAGCTACTCCCCAGAGAGCGCATCAACCGCCTCCTGGACGACGGCTCCCCGTTCCTGGAAATCGGCCAGTTCGCCGCCTACAACGTTTACGATGAAGAAGTCCCCGCTGCAGGCGTCATCGCCGGCGTGGGCCGCGTCTCCGGCACCGAATGCATGATCATTGCCAACGACGCCACCGTAAAAGGCGGCAGCTACTACCCGCTGACCGTCAAAAAACACCTGCGCGCCCAGGAAATCGCCCTGCAGAACCGCCTGCCGTGCATCTACCTGGTCGACTCCGGCGGCGCCAACCTGCCCCGCCAGGACGAAGTCTTCCCGGATCGCGACCACTTCGGCCGCATCTTCTACAACCAGGCCCGTATGTCTGCCGACGACATCCCGCAGATCGCCGTCGTCATGGGCCTGTGCACCGCCGGTGGCGCCTACGTGCCCGCCATGGCCGATGAATCCATCATCGTCCGTAACCAGGGCACCATCTTCCTGGCTGGCCCGCCGCTGGTGAAAGCCGCCACCGGTGAAGTAGTGACCGCCGAAGACCTCGGTGGCGCCGACGTGCACTGTAAAATCTCCGGTGTTGCCGACCACTACGCCGAGAACGACGCACACGCCCTGGAAATCGCCCGGCGCAGCGTCTCCAACCTGAACCGTCGCAAGCCAACGGATGTGGAAATCCGCAAACCCAAGGCACCGCTGTACGACGCCGAGGAGATCTACGGCATCGTTGGCACCGACCTGCGCAAGCAGTTCGACGTGCGTGACGTCATCGCCCGCACCGTCGACGGTTCCGAGTTTGACGAATTCAAACGCTATTACGGCCAGACCCTGGTCACCGGCTTTGCCCATATCCACGGCTACCCGGTGGGCATCATCGCCAACAACGGCATCCTGTTCAGCGAAGCCGCCCAGAAAGGCGCCCACTTCGTTGAATTGTGCTGCCAGCGCAACATCCCGTTGCTGTTCCTGCAGAATATCACCGGGTTCATGGTTGGCCAGAAGTACGAATCCGAAGGCATCGCCAAGCACGGCGCCAAGATGGTTATGGCCGTGGCCTGTGCCAACGTACCCAAGATCACCGTACTGATCGGCGGCTCCTTTGGCGCGGGTAACTACGGCATGTGCGGCCGCGCCTACAGCCCCGACTTCCTCTGGATGTGGCCGAACGCCCGCATCTCGGTGATGGGCGGCGAACAGGCCGCCGGCGTTATGGCCACCGTTCGCCGTGAAGGCATGGAGCGCAAGGGCCAGGAATGGAGCGCCGAGGAAGAGGCGGAATTCAAGAAGCCGATCATCGACACTTACGAACACCAGGGCCACCCGTACTACGCCAGTGCCCGCCTCTGGGACGACGGCGTTATCGACCCGGCCCAGACCCGGGAAGTGGTTGCCCTGAGCCTGTCTGCCACCCTTAACCGACCCGCCAAGCCGACACGCTTTGGCGTGTTCCGGATGTAATCGGGGAGACTGACATGACAGACAACGAATCCGCAGTTCTGCTCAAACGTCGCGACGAAGGCATTGCCGAGGTGGTTCTAAACCGCCCTGACAAACGCAACGCCTTTGACGACGTGATCATCCAGCAGCTGATCAGCACCCTCACCGAGTTGAATGCCGACAACAGCGTGAAGATCGTTATCCTGCGCTCCGAAGGCAAGCACTTCTCCGCCGGGGCCGACCTTGGCTGGATGCGCCGCATGGCCGAGAACAGCCGCCAGGAAAACCTGGACGATTCCCGGGAACTGGCGCGGCTGATGAACGTACTCAACCATCTGGCCAAGCCGGTGATCGGACTGGTACAGGGCGCTGCCTTCGGCGGCGCGGTGGGCCTTGCCGCCTGCTGCGACATCGTCATTGCCACCGAAAAATCCAGCTTCTGCCTCAGCGAAGTGAAGCTCGGCCTGATTCCGGCGGTGATCAGCCCCTACGTGGTGCGCGCCATCGGCGAGCGCCAGGCCCGGCGGTATTTCATCTCCGCCGAAGTGTTCACGGCAAAGCAGGCCCAGGAATACGGCCTTGTACACATCGTCTGTGACGATGTCGACGCCATGGAAGCCCGCTGCAACGACATGCTCCAGCAACTGGCCATGAACGGGCCCGAGGCCATGAAAGCCGCCAAGGACCTGGTATTCGCCGTCAGCCACAAGCCCATCAACGACGACGTGATTGACGACACGGCACACCGCATCGCGGATATCCGGGTGGGTGAAGAAGGGCAGGAAGGGCTCAGCGCCTTCCTGAACAAGCGCAAGGCCAACTGGGTTCCGGAGGAAGAATAACAATGTTCAGCAAGATACTGATCGCCAACCGGGGCGAAATCGCCTGCCGGATCATACAAACCGCCCACCGCATGGGCATTCGCGTTGTCGCCGTCTATTCCGAGGCCGACGCCAATGCACGGCACGTGGCCATGGCTGACGAAGCCTTCCACATCGGCCCTGCACCGAGCTCCGAGAGCTACCTGCGGGCCGAAAAGATCATCGAGATTGCCAAAAAGAGTGGCGCCCAGGCCATCCACCCGGGCTACGGTTTCCTCTCGGAAAACACCGGGTTTGCCGAATCCTGTGAAGCCAACAACATTGTCTTCATCGGCCCGCCCTCCTCGGCCATCGCTGCCATGGGCTCCAAGTCAGCGGCCAAGGCCATCATGGAAAAGGCTGGCGTGCCGCTGGTGCCCGGTTACCACGGCGACGACCAGTCGGTTGAAACCCTGCGGGCCGAAGCCGAGAAATGCGGCTTCCCCTTGCTGCTCAAGGCTGTCGCCGGCGGCGGTGGCAAAGGCATGCGCGTCGTGAACAACATGGGCGAGTTTGACGATGCTCTGGCTGCTGCCAAGCGCGAAGCCCAGAACGCGTTCGGCAACCCGGACATGCTGATCGAACGTTACCTGACCCAGCCCCGGCACGTGGAGATCCAGGTCTTCTGCGACCAGGAAGGCAAGGGCGTGTACCTGGCCGAGCGTGACTGTTCCGTGCAGCGCCGCCATCAGAAAGTCCTCGAAGAAGCCCCGGCCCCGGGCCTGAGCGAAGAAACCCGCAAGGCCATGGGTGAGGCGGCCGTGCGCGCCGCCCAGGCCATTAACTACGTGGGTGCCGGCACCGTTGAATTCCTGTACGACGTCGACGGCTCCTTCTTCTTCATGGAGATGAACACCCGCCTTCAGGTCGAGCATCCGGTTACCGAAATGGTCACCGGCCAGGATCTGGTGGAATGGCAGCTGAAAGTGGCCTGGGGTGATGCCCTGCCGCTGGAACAGTCCCAGGTGAAAACCCGGGGCCACGCCCTGGAAGCGCGGATCTACGCCGAAGACCCGGACCAGGACTTCCTGCCGGCCACCGGTAACCTGCGCTACCTGAGCACCCCGGATGAAAGCGCCCATGTGCGCGTCGACACCGGCGTGACCGAAGGCGACGACATCAGCATCCACTACGACCCCATGATCGCCAAGCTGATCGTGTGGGACGAAACCCGCGACCAGGCCATCAACCGCATGGTTCAGGCCCTGGAGCACTACCGCATCGCGGGCGTGAAGACCAACATCCGGTTCCTGCACGCCCTGGCGGACGCCCAACCGTTCCGGGAAGCGGAACTGACCACCGGCTTTATCGACGATCACCGGGAACTGCTGTTCCCGAAATCCAAGCTGGATACCCATAAAGCCCTGGTACTGGCCGCCGGTTTTGTTCTGGAACAGCGCAAATCCCGTGAAGTGGTCAGCACCGACCCCTGGTCGCCGTTCGGCCGCCAGAACAGCTGGCGCATGAACTCGGAATTTGCCCAGCCGCTGCAGCTGCAGGTGGGTGAAGAGATTCACGACCTCAAGGTGCTGGAGCGCGACGACCGCTATCAGGTATTCGTTGGTGACAGCGTCTACAACCTCACTGCTCGGCTGGATGACGACTACTTGCAGGCGGTCATCAACGGTCATCGCATCAGCATCCACGGCAACCTGCACAACGACCAGCTGGTGCTGTTCTACGAAGGCGACACCTTCAACTGCACCGTGTACAAGGAAAGCTACGGCTTTGAGGAAATGGCCGGCGAAGGCAGCCTGGCCGCGCCCATGAACGGTGCCATCGTGGCCGTGCAGACCAAGGTTGGCGACAAGGTTACCGCTGGCCAGAGCCTCGTGATCATGGAAGCCATGAAGATGGAGCACGCCATCAAGGCCCCGGCCGACGGAGTAGTCACTGAAATCTTCTTCGCCGAAGGCGACCAGGTTTCCGAAGGTGCCGAACTGATTGCCATTGAGGTGAATGACCCTGAAGCGCAACAAGAGGAGGCAGGCTGATGGCCTTTCCCAAACAGGTTCGCCTGGTTGAGATGAGCCCCCGGGACGGACTCCAGAACGAGCCCGGCCCGGTGATCGCCACCGTCATCAAAACCGGGCTGATCGACCGCCTGGCAGACAGCGGCCTGAGCCACATCGAGGCCGCCAGCTTCGTGTCCCCGAAATGGGTGCCACAGATGGGCGACGCCGCCGAGGTGATGGCCGGCATCAACCGCAAGGCTGGCGTTCGCTACTCCGCCCTCACCCCGAACCTGAAAGGGTTTGAGGGGGCACTGGCGGCGAAGGCCGACGAAGTGGCGGTGTTCGGCGCCGCGTCCGAATCCTTCACCAAAAAGAACATCAACTGCACCATCGCCGAAAGCCTCGAACGCTTCGCCCCGGTGGTGGAAGAAGCCCGCAAACACGGCATCCCAGTGCGTGGTTACGTTTCCACCGTCATGGGCTGCCCCTACGAAGGCGACATCGCCCCGGAACAGGTGGCCACCGTGGCCAAAGCCCTGTACGAAATGGGTTGCCACGAAATCTCTCTGGGCGACACCATCGGCGTGGGCACCCCGATCAAAGCCAAGCGAATGCTCGAAGCCGTCGCTGCCCACGTGCCCATGGAAAAGCTGGCGGCCCACTTCCACGACACCTATGGCCAGGCACTGGCCAACCTGTACGCGGTGCTGGAAGAAGGCGTCAGCGTCATCGATGCCTCCGTCGCCGGCCTCGGCGGCTGTCCCTACGCCAAAGGCGCCTCGGGCAACGTCGCCACCGAAGACGTGCTATACCTGCTTAACGGCCTTGGCATCAAAACCGGCGTCGATCTGGAAAAGCTTGTCGCCACAGGCGACTGGATATGCAGCCAACTGAATCGCCACAACGGCTCAAAAGTCGGCCAGGCACTAGGCGGCAACTGCCAATGATCAAATTGGCGGGTGGGAACAGCTTCCCAGGACTGTCTGCAGCATGGATGCTGCAGTCAAGCGTACACGGACGTATTCACAGCGTGTCCTGGGAAGCTGTTCCCGCCCGCCAAAGCACCAAACAGGAAGGCTAGGAGCCCAAGAATGAGCAACAAAAACGTAGTGGCCCTCGATCTCCCCATCCCGGAGATCAAAGACATGCCGGAAGACACCCAGAAGTACTTCCAGATCTGCCAGGAAAAACTGGGCATGATCCCGAACGTACTCACCGCCTACAGCCAGAACCTTAAACAGCTGGACGGTTTCACCCGCCTGTATAACGAGCTTATGCTCGGTGAGAGCGAACTCTCCAAACTGGAGCGGGAAATGGTCGCCGTGGTGGTTTCCTCCGAGAACAAATGCTTCTACTGCCTGGTTGCTCACGGCGCCGCCGTGCGGGTCCTGAGCGGCGATCCCCAGTTGGGTGAGCACATGGTGATGAACTACCGCAGCGCCAAACTCGACAAGCGCCAGCGGGCGATGCTGGATTTTGCATCCCACCTTACCCGCTCGCCGGCCACCGTCACCGAAGACGACATCCAGGCCCTGCGGGATGCCGGTCTGAGCGACCGCGGCATCTGGGATCTCAGTAACCTGATCGGCTTTTACAACATGTCCAACCGGGTGGCGATTGCCAGCGATATGCAACCGAACCCCGAATATCACAGTCAGAGTCGCTAGCAGGTAAACCACCCTGCTCGCCCTCGAATACAAAAACAATGGAGGCAGAGATATGAGCAAGACTCTACCAAGTTATACCAGCGGAACCGCGGAAGTGCCCCTGCTGGGCATGACCATCGGTGAAATGCTCGACCGCACCGCCGAGAAATACCCGGACAACGAAGCCCTGGTGTGCCTGCACCAGGACATTCGCTGGACCTACAAAGAGTTTGTTGAAAAAGTCGACGAAGCCGCCCGCGCCTTCATGGCCATTGGCGTCAAACGCGGCGACCGCGTGGGCATCTGGTCCCCCAACCGCTACGAGTGGACCGTTACCCAGTTCGCCACCGCCAAAGTCGGTGCCATCCTGGTGAACATCAACCCGGCTTACGGTGTCCACGAACTGCAATACGCCCTCAACCTGGCTGGTATAACCACCCTGGTGACGGCTGACAGCTTCAAAGCTTCCAATTACCGCGAGATGATCTACGAGCTGGCCCCGGAGCTGAAGCGAAGCTCCCCCGGCAAGCTCAAGGCCGACCACGTTCCGGAATTGCGGGCCGTGATCAACGTGCACGAAGACAAGCACGACGGCATGTGGACCTGGAAGGAATTCCTCGGCTTCTCAAGCGACGTGTCCCAGGACGATCTGGTAAAACGCCAGGGCGAACTGCAGTTTGACGACCCCATCAACATCCAGTTCACCTCCGGCACCACCGGCAACCCGAAAGGCGCTACCCTCACCCACCACAACATCCTGAACAACGGGTACTTTGTGGGCGAGAGCCAGATCCTGACCGAGAAAGACCGCCTGGTGATCCCGGTGCCCCTGTACCACTGCTTCGGCATGGTCATGGGCAACCTGGGCTGTATCACCCACGGTTCTACCATGATTTATCCCGGCGAAGGCTTCGAGCCCAAGTCGGTTCTGCAGGCCGTGCACCAGGAAAAGGCCACCGCCCTGTACGGCGTGCCCACCATGTTCATTGCCGAACTGACCGAGCCGGAATTCGAGACCTATGACCTTTCCAGCCTGCGCACCGGCATCATGGCGGGGTCCATCTGCCCGGCAGAGGTCATGAAGAAGGTCAACGGCAAGATGAACATGAAAGAGGTTCAGATTGCCTACGGAATGACCGAAACCAGCCCGGTTTCCACCCAGACCAGCTCCCTGGATCCGTTCGAGAAGCAGGTCACCACCGTGGGCCGCACCCAGCCGCACCTGGAAACCAAGATCGTTGATCCGGGCACCGGCAACGTGGTTCCGCGTGGCGAGATCGGCGAGCTGTGCACCCGTGGCTACAGCGTGATGCTGAAGTACTGGAACAACGAAGAGAAAACCCGCGAAGCCATCGACAGCGCCGGATGGATGCATACCGGCGATCTGGCCACCATGGACGAAGAAGGCTATGTCCAGATCGTTGGCCGCATCAAGGATATGGTCATCCGCGGTGGCGAGAACATCTACCCGAAAGAAATCGAAGAGTTCCTCTACACTCACCCGGCCATCGAAGAAGTGCAGGTAACCGGCATTCCCGATGACAAGTACGGCGAAGAGCTGATTGCCTGGGTGAAGCTGGCTCCAGACGCGGCGCCAGTCACAGCCGAGGACCTGCAGGCCTTCTGCAAGGGCAAGATCGCTCACTTCAAGATCCCGAAGAACTACAAGTTCGTGGACGAATTCCCGATGACCGTCACCGGGAAGATCCAGAAATTCAAGATGCGGGAGATTTCAATCGAGGAGATGGGACTGAAGAAATAACCACGGTCCCTGCTTTGGTTGAACGGACAAACCCCGGCACTTGCCGGGGTTTGTCGTTTTCCGCTCCAGCAAATCAAGGCCGAATACGTGCTTGTCAGCGCTCCACCGCCATGCTTCACTTCTGTGATTAGCATGCAACCGGAGACGCCCCTATGCCCAGCCCCGCAACCGACTACTCGAAAACAAAAATCAGCCTTCAACGTGTCTGGGTGCTATTGCTCAGCGCGGTGCTCCTTGGCGGGTGCTCCACGGTGTACTACAAAACCATGGAAAAATTCGGGTATGAAAAGCGGGACATCCTGGTGGATCGGGTTGAAGATGCCCGGGACAGCCAGAACGACGCCCAGGAAACCTTCCGTTCGTCGCTTGAGCGTTTCCAGAGTGTGGTGGACACGCCTGACACCGAGCTAAAGGAACAATATGCCGAAATCAGCGATGCCTACGAAGACAGCCTGGCGAGTGCCGAAGAGGTTAGAGACCGGATCGACAAGGTAGAAGAAGTCGCCGAGGACCTGTTCGATGAATGGGAAGACGAACTCAGCCTGTACGAGAGCGCATCACTGCGCCGCAGTAGCGAACAGCAGCTGAAAGAGACCCGCGTTCAGTACGGCCAGCTGATCAGCCGGATGCACGACGCCGAGGACAGAATGGAACCGGTGCTGCAGGCATTTGAGGATCAGGTGCTGTACCTTAAGCATAATCTGAATGCCCAGGCGATCGGTTCGCTGGAAAACGAACTGGTCAGCATCCGTCAGGATGTAGATTCCCTGATTCGCAATATGGAACAGTCAATCGCGGAGTCTGAAGCCTTTATTCAACGCTTTCGCCAGGGCGGGTAATACCTCAAGGGAGCCAACGCTATGGAGCGCCAAGACGCAGATCCTGCGCTCAAGCCGGCATTGATGCAATTCGACATGGCGCTGGCAGAATTTGCCCGCGCCCGCAAATCGGACCCCAAAGCCTCCAGTCTCAGTCTCCTGGAGCGCACACGGATGCTAATGACGCTGCCAGGCGGCTTCGACGCCATCTACCGGCGCGTAAGGTCGCTCGAATCCGCTGGCATTTTCGGCACCAGCGACTGGGCCCGGCCAGCCCTGCTGCAACCGGCGCTCGCCAAACACTCTCTGAGGGAGGCGGGTGCAGTTACCACCATTGTCGAGGCGGTCAGCGAACTGCGCATGCTGGCCGTCACCCGTGGCAAATACTTCCATCCCGGAATTTCTGCTGAGCAGGCACGCCACTTTCTCACCCAGGTGATGGCATTAAACCTGGACCTGCTGTCTGGCCAGCTCACCGAAGCCGATCGTGAAAGACCCAAGCAACTTGGCACCATCGTTCAGGAACTCTATCGGTACCTGATCTCCCACCTCGGTTATGAAAGCCTATTGGACAGCCTGGTGGCGGAAGTCTGGCGATTGCTGGACCAGGGGCCGGTGCAGGTCGACAGTATTCGGGAAATGATCGGGCAGATCGCCAAATGCCTTTACGACCCCGACATCAAAACCGGACGCAATGCCGATGCCACGCGGCTGGTGAAGGCCCTCTTTGCCCCCACACCTGCCAGCGCCGAGGACCCCGGCCTTGCCGTTTACGAGCAGCGTTTGAAAGACATGGACGACGTGGCGCTCTCCTCCGAAGCCACCTACTTTGCCCGCAGCATGTTCGACACCGGCCTTGCCTCTCCCTACCACGCGGTGATGCTCCGGTTCCTGCGCGCCAGCGGCCAGGACGATCTCATCCCCAACACACTGGGGCTGACCATGACCGGGCTGGACGATCTCTACTGTTACACCGATCTGGTCCATGCCCTGATTGACGAGGCCATCTACCCGGAAACCTGCCAGGCCGTCTATGGCCTGACCATGATGCTGGAGCGCGGATCGCTGTTTACACCCTCTGTGGCCCAGGCACTGTGGCGGCAAATCAAACTGAAGCCCTCTGCGGAAACCGATCAGGCTCTCAGAGAGGCGTTCGGCGATGCCCGGCCACCCCGGGTATTCCTGCTGGCCGGGGTTATCAACCTGCTGGGCCAGCCGCTGGGCGTTGGTCAGGGCAACAACCCCACCTGCCAGTCTGCCATTGGCCTCTCCATGTGGGCGTCAAACGAGGCGGATTACCTGTTGCAAGTCCTGGCCTGGGCAGCACGCGACAACGAAGTGCTGAGCCGCTTTGAAGGCCAGGAGGTTTCTTCCCGCGATCTGGAACCGGGCCTGGTTAAGGGAACGCCAGTGGATGTGGACCCGGTATCGCTCGTGCTCATCCCTCATCTCGATCGCCTCTACGGTGAGATGTGGCGCCGCTGTGAGACCCGGGACGACGACGCCCATCGCTGGATCAACCCGGAATTCTACGGCTGGTGGGTCAGCCACGGCTTCCGCGTGGTCGCCGACGTAAAAACCGGCGAGGTAAAGGACTACGAGGGATTTATCCGGCATTTCTACGCGAGCTATCACCCCTTCTACAACGGCAACATACCGGTCATTCACGCCCAGCCGGCAGGGATTGCTGTAACAGACAGCGCCGCCCGCTTTGTTGGCCGGCACGCCATCAATATCCTGCGGGTTGCCCTGAGCCCGAAGAACGAGATGCGGGTGTACTTTTTTAACCCCAACAACGACAGCGGCCAGAACTGGGGCCAGGGCATTACCTGCTCAACCCACGGCAATGGCGAGTTTCGCGGTGAAGCTTCCCTGCCCGTGGCCGAATTCACGTCTCGACTGTACGCCTTCCACTATGACCCGCTGGAACTGGGCGATCTATCGGCGATACCCGATGAGGAAGTCGCCCGGGTTATGGACCTGGGCTACACAAGCTGGGCGGCGCCGAGAGATACATCCGAGGAATAACACTCTCGGCTATCCGCCCTAATAGCTCTCGGTCTTACCGGTGACCGGCGACAGGGGCTCGCCCTCCTCGTTCTGCAGCTGATAGTCGTAGGCGGCCTGCAGACCGGTATCCTCTTCGGTCTCATCATCCGGTTCGTATTCCAGATGCCTTGGATAGAGCGGCGACAACATGGCCACGATAATGCCGATGGCGCAGAACATGGCAAAGGCATCGGCGTAACCCACCTTGCCAACAAGAATACCGACTATCGGCGAGCCAGCCGCCTGGCCCAGTGATACTGCCATGAAAGGCAGTACGGGGCCCATGGACAGCCGCCCCGGCAGCAGGCGAATGCCGGTCATCAGGTACAGCCCGGTCAGACTCATGTAGGCCAGACCAAACACCAGTGCTGAAAACGCCGAAATCATCAGGTTGTCGGGGCTGGCCGCCAACAACGCCAGGCTCGCGGCCAGTGTCATCAGCATCAGGGCCTGGGTAACCGGTGGGTTGTTCCGGTCAGCCAGATCGGCCACCACCGCGCCGCCAAGGCCGGCAATACCGACCCCCAGCCACAGCCATGCCGTGGCATCGGATGGCATGGATCCCAGATTAACCACGAGATCGGGTGCGAAAATCCAGTAGGCGGCGGAGACAAAGCCCATCATGAACGCGAACAGCGAGAGCCTGAGCAGTCGCCACCATTGATCCGCACTGATTGGCTGCGCCGGCGCAGCATTGGCGGGCACAACACGGGATACAGACGGAATGAAGAACCAGGTGGCAATCACGCCAATTACCGCCAGCACGGCAAAGGACGCGTAGGCATAGCGCCAGGCCCCGGCGAGGAACAGGATCGTCGGCACAGCAACGACGACACCGATACTGGTGCCCGCGTTCATCACCGAGCTTACCCGGCCGTGGAGCGAGCGTCTCACCAACGCCTGCATGGCGGCTGTGAGAGCCGGCATCATCAGGCCCGTGCAGATACCACAGAGAACAACACCCACCCCGAGGGAGACGGCCCCCACGGCCTGGCTGATCAGCGCCAGGCCAACAACACCAAAAATACCGGATGCCATGGCGGTATTGCGGGCACCAAGACGATTTGCCGAGAGCGGAGCCACCAGGGTAGCGAATACGAAACTGATCAGCGGCAGCGCACCGATCACACCGATCACATCCGGCGCCAGCCCCAGGTCATCCCGGATCGGGGGGACGAACAGACCGAACGCAAAGCGCGCCAGACCATAGCTGATCGCGATCAGTGCTGCGCCGAGGAGTGCAAATGACGTGCTCGAAGGAAACTTCATTCCGCTGTGCTCCTTGCGCTGTCCATCTTCGTCAGACTAGACATCAAAGCAGGATTTTTAAAGCAGCGGATGGCCTGCGCCAGCGATCAGCCTGCGGTCTGGGGCAGAAACCGGCGGTCCCAGACCCGCTCAGCGGCCTCGAACAGGCTGTCCACCGTCAGCGCGAGCATGCCAATCAGAATCGCGCCCTGCAACACGTAGGCTGTGTTGCCATTGACGAGACCGGCGATCACCGGATCCCCCAGGGTTCTGGCACCGATGGTTGAGCCAATGGCGGCCGTTGCAATGTTGATGGTTACCGAGGTCCGGATACCGGCCAGGATCACCCTGCCCGCCAGCGGCAACTCCACCTGCAACAGCACCTGAAAAGGCGACATGCCCATACCGAGCGCCGCCTGCCTCACTCTGGCATCGACACCCTCCAAGCCGGCCAGGGTATTGCGCAGAATGGGCAGCAAGCCATACAGAATCAGCGCCACCAGAATCGGCGCCTCACCAAACCCGAGAACCGGCACCGCCAGGGCAAGAACCGCCACCGGCGGGAAGGTCTGGCCGATAGAGGCAATCTGGCTAACCAGCGGCAGAAAGTCCCGCCCAGCCGGGCGCGTGGCGAAGATTCCCCCGGCAACCGCAGCGACGGTTCCAACCAGGGCGGAAATCACCACCAGCATCAGATGGTTCTGGAGCAGAAAGAGAAAGCTCTCCCGCTCGTAGATCACATTCTGCTTATCGGGCTGCATCCACTCGAAAAGCGGTTCGAGAGCCGGCATGCCCGCGCTCAGGGCACAGAGGAGCACAGTCAGCATCACAGGCGGCAACCAGACCCGCATCAGGCACCTTCCTGGATAATGCGGTCACGGGTGATGGTTCCGGTTTCCTGGCCATCGGCATTGAACACCGGCACCTGGCTCCAGTTCTGCCAGAGCATGATTGAAAGAGCCACTCGCAGGCTGTCGTCTTCCTTGAGGCCGTCGGCGCCGGGTTCCGGCTCTCTGGGCTGAGGGTGAGCCTCCATCAGATCCCGCACGGTATGCAGGCTCATCAGTTTCAGGCCTCGGTCCTGCTTGCCCACGAGATTCTCCACAAAAACGGAGGCGGGTCGCCGGAGAATGTTCTCCGGCGTGTCGTGCTGGATAATCCGGCCCTGATCCATCACGGCAATGCGGGTCGCCAGCCTCAGGGCTTCGTCAATATCGTGGGTTACAAAGACCGTGGTTTTCCGCAGCTGACTCTGGATACGCAGCATCTCCAGCTGCAGGTTCTCCCGCGTGATGGCATCCAGCGCACCGAAGGGTTCGTCCATCAGCAGAATATTGGGGTTGGCAGCCAACGCCCTGGCAACGCCCACCCTTTGAGCCTGCCCGCCGGACAATTGCTGGGGATATTTGTTGGCGTGGGTGGCCTGGTCCAGATCCAGCAGCGTCAGCAACTCATGCACGCGCTCGTCGATCCGCTCCCGTGGCCATTTCAGAAGCTGGGGTACCATGGCGATATTGCGGGCCACCGTCCAGTGTGGAAACAGCCCCGTGCCCTGAATCACATAACCCATGTTCAACCGCAGCTGCTCGGGGTTCATGGCGGTAACATCGTTACCATCCACCAGGATCTGGCCCTCACTGTGGGGCAGCAACTGGTTGATCATCCGCAGGGTAGTCGACTTGCCGCAGCCTGAGCTGCCCACCAGCACGCACACTTCGCCGGTTTCGACCGTGAGGTTTATCCGGTCCACCGCCACGGCATCTCCAAAGCGGCGGGTAACGTTTTTCAGTTCAATCATCCGGGCTTATCCCTCTCCTGTCAGGCCGTCGCCGGTGTCGGCTTGAGACTGGCCGCCAGCATGGTGAGCAGAGCATCCGCCAGCAGCGCGAGTGCAATGGTGGGCAGCGCACCAAGCAATACCAGATCCATCGCCGCCTGCCCCAGGCCCTGAAAGATAAAGCTGCCAAAACCGCCGGCGCCAATGAGCGCGGCAACCGCGGTCAGGCCAATGGCCTGGATGGTGGTAATGCGCACGCCTTCCACAATCACGGGAAGCGCCAGTGGCAACGTGAGTTTGAAGAACAGCTGTCGCTCGTTCATTCCCATACCCCGCCCGGCATCGGCGAGGCTTTCCGGCACCTCGGTAAGCGCGACGAAGGTGTTGCGCACCATGGGCAACAGACTGTAAGCCACCAAAGCCAGCAAGGCCGGAGCCCAGCCAATGCCACGAATCCCCATGGCCTGCAGTGCCGGAAAAGCGGCCGCCAGCGCACTGAGCGGTGCGATCAGTAACCCGAATACCGCCAGGCTGGGAATAGTCTGAAGAAAGCTGACCGCGCCAAGGATGGGACGGCGCCAGGCCACACTACGAATCATCTTCAGGGCCAGTAGAAAAGCCAGACCGGCGCTGATGCCGACCGCGCCAAAGGCCAGTGCCAGATGAGTCCACAGGGCCTGCTCGAACTTGTCCGGGCGGGCGTTGAATTCCCGAACCAGCGACAAACTCTCCAGCCCACCGCCTCGAAGGATCCACAGCCAGCTGCCAACGATGACGGCCAGTATCATCAGCTGCAGCCCTCGCCCGCTCCCGAGGCGCCCGAGGATTTCGATCAGCATCAGCGACAGCAAAAACAGCAAACACCAGAAACCGGCTCCGATGGACGACCGCGCATAAGGTGCGTCTTCCGGCAGGTGCCGGCCCGCAAAGACCTCGAGCAACAGGGGCAGCAGCGCCAGGGAGAGGCCTACCAGGCCCAGAAGCGGCAGGTACCGCCGGCGCAACGGCAGAAAAGACAGCAGAACGCAGCCAGCCAGAACCAGTGACACCAGGCCAGCCCAGGGCCCGCCAACGGCCGAAATGAGGCCGTGACCGGTACCCGGAACAATGCGGTTGGGTTGAATGACGCCCAGGTCCAAAAGCCAGACCAGCGCCAGGGCAAGACACCCCAGCACAGGCAGGACACGGTTCGGCATGGTGTTCGAGGCAACAGAGCTGTAAATCGACAAACCTCAGTCCTGGGCCAGGGAATCCAGGTAATCCCGGGCGACGGTATCCGCCGGTACCCCGTTCACGGCCACCTGGCCATTCAGGCGCTGCAGCGTTTCGAGATCCAGCGATTCGAAGATCGGCGTCAGCACTTCCCGGATCTGCGGATAGGCTTCCAGCACCTCGCCACGCACGATCGGCGCTGGCTGATACACCGGCTGAACGCCTGCGGTATCTTCCATTACCTTCAGATCCAGCGCATCCAGCCCGCCATCGGTGCCGTAGGTCATCGCACCGTTTACGTCGTTGTTATTCAGGGCCGCCGCGCGCAATGTCGCCGCCGTGTTGCCACCGGAAAGAATCAACAGCTGGTCGGATTCCAGCTTGAAGCCATAGGCCTCCTGGAACGCCGGCAAGGCACTGGCGGATTCCACAAACTCGGCGCTGGCCGCAAACTTGAAGGCACCGCCCTCATTGATGTAATTCGCATGATCTTCGAGTGTGGCCAGGTTATTTTCCCGCGCCAAATCGCCCCGCACGCTCATAGCCCAGGTGTTGTTTGCTTCGGCGGGTTCCAGCCAGACAATGTTATGTGCCTCTTTATCCAGGCGAGCAGCCTCCTGGTAGGCCTTATCCGCATCTTTCCAGATATCCCGATCCGCCTGATCGTGAAAGAACGCAGCATTGCCGGTGTACTCGGGGTAGATATCGATTTCGCCGGCCTTGATCGCATTGCGGACGATGCTGGTGCCACCCAACTGCAGTCTGTTTTCAACCGGAATACCCGCCCCCTCCAGGGACTGCAACACCATCTGCCCCAGTACCGAGCCCTCGGTGTCGATCTTGGAGGACACCACCACGGGATCAGCAGCCATTACCGATCCGGACATCACGAACGCTATCAATGCCGCTGTGCGGCGCAAAAGGGATTTGGGAGTCACGGCCATTCCTCTCGGTTTTTGGTTACCACTATCAGTCTAGAGGCCGCATCTACGAAGGCAAACGGGATTTGGTCTTGCCGGCACCGGCCCGCAGGAGGCCAGTTCCAAAATCGGGCGGAACGGACATCGTATTTGAAATCCGGAAACCCAACGGGTTAGGCTGTCTAAATAGCGAGCAGCATGGTAGTGAAGGTTATGGCACAGACCCTGGAAAAGACCCTCGAACCCACCTCCACCGTAGCGCCCCTGAACCCTGATAACGTGGCACTGCTCGAACAGGAAGGTTTAACCCTCAAGCCACTGGACCCTATCGGCGTTGAGATCTACGGATCCGACGTGCGCAACCAGCTGCCAGAGCCGGCTATCAAGGCCCTGGAAGAGGAAATGGCAAATCGCGGGTTCATCGTATTCAAGCACCAAGCCGGCCTTTCCCCCGATGAACTGATTGAAGCCTGCAAATGGTGGGGCGGGCGCGAGATCCATTCCACCCACGGCGTGCATCCCGCAACACCCGGCCGTAACCGGCACATTTTCCGCTGCTCTAACGATGGCCGCCAGGGCATTCTTGGCGTTGGCCCGCAATGGCACAACGATGGCAGTTTCGAAGCCGCCACCTTCTCCCACAGCGCCTACTACATGGCCCGTGCGCCCGAGAATGGCGGCGGCACCCACTTCGCGCACCAGGGTGAGGCCTTTGACGCACTCCCTCCGGAGAAACAGGATTTCTGGGAACGACTGGTGTCGGTAAACTCCGCATCCAGTGTGACCCACCCCGTGGTTCACACCCACCCGATTTCCGGTCGCAAGAGTGTCTGGCTGCATCTGGGCATGACCGGCGCCGTGCTGGAGCGCCTGCCGGAAGAAGGTCTGACGCTCGACCAGTTGAAGACCCTACCCGCACCCGCGGACAGCTTCCACCTGCTGGACGAGGCCGCCATGAAGGAACTGTTCAACGATTACAACGATCTGCTGAACGATTCCTTCGAGGGTGGCTACGGAATTCGCTACGAATACGAAACCGGCGATCTGTTATTTATCGATAACTGGGCCGTCGCCCACCGCGCCGCGCCAGAAGCGCATCTGCCGGCAGAGCAACAGGGACTGCGCATCATGGACCGGGTCACCATCAAGGCACCGAGAAACCTGTCGCCCCATTTCGGGCTGCCCCAATACATCAACATGGCCGGCCCCCACCCGTTCAACAAAGACGGCGTATGGCAGGCCGGTGGCGTGGGCTTCCGGTGGAAAGACGATATCCGCATGCAGAACTGATTCACCCGTTTTGCATGCGGCCGTGCGTCACTGCACCGGCTGACAACCGCGCACAGCGAGAGAGATATTCGTTGCCGCCTTGATCTGATCGTAGTATTTCGCGGCGGTTTTCACGCCCATATCCGCGTAGTTCCCGGCACTGGGGCTGATCAAGGTGCCCAGCTGGGCCCAAGCCGCCGCGGATTGCCGGTCACTCTCATAGGCTGAAAATGCCTGGTAGATTTCATTACAGGTAATGCCGTCTCCATCCATAGCTGCGGAAGAAACATGAGAGGACGTCTGACAGCCCGTCAAAGCGCCAACCGCCAACAAAAACCCAAGACTCTTGTACTTCATTGATCAGGTCTCCCAGGCCGTAATGGCCTCTTTTCGAAAGTATGGATAGCATGGTCTTATACATTCCAGCCCGATGCCAGACCTGCTGGTCTCAATGGAAAGATGTATTGAAAATTCCTCGCCACAAACTAAGCTATTCCTGTCTCTTCACTCTTTTGAGCATGCCCATGAAAGCGTGTCTTCATGCAGGTCTCACTCTCGCGCTATCCATTCTGCTTCTCTGGAGCCCAGCCCGAATTGGCCATGCGGAAACCGTCCTGCACGTTGCCTACGAAGATAAAACGCAGTTCCCCTATTACATGGGCGACACCCAGAAGGTTCTGGAGAGACCCGGCGCAGCGGTGGAACTCGTCAAACTGCTGGAAGAGCGGGTACCGGGTTTGCGAATCAAGTTCAGCCGCTATCCCTGGAAACGATGCCTGGCAGTGCTCGAAACCGGCCAGGTGGATGGAATATTCAATGCATCCTACAACGATGCACGCACCCGCATAGGCGAATATCCCCGGCAGAATGGTCAGGTAGATCCCTCACGTCGCCTGACTACCATCAGCTACCATCTATACGCCCTGCCAAATGCTGAGCTCGGATGGAACGGCGAGCTCTTTGAAGATCCCGATCTCGAGATCGGCGCGCCGCTGGGTTATTCCATCGTGAACGATCTGGAGGACCTGGGCGTCTCGGTATTGAAAGTCCGCAGTTCCAGGCAAAGCCTCCAGCTGCTGGTTGCAAAGCGGGTGGACGCTGTCGCCCTCCAGTCGGTTACGGCGGATTTTCTGTTGAGCAAGAATCCTGGCCCATTAGCGGACATTGTCCGGATCGACCCACCCCTGAAAACCAAACCCTACTACCTGATGCTGTCCCGGCAGTTTAAAGCGGCTAACCCGGAGCTTGCCGAGCAAATATGGAACGCCATTGGCGAACTCAGAGAAGAAAAGCTTGAGGTCCTGGCGCAGCCCTATCTATCCGAGTCCGGCTAGTCATATTTGCGAACCTGATTGAGCCGGGTCATCACAAACGCCGCGATGGAGAGAATCAGAATCGCAATGGCCTCGAAGAGAATATTCTCGGGCGCCATATCCTTGCCCTGAAGAATAATCAGTCGGGCCAGTGCCGTGATGGCAATGAAAATGGGGAATACAGAAGCAGATCGCCGATCCGAGTAGAACACAGCCACCATGCCGATGACCTCCAGATACAGGAACATCAACAGAATGTCTGCAAGATTGATGTTCTGGGCGATGTAGAGCGAATGGAGCTCGAAGGCCACGCCCCCGAGTGTCATCAACACAACGATGAACAACAGAATGCGCTCGACTATCTGGAAAAGACCAAGCGCCAACTTCTTTTCGGAAGCATCCATGGGGTTTGCCTTGTTGTTTTAGGGTCTGTCTCTTCGGAAAGTCTAGCCAAGTAATCAGCCTACGCCGATCACATTGATTAAAGAGCGGTTCCGCGATGAGCCAACCCATAGTCAATTGCCGCACATACCGCCGCAGCCTGCGCGGCATTACATTGCTCGGGGGTTACACGGGGGCTATCGGGGTAAACCTCGGTGGTGGTCCGGTAGGGCGCACTCGTAATACCGGCGCACAGGCCCCACTGCGTGAGCGGATATGCGATCACGCCCCGGGCGACCACCGGGGAGCCGAAGATCTCGCCGCTGTCATCGGCCGGCGCAATATGCGTCACCTGCTCCACCGCTCTGATCAATGCCTGCTGGAATTCAGGCTGTGGGTTCTCGCTGTCGTCGACCACGTAAAAGCCATCGGGAATCCCCGCCGGTTCGAACGGCTTGCCGTCGCGGGCAGCCAGCGCCGGGCGAAACTCCGATTCGTCGGTATCGGTAGTCTCGTGCAGGTCGATATGAATCAAGGTACTGTCACGAACAGGCGCTACCAATCGCATAAGGGCGGCTGACTCCTCCGCCCGACTGCCCTCGTGGAATGAACGGTTGGGATCAATCGCATTATAGTTCCAGCGATGAATGCGCTCATACGCCCAGGGACTGACACAGGGCGCAACCAGCAAGTTCACGCGGCCGGCATAATCCTCCGCGTGCTTATCCAGGAACTGCAGCGCGCCATGCACACCACTGGTTTCATACCCGTGAACGCCGCCGGTTATCAGCACCACCGGCAGATCGTTATTCCAGTCGCGGCTGCGAATCGCCATCAGCGGATAGTAATCCGGGCCGTAATCCAGAGCGCCGTACTCTTCCACATCAAAGCGCGAGCGCAGGCCCTCGATCACACTCAACACCTCCGCCTCGTAACTGCGCTGGCGGGTCTGCCGTGACAACCACTCGGCGCGTTCCGCATCGCCCCAGGGAGTGCCGGGAGTGCCAATTGGATAGGGTGTTGAAACTGTGTTCATAGCAGCGCTCCGTTAACGATTGCCCGTAACTCCTGACGGATGGGGTATGTTGATGAGGGAATCAGTTGCGTCATGAAGATCATCACCAGCTCCTCCACGGGATCGACGAAAAAGTTGGTGCTCGCAAGGCCACCCCAACCGTACTCACCGACCGATCCGTTGGTCTGGGATTTGGCGACGTCGGTTTTTACCGAAAAGCCCAGACCAAAGCCAGTGCCGGCATAAGGTGTCTCGCTGAAAGCACCGACAGACAGGCCCGGTAGGTCCTGATTGTAAGGCAGGTGGTTACGACACATGAATTCCAGAGTTTTTCGACCAATAATCCGCCGCCCGCGGAACTCGCCACCCTGGCACAGTGCCTGGGCGAAGTGGAAATAATCGTCGATGGTGGAAACCAGCCCGCCGCCGCCGGACACGAACTGAGGCTTGCGCCGGAAGGGAGACGTCTCGGGGTCATCCTGCAGCGTGAACTGATCTCCAGCCTGGTACTGATAGCAGGCAGCGAAGCGGTCAAGTTGATCATCCCGAACATGGAAGCCGGTGTCAGGCATATCCAGAGGCTCAAAAATATGCTCCCGCAGATACTCATCAAACGGCTTACCCGACAGCAACTGCACCAGATACCCAAGCACATCCGTGCTGACCGAATAGTTCCAGGCTGTGCCCGGGGAAAACTCCAGAGGCAGCTCTGCGAGGTGATCGACCAGGGCTTCCAGCGTCATACTCCGGCTGCCATCCAGCTTAAGCTCGCGATAGGCAGCATCAACGTTGGTGCGCTGCATAAATCCGTAAGTCAGGCCTGACATATGCGTGAACAGGTCGCGAATCGTCATGGTGCTGGATGCAGGCGTGGTCAGGAAGTTCGGATAAACTCCGCTTTTATAAATCCGCCGATGCCTCCAGGCAGGAATATACTTGTGTACGGGATCATCCAGTAAAAACCGCCCCTGCTCATAGAGCTGCATCATGGCGATAGATGTGATCGGCTTGGTCATGGAATAGATGCGGAACACCGTATCCCGGCGGACCGGCTTGTTGCGTTCCACGTCCATCAGTCCCTGGGCTTTCACATAGGCAATTTCCCCTTGCCGGGCGACCAGTGTCAGCGCGCCGGGTAACTTCCCGGGCTGGATGTAGCAACGGTCAAGGTGGCTTTCAATGTTTGAAAGATGATCCGTAGACAGGCCAGCAACCTGTGTGTGTTCCGTCATAGAGGGGGCACCTACTTGCGGGTTTTCGGATTTATGCGACCAGCTTACTCTGGCAGGCCCTCGAACTCTGGCACGTCGCCAAAGTCGCCTTCTAACTCAAACTTCACAGTGCCACACAGGCAAGAGCCAGAATGAACAGTCATCGGTTTTTCTCTATCGCCTCTTACTGAGACACCTGAAACATCGAGAACAGGCAGTCCGGCAGCGACTATTATTTACGTGATCGCAGTGCTGCACCATAAAACAATTCTGCGAGATAGTCAGGCGTCATTCATGAAGCCACGGCGCATAACTCAGCCCCACCAACACACTCAGCGGCAGGCCTGACAAAGCGAGGCTGCGCCGCTCAGAGGTAATGGCAAGTAGTCTGACCCGAGCACGGCTAGTCCAGGTTCCTGGACAGAAACCAGGATTGCAGAAACTCAATGCAGCTGAGTAATTTTGGCTGCGTAAACTGCCGGTTCGGATAGAGCGCATACAGTGTAAGGTCCGGGCGGCTCACCTCCGGCAGCACTTCCAACAGCTTGCCCTGCTCGATGCCCTCCCTGGCCACAAAGCTGGGGAGAAAACCTATGCCCAGCCCGTCCTCAATCACCTGTTTCATGAACAACGTACTGTTCACCTTAAGGGAACCACCAACGATGATCCCCTGCGCCAGCGGCCAAAAATTTCCCGACTTGAAGTAGCTGTAGACGAAGCAATTATGCGCGGCCAGATCCTCCACGTCCCGAATCGGAGGATGGCTCTCCAGGTAGCTGGGTGACACGCACACCTTGTAGGTAAAACGGACCAGCGGTTTGCCCACATAATTGGAATCTAGCATCTGGCTGGACGCCCGGAACCCCAGATCAAAACCATGCTCGATCAGATCCAGGCTTTCGTCTCCAAGCTGTATGTCCAGCTCCACATCCGGGTATTGTTTCATATAGGCGGAGAACAGCTGGGACAGGTCGGTAATGCCCAACGCCATGGGCGCGTTGATGCGCAATTTACCGCGCGGGTTTTCCTGCATGTGCTGCACGTAGGCGTCTGCGTCGTCTACCTGAACCTGCAATTCCCGGCACCGTTTCAGGTAGCCCTCGCCGATGGACGTCAACTGCTGGCCCCGGGTCGAGCGGTGCAGCAGCCTTACCCCCAGGTCCTCCTCCAGTCGCCCTATCTCCTTGCTGATCATCGACGTGGTTACGTTCAGCTCGTTAGCCACGCTGGTGAAGCTACCGGCATCCACTACCCGAACGAACATTCGCATTGCTCGCAATTTATCCATACCGCTCGGCCTAAATGTTTCCAAAATGTTGATACTGTAAAAACATTATTGCCATTTAAGAACATGATGGGAAGCACCAAACTTTACCGGCGATCACGCAATTACCCAATACACGAGGTTTTATTATGTACACCCTTTACTTCATTCCCAACGCCTGTTCACTGGCCACGCAGGCGGTTCTTAACGAGCTCGACCAGAAAAGCACACTGGTTCACAAGCTGGACGCCAACCACTTTGAAGCCCTTAATCCCGTCGGTACCGTCCCCGTGCTCGTGGACGGTGACAAGGTGATAAACGAAGGCGTTGCGGTCATCCTTTACCTGCTCAATAAGCATAAGAACAACTTGATCCCTGAAAGCGGCGACGCACGGCACCGGGCCATCGAAAACATGATGTTTGCAAACGCCACCATGCACCCCGCCTATGGACGACTGTTCTTTGCCCAAGCCAACGTGTCGGATGCAGCGGCCAGGCAACAAGTTTTCGATTCTGCGGCGGTGGCCATCAATAAACTGTGGCAGGTGGTGGAAGCGAGGCTGGAGCACACGCCTTACCTCGGGGGGCACGACATCTCACCCGCCGACATTCTGCTGGCTGTGTACTCTCGTTGGGGCGAGTTCTTCCCCGTAGATATCGTGCTCGGCCCAAACAGCCGACTGATGGTGGATGCTGTATTGAAGCGCGACAGTATGCAGTGGGCTATTCAGCGGGAACAGGATTACAGCACGGGGGCGGCGGCATAAATGGATACCGAACAACCCCAACTGGAAGCCATGGTGAACGAGTATTTTCAGGGCCTGCACACGGGGGACACCGACCGACTGTCGCCGCTGTTTCACCAGGACTGTGTACTCAAATCACCTGGCCTGCGGCGCACACTGAATGAATGGCTAACCGATGTCGCAAGGCGACCAATACCCGCGCACATCGGTCACCCGGAGAACTACCGCATTCTCCGGGTGGAACTGGCAGACAGCCAGGCCATGGTGAAAGTGGCGTGCCCGCTTCCCCACGGCAACTTTACCGACTACCTGGGTTTGCTGAAGGAGGACGGTGTCTGGAGGATCGTCAACAAGATGTACGCGCCAGCCATCGCCTGAATGAACGGAAAAACCATGAAAAGCCTGCCACCCGGCAGGCCATCCAACCATTGAACAATAGGAATTTCGAATGCCTTATGTCAACATCAAGGTCACCGACGACAACGTGACCGTTGAACAGAAGCGCCAACTGATTCAGGGAACGACGCAGCTACTGGTGGACATTCTGAACAAGAACCCTGACGCCACCCACGTGGTCATCGACGAAGTGTCGACCGACAACTGGGGCGTCAAAGGGGAAACTGTCACCGAACTGCGAAAGCGATAACCAACTAACAGGGGAGCAGAACTCACCATGACCACCCTCCGGGAACTTCTGAACGTTGACTACCCAGTGATTCAGGCACCGATGGCCGGCGTGCAGGACAGCGCGTTGACCATCGCAGTTTCCAAAGCGGGCGGGCTGGGTTCGCTCCCCTGCGCCATGCTCACAGGCGAAAAAATCCGCGAAGAAATCGCCAATATCCGGGCCGCAACAGACCGGCCCTTCAACCTGAATTTCTTCTGCCACACCCAGCCACCGGAAGACCCGGAGAAAGAAGCCGCCTGGCGGCAAAGCCTGCAACCCTACTACGAGGAACTGAGGCTGGAGATGAACGAAGACGCCGGCGGCCCAGGCCGCCGCCCTTTCGATGAACAAACGGCCGACCTGGTGGCTGAATTGAAGCCTGCGGTAGTGAGCTTTCACTTCGGCTTACCGGCCCCCGATTTGCTGGCCCACATCAAATCCAACGGTGTTAAAGTACTGGCCAGTGCCACTACGGTGGCCGAAGCCTTGTGGCTGGAGGAGAGAGGCGCAGACGCCATCATTGCGCAAGGGCTCGAAGCCGGTGGTCACCGCGGCCACTTTCTGTCTGACGACCTTGGTCTGCACATGGGTATATTTGCGTTACTCCCCCGAATCACATCCAGAGTGAAGCTCCCTGTAATTGCGGCAGGCGGCATTGCCTCTTCCGAAGGTGTCAAAGCAGCCATACAACTGGGCGCCACCGCGGCCCAGGTCGGCACAGCTTACCTGCTGTGTACCGAAGCAAAAACCAGTGCCATCCACCGGGCCGCCCTTCAGTCCCAGCAAGCTTCCCACACCGAAATCACCAACGTGTTTTCCGGCCGGCCAGCGCGCGGCATCGTCAACCGGCTCATTCGCGAGCAAGGCCCTATCAGTTTGCGCGTGCCTGATTTTCCCAATGCGGCGGCTGCACTGGCACCCCTCAGATCGGAGGCAGAAAAGCTTGGCAAGGGAGACTTTTCGCCCCTTTGGGCGGGGCAGAACACCATGGGGTGCGAAGAGATCTCAGCCGGGGAAATGACGTTGAGGTTGGCGGGTTTCGAGTAATGCTTGCTGGCGAACAAATGCCTTCTGCGTCTTGCCAGAAAAGGCCAAGTAAAAGACGAAGGCAACAGCCGGTTTTAAAGCCCCCTCTTGGCTTCAGCTATTACAGTCTTCATCCTCGCCTGAAGTGCCCGATGCCGGGGAACGCACAGATATAACGTTTCGCTGACCGGGTTAGCGAGAGGATGAGCTTTGATGTGCTCAGACTTCTCAAAGGCCTCAACGGCATGTGCAGGTAAGACGGTAAAACCCAAACCCATACTAACCGGCTCCAGAATCAAACCGATCTGGTTCGAGAACCCCTTTCTGGGAAACAGGTTACTGTGCTGAAACTCAGGGTAATTGGCACCAAGAAGCAAGCTGGCGTGATGACTCCCATCCGGGTGATCGATAAACCCTAGAGCCATCAGAGTGTCCCAGTCCGGTTCCTCGACAGTAGCAGGTGTTACCAACAGCAGCGATTCCTGCGCGACAGGCGTGCAACTTACCTCGGACAGGGTAGATTTCGAAGTCATGAATCCGAGATCAACAATCGACTTCGCGATCGCGTTCTCCACATCCGGATTTGGCGCAAACCGGTAATCGATAACAAGCTTCGGGTGCTTGCTCTGTAGCGCCAAGAGATGTGGATAAAGCTTCAGCCCGACACTACCCGGAGACATGATCCGCACACTGCCTGCAAAGGGCGGATCCTCTCCGACTGTCTGTTCCAGATTCGACAACGCAAAGAGGATGCCCTGCGCCTCGGTATAAAGCCTTTCGCCTGCACCCGATAGAGAAAACTGCTTACCCTGCCTCACAAGCAATTCGGTACCGAGCTGCTCTTCAAGCTTACGCACATGCTGACTGCCCCCCGACTGTGTCATGTGAAGGCGCTCGCCGGTTCGGGTGAAATGACCGACTTCCACCAGTGTGCAAAAGGTGCGTAACCAGGCCGTATTTATCATTACATTACGTAATCTTTTAGAGAATAAATGATAATTTTAACTAATTATCAGCCCCATGTAACCTGCTCTCAGTCTTAACAAAGGAGGACAGCCAATGAGCAACGTGTACCCAAGAAACTTTTCACACATCGGCATATGTAGTTGCCCCCGCTAAACCGGACACCACCTCATTCGTTTGATGCCAGTTCTGCCCGGTACTCCCAGGGCGATTTCATTTTCAGCCCCTTGTGTGGGTGGCTGCGGTTATAGTCTTCGACCCATTCCGGCAACCTGGCCATCACCGTGGCGGCATCAGGGAGATCGTTCAAGTACACATAGTCGCGCTTAAACGTCTTCACGAAGGCCTCAGCCATGCCGTTGCTCTGAGGGCTTCTCACCGGTGTGGTACACACTACAAAGCCCAGAGAGGACGCGAAGGCTCGCGTTTCTTTGGCAATGTAGCAACTGCCATTGTCCGTCAGCCATTCCAGCGGATGAGGCACTCGCTCTGACTGGCCGAACCGGTATTCCAAGCTTTCCAGCAGCAGGTCCTGAACCATCTCACCGGTGATGCCACCAGTAGTCGCTACATAGCGCATCAGCTCGCGATCACAGCAGTCCAGGCTGAAGGCTACACGGACAACCTCCTTGTTCCAGCAGCGGATCTCAAAGCCATCTGAGCACCAGCGAAGGTCCGGCTTCAACGTAATAACCTGGCCATTGTGGCAGCGCTCTTGAGGTCGCCCTGTATACCGGGGTAACAGCAGCCCATCCTGCTTCATCAGTCGGTACACGCGCTTGTGGTTTACTCGCTCATCGTTGGCTGCGAGCAACCGATTCAGTCGAGCCGTGATCCTTCGATAGCCATTGGCAGCACGGGCCTCGCACAGCTCACGGATAAACGGTAAATGCCGGTCATCGTCCTGTTTGCTGTATCTCGGGCTTCGGCCTTTCTGGCGACCATGAAGGCGATCCAACAGATTGGAGCGCGATACCTTCAGCACTTCAGCAACCGGCTTCAGAGGGTATCGTCCGGTGGCAGCAACGGCATGCGCGAGATCAACTTTTTTGACTGAGCCACCTCCAGGGCTTCCCGGAGTATTTCAGCTTCCATCGTCTTACGGCCTAACATCCGCTCCAGCTCCCGAACCTTCTTGTTCAGGGCTTTCACCTC